>CATXJC010000048.1 GCA_958369755.1 uncultured Prevotella sp.
TCTTCTTTTTATGAGATAAAAACTTATCTCATTCTCAATCACTTATAAAAAATACGTACTTTCCAGTATGAAAACATTATTAGACGTTCATACACATACCATAGCATCGGGTCATGCCTTCAGCAGTTTGCAGGAAATGACCATGGCTGCAAAAGAAAAGGGTTTGGAAATACTGGGAATCACAGAGCACGGACCTCATATTCCAGGCACCTGTGATCCCATCTATTTCAGAAACCTGCATTGCGTTCCCCGTCAGCTCTATGGAATCAGGCTGATGCTGGGGGCAGAACTCAACATCCTCAATACCCAGGGCGATATTGACCTCGATGAGGATTACTGGCGCATACTTGATATCCGAATCGCTGGCATTCATAGCCTTTGCTGGCAGGGAGGAACCAAGGAAGAAAACACGCAGGGTGTCATCAATGCCATGCGCAATCCATTCGTGCAGATTATCTCCCATCCTGGAGATGGAACGGCAGAACTGGATTTCGAGGCTCTGATGAAGGTTTCCAAGGAGACGCATACCTTGCTCGAAATCAACAATCACTCCATGGCTCCCATCCGTCACAAAACGGTGGCAGCTCCCAATAACCTGGAACTGCTGGAACTTGCCAAGAAGTACGAGACCCCTGTCATCTTTGGAAGTGATGCCCACTTCTCTGCCATGATTGCCGACTACAGCAACATCATGCCGCTGGTAGAGAAAGCTGAGTTCCCGGAAGAACTGATTCTCAACTATCAGCCGGAGAAATTCATGGCTTATCTCAAGCCTACCCCTGAGAAATAGGAAAAATTCGTTTCACATTTCATTTGCACTACTATGATTATAGAAGAAATTATCAAGTATAACGAGGAATTCGTAGCCAACAAGGGCTACGAGAAGTATCTTACGAGCAAATACCCAGATAAGAAGCTTGCCATCCTTTCCTGTATGGATACCCGCCTGACAGAGCTTCTGCCGGCGGCATTGGGATTGAAGAATGGAGATGCCAAGCTCATCAAGAATGCAGGTGGACTGGTTATCAGTCCATTCGACTCTGCCATGCGCAGCCTCCTGGTTGCCATTTACGAACTGGGTGTAGAGGAAATCATGGTTATCGCCCACTCCAACTGCGGTGCCTGCCACATGAACGGCCAGCAGATGAAGGAATTGATGCTCAAGCGCGGCATCCATCAGGATATCATCGACACCATCGGACTTTGCGGCATCGACCTAGACCATTGGCTGGAGGGATTCCATGACACAGAGGATTCTGTAAGAAATACGATTGATACCATCCGTACTCACCCTCTTGTACCAAAGGATGTCAATCTGCATGGTTATATCATCGATTCCCAGACGGGTAAGCTCACAGAAGTAATCTAACTTTCGGCCAAGATCATCTGCATCAGTTCAACATTAGTCTTGTTGTTTATCGCAGCATCTTCAACTTCGGTGAAATAATCAAGAGTAGCAGAACACTCTCCGGTAATATCTATGCCAATCACATTCTCATGGGCATAGATAATACGAAGCACGGCTTGTAGCTGTATAAGCGTCATGTTGCCATTGCTCCAATCCGTAATGGCATCCTGCTTTCTTAAGACATCCTTATCGATGGAAATATAGACAGGCTCGTGTATGAGCTTACCAGCCTTGGAGGGCCATGCCTGATGGTGATTCATTTCAGCCTGACTATAGAACAAGACCTTTTCTCTCAGATGAATAGGCACTTGAGCAATCAACTCATCCGATGCCCCAACAATAATAATATGTCTGACTAGCGGGTTCTTTTCCAACACATCTTTCACCCAGCCGCCACATGATACTACGCCCTCCCATTCCGGTTGTTGCATATCAGGATGATGATCGAAAACGATCAGGGAAAAAGGTTCCTGGAGTCTGGATACCCAATATTCTGTGAGATAATGAAAATCACCGGAGTCTATGAAATGAATTGCCTCGGCAGGAAAAGGAGCAAGCCGACGATGCAGTTCTTCCCTGCCTTCTTCATCACAATAGCAATCCACCCCCTTCATGTCCTGGCAATCTACGTGGATGATATTCTTGTTTGAGGCAAATGCCTCTAAGTTATATACGCCAGTAAAGTTCAGAAGAATGACAGGTATTTTCTTTTCCATACGCCAATAAGATAAAAATAGACCTTTTATATATTATGTAGAAATATATAATGCAGAACATCAGCCGATGATGAAGAAGAAAATGTATCATCACGGACTGATGTCTGAAAAAAAATTAGAAAGTGAACTGCTCCAGTTTCAAGCCATTCTTGGTAAGAGCTTCAATCTTTGGAACCAGTGTAGTGAAATGCTCAGAAGCCATGTGAGCTTTCAGAACCTCCTCGTTCTCCCATGTCTCGCAGATCATCATCACACCATTGCGAGTTCCACTGGTGAAATAGTCGTAGGCAATATTGCCATTGTCCTTCAAGGACTTCTCTACCAGCTCCTTACACAAAGCGTTGATTTCCTCAACCTTTACCTCCTCCTTTTTCTCAAAAAATACATTTAATCTAATCATAGTTCTTTATTTTTAATATTGACTTTGTATTCAATTGCCGGTTGCAAAATTACCTATTTTTTATGAATCCCCAACTAATTATGCGCTATATTTTTGTTAAAATTAGAAGTTTTTCCATTTTTTCTTGCGTCATTAAGATAAAAAACGTATATTTGCAGCAGATTAAATACGCAAGCTTATGAAAGAGAAAAGATATACATTGCCAGAAGAGCAGAAAGATGCAGCATTCGCAGCAGAGCCTGCACCAGCCTATCACGGAAATGCCGCCATAGCACTTCCCGAGGATGAATGTGCAGAAGAAGATATTGACTGGAATAAGATTCCTGTTGGCTGGCATCCGGCTAATGAAGAAGAAGCCGTGGCTAGGATAGAAGCTATTGAGGAAGAGTATGAAAGGACAGGCAAGGCTACAGATTTTGATGATTTTATAGCAGAACTTAAATCTGAAGGATTATGGCTCATATAAAATTACTAGACCCTTTCAAGAAGGAACTTCGAGATATGGTGGTTTACACACTAGCCGAATTTGGAGCTACTTCAGTAAAACGGTTTAATAAAGAGCTTGATGACATCAAGCATCGCCTGATGCTTCATCCTCTTTCTTCACCCAGAGAGCCATTGCTTAAGCGATTCCACCGCCCTTACCATAGTGCGATTATCAAGGAGAATTGGAAGATTATCTATCGCTACGACGAAGCCAACGACCTCGTCATTTTCGTAGATTTATGGGATATGAGAAGAAGCCCTAGATATTTGATTAGACAATTCAAAAGAAAACTATAAAGGAAAGAGCTCTAACTGTATGGTTGAAACGGGCTGAAAGCCCAAAAGCTCGTAGCCCAGGGCAGCGCCCTGGGTACACTCGCAGTCAGCAATGCGCCCAGTAAGGGCAAAAGCTTCGTATAACAACCTCTATATTAGAACACATAGAAATAGCGTTTAAGGTCACATTTTATGACCTTAAACTATTGGTTTTCAACTATTTTATTTATTTTCCTTTCCCCTTATCACCTCCAATACCTTTCCGAGATGATAAGTTACCAAACCATCCTTATAGGTGGTATCCAACACCTGAACCACGGCATTATCCCTATCCGAATGATAACCCACATAAAACCTTATCGCATCGAAACGACGGAGATAACGCTTGCCATCAGCCTCATCAATATAAGTATATTTGTTAAGCGTGGTCTGCTTCAACGAACGGTACTCTTCGGTCTTCACACCAGATACAATCTCCTCGAAATATACCTTCTCGATAATCAGCGTCAAAACCTTCAAGCCCGACAGATTTAACTGCGATGGCTTTTTCTCTATCCGCTGCTCCAGACATTGCTGTTCCTTATTGTAGGCAAAGTAGATGATAGTGCCATTCATGATTTTCTGAATGATACTGTCGATGATTTCCAGCGGAACCTGATACCATTCCGTAGCCTCATGCATCTCTCCCTTATCATCAGCCACCCTGAAACGGAAGTTCACCGTCTGCAACACCTGATGCACCAGGTCTTCAAACTTCTGGGAGTGCATGTTCACTATCTTGTAAGTGCTTACTATCTCTACAGGTGCCATCAGATAAGTAGGCTCATGCTCGGCATTTGCCACACGCTCCTCCACCCTATTCGTAGAGAAACCTATCTTATAGAGATTCTTGATGTTACGAATTTCCGGATTCTCTGATTTCGAACGAAGCACGTAGATATAACCCGTCACCTGGTCTTCCTGCTTCACATCCTCAGGATTGAAGAAATGGGCATCCGTCTCCTCCAAAATTTCGGTGATGGCATAACCACTTGCCACCACACTCTTGCGAAGTGTCTGGAGATAGATATCCGACTCCGTACCATTTTCATAGATACAGCGGGTTCTGCCATCGGGCAAACCATTAGTACCCTTTTTCTTCTCAATAATCTCATATAACAAAACCATCTGACCATCTACAAGATAATAGCGTCCAGCCAATAGGCTCGTCGTCTTCGAGATTCTCTGCAACTGTCGCTTCCCGGTCTTCAAATCCTGATGCACCTGTTCGAAGAGCGGCTTAAACTGCGCAAAATTCTCACACAGTTTTCTTTGCGCCACATGGTCGGGCGCATCCTTCTTCTGAGCCATCACGCCTTTCATGTCGGCAGGCACATCGAAGAGTTTTGCCTCCTGATAGGAAACATCCATCAAGGGATCGCTGAATATATCTTCTAATTCTTTATCAATATCCATATCACTATATATAATAAGGTGAAAAACTATAGCCTATCCCAACAGTTGATACTCATCATACTGTCTGAGGCTATCTGTTGCCTTGGTTCGCAGAGCCTTGAGCGATGCAGCAAGCAACTTTTCTTTCAAGCCACCATCTGCTGTGGGTTCGCTACCATGCTCTGCCACCCACTTGTTGATTTCAAGCAATTTCTGTGCCAGCCTGTCATCGGGCGTCGGTGCCTTCGGTTTCGGACGTACATCCGCCAACAAGGGGTCATCAAATATCTCTAATAATTCTTCTGGCCAATCCATTTATGTTAATGTTAAATGTTGAATGTTACTTTTCCGGCTCATACTCCAATCCCATCATCTTTCGAATCTTCAGGTTCTTGAGTTTCTGGAATGCAGCAGCCAGTTCCCTTACCTTCGGATCAGGGTCGTTGATGTCTGGGCGCAGACCGTCATGCTCTGCCACCCATTGCTTATAGGGGCCCTTGAACAGCATCATCGCCTGTTCGATGGTCATATCGAATTTCTGTTCAGCCATCGTATCCTGGATAATCTTCAGGGTCTGCTTATCCACATTCTTCGACAGCACCTCGTAAGCACGCTGGAAAGGGTTGATGGAATCAATCAGATTGATGCTCAACTGGTCGATGTTAATCATTCGGTTTGCCAGTTTGATGAGGCGATTGCCTTCCGACTCCTTCTCCTCATCGTTTGCCGAAGCATCGAAGTCGATAGGATTTCCCTTATCATCCACCACTTCACCACCCTTGACAAGGGTATCAAGCAGCAGGCGCTGACGAACTTCTTCCACTTCGTCCTCGCTCAAATCCGGATACTTTTCACGAATCACTTTCGGAATGAGCGTTTTGGTGATGGTTTCAGCCGTAGTACTTCCGCTGATGGCTTTCACCACCAGTTCGTCTTGCAAGATAGAAGCCTTCAAATCATCCAACTGCTCCTCTACAATCATCTTCGTCTTCTCGCTCGACAAAGGTTTCAAGCCCTCTATCACAAGGGTACGGGCATCCAACGGACTACCCTCATCACTATCCACATCCTTTACCGTCTTGAAATGCCAACTAGGCGCCATTACCTGCTCCATCAGAAGCGAAGCGGTAATGGCTTTCAGAAAGTCGTTCACCGCCACCTTCACATCGGGCTGATTGGCATCAGGCATTCCTATCATGTTCACAAACTTTGCCGTCTCCTTGCCTTCGCAATCACGGGTGCATCTTCCGATAATCTGCACCACTTCGGTCAGCGAGCCACGCACACCTATGGTCAGACATTCCTCGCACCATTGCCAGTCGAAACCTTCCTTGGCAGTACCTAGGGCGATGATAATATCCACATCATCACGCTTCTTTATCCGCTGCAAATATCCCTGCACCAGGTTGCGAGTCTCGGCGTGGTCTTCCACCAGATCGGCAACCTTCAGCAGTCTGCCGTCCTTGGTTCTGATGTGATAGATGCCGCCATTGTTGTAATCCCGTTCTTCTACCTTACCGATAATCTTGATGATTTCATCCACCTCCGTGTATTTACCCAAACCGCTGGATGCTCGGGAGTTGACACTCGGAATATGGATGATGGTCTTCTTGGTAGTATCCAGCACCTCGGCAATATGATCGAGATAACTGCCGTGATAGAAGTGATAGCCCAGGACGAGGTTCTTGAGATAGCGATAACCGTTGAGTTGCTGATAATAGTTGTAGGTTACCGGGAAGAAACGGGCCTCATCCTCTGCCCTCAATACCGGAACGCCATCGCCACGGAAGTAACTGCCCGTCATAGCAACGATATGACCGGTGGAATTATTCATCACCCGGCGCACAATATCGCCCAATCCACTATTCACATCAGCACTTGTATGATGAAACTCATCTATCGCCAAGAGGCAATCATTAAACTCCTCGTCACTTATTTCCTTCATGCCGTTTCGGAGAGTGGCATGGGCGCAAACCAGAATGTTGCTTTTATCTTGATGGAAGAATTTTTTAAAGCGTACCGCCTTCTCTTTCTCGTCGGTAGTATCGCAAAGATTATACTGTTGCGCCACCCTCCAATCGGCGAAGAAGCCATACTTCATCAGGTCGGTGTTTTGGAAGGAGCGGCCGATACTCTTTTCCGGTACAGCCACTACTACCTTCTTGATGCCTTGATTATTCAGCTTATCCAGGGCGATGAACATCAAGGCGCGACTCTTGCCAGATGCTGGTGGCGCCTTGATAAGCAGAAAGCGATGGTTGCGGGCTTCGTAAGCCTTGGCTTGCATCTCTCGCATACCGAGTTGATTGGTATTACTCGATTTACCTGTTTGCTGATACTTGATATCAACGATGTTATCATTTATCTTGTTCATAAGCCTTTATATTTTTATTATTCCATAAATATTCTCCAGCTTCGAGTTGTTTTTCTATTGTTGCAAAATGTTGGTCTCCCACATCATAGGAAAAGTTATCAAACTCTTCTTTAGTCATCAACTCCCCCATTTCTAATGCATTTTGCATATACTCATTGGTAGCCCAATCTTGCTCCAAGACTTTCCCATCCCGATTGGTTACAAAAGCCTTTAATTTACCTTCTATATTTTGGAAACGAACTATGATGTCATCTTCCCAATAATAGACATAAACAGAATCGCCTCTTTTTAAAGTATGCGATATGTAACTATCTCGTTTTGACATAAGCGTATGATAAAATTATTTCTTAGGCCATAACCCTATTTCTTTTTCAAATTGTCTTCTTAGTCCAGGTCCTTCCGAAGACCAAAAGCCATCAAGCATAAGCCCATCAGGATCTTCCAGACGATCTTTTATTTCATCTTTCAAATCCTTGAGTTCCTCGGCAGAGAAATCATCACGAGTGAAACCATTCTCTTTTAATTCTTTATCTACCTGCTTTTCTATTTCATCGAGTTCTATATTCACATGAGTTAGTTTCTTACCAAAGAAATAAACACATAGTAGTCTTTCTATTGGCTTATCTGTAAAGATAGAACCATAGAGCAAATGTTTCATATCTTCGTCTACATCATAATAAGAGGTAGATGAGTTACCATCAACTTCGTATCTTAGACTTTTACCCTCACATTCCAAACGAATAGATTGTACAGGGAGCAAGTCGTATACATCCGGCTTGCACAATACATCTTCCACGTATGGAGCTATATCTAAAGTCAAATAAAGCTCGTCGCAATTATCTTTTGTCGTAGCATATCCATCCCAATTAGCCTTTGATAAAGGTACAACCAGCTCATCGCCTTCACGCTTAGGCATACGGATTTCAACCTTATGGGCAGCAGGAAGATTATTTTCATCAATAGGATAATCAAACAAATGTAGTTTACCCTTAACGCCTTCTATAGGTTTATCGAACATATAAGCATCTTTGAGCACCCACTTATATTGCGACTCTTCAGGCGAAGCCCAAAGAGAATCAGACTCCGTTTCTATTCTGTCTAACGTTACATATCCAATGATAGCACCATAAGGAAACTCATTTGCTTGTGGTAAATTACCAAAGAGAATATCGTTGCTTATAGTTGACGCCCATTCCAAAGGCATTCCACCTAGCATATTCATACTAAACTTCTTGCTGGCATGTATGAGTATTCTACCGGGATTTTCTTTCGGTTTCCATGTTCTATTCTCTACATCTTTAATACCAGAGCAAATCATTGTCGCCCATGGCTGTTGTACCGATAATACTTTCATAAGTTTAATATTTTAAAGGTTATTATTTCTTGTCAGCTGTCATTTTCTCATAGAGTTTGAAGAGGCATTCCAATCGAGCCTCATCATTTGGGAACGGAGCGCCAGGATAGCAGCTTTCTACGATGGCATCCAGTTCCTCATGTGCTGCACGCAAATCCTCCGGCATCTTTTCCGGGTCGTAAAGATCTGCAAGCGTCTTCTCGGGATAGTTTTCACGAGCCAGAAGCACATTCGTTGCCGCCTCTTCTATCTCAGACTTCTTGGTGTCGGAGATGGATGGGAAGGGGAAGGAATTATAACAAATTGACGATGAATATCTATATCCATTACCCATTCTTCCACATAGTGGTTTCATCCATACGACTTGCATTTTTGACATTATAATACCTAAGATCCATAACGGTTCATCGTAAATTCCATAAGCAGCATCAGTTGTTATTGTTTCACTATCAGTAACTCCAACAGGCAAATATTTTCTTTCGCTACTAGTAGTTCTAGGAATTAAAAACATATGATTAGTTGCTCTTTTAGGAAATCTGAAAGCATAAGAACGAGATGCTAGACTCTTAGCTACGCTTCCACTTTTTAACCGAAATTCCTTAACCTTCTCAACTCTACTTCTTATTGCATCATGCTTTAATGCTAATTCCACATCTTTATCCGGTATCCAAAAAGAATAGCGGAATTTGTTTTCTATAAAATCACTTCCACTTTGCAACTTTACGATATACTTTTCTATGGTTGGATCTTCATGTAGCATCTTATCCAAATCTTCCTTTTCAAAGATAAAAGCACCACCATCATATGTCATATTTTTCACTTCCATTGGCGGAAAGCCTTGCAATGGCTGAAAAGACCCCATGACTATAGTTTCAGAACCACTAGTCAGATAAGGACTTATAGAACCAACCTCCATCTCGACATTGTTTACAAACAATCGTTTTCTTTTATTAGTCTTTCTTCCCAAACCAACAATAACACATGATACTCCAGCATTATGCTTTGCATTATTAGTCCATTTAAAAGAAGTATATGCAAATATGATTTCTACATTTTGTGAGAAGACCTCTGGCCACAACATTGGAACTTGCTCACCTTGTGTTATTGAATTTGTAGTTACAAATGCAGCCTTAGCATTTCCATCAGAAATAAATTTGGTTGCTAAGAGAACCCAACAACTTACATAATCTAAATCCTTATAACGTCTATCAGTATTGCATACATGCTCTAAGTCTTCTTTCTGCTCCTTGGTTTGCAATTTACTCCCCAAATACGGCGGATTTCCAAATACAAACACTTCTTCATCCTTGGTATGCGGGCATACTACCTCCCAATCCATTCTACAGGCATTACCACATTTTATCTGGTCGATATTATGCAAAGGCAAGGCGGCAACATTCACACCGAAATCGGCGTGAAACTTGTTGTTCATCTGATGCTCGGCAAGCCAAAGCGAAAGCATAGCTACCTCGTGAGGGAAGTCGAGAAGCTCTATTCCAAAGAACTGGTTCAAACGGATGCACGAACCATCGATAAAGTCGAGCATCTGCTCCTGCGTACATTTCTTGCGGAGATGCAGAATATCCATTTCGAGCAAGCGCAACTGCTTATAAGTGATAATCAGGAAATTACCACTACCACAAGCTGGGTCGAAGAACTTCATCTTGCTCATTCTTACCATCAACCTATTGCAACCATTAATGATTGGTCGGCACTCGTCAGTAAACTGATTATGAGTCAATAAGCTCAAATCATACAGATTCTTCTTCTGCTTGTAAAACTCTTCCAGTTTCTTATATTCCCCTCTCAAATCATCCATAAAGAGCGGATTGATTACCTTCATGATATTAGGCACACTGGTGTAGTGCATACCTTCCTTGGCACGCACATCAGGATTCACCACCGCCTGAATCATACTACCGAAAATATCCGGATTGATGTCCTTCCAATCCAAGTCGCCGCATTCGATGATAATCTTTCTAGCCTTATAACCCATCTTTGGGATAGGAATGTCAGAGGCAAAAAGACCGCCATTCACGTAAGGAAACTGATTGATTTCCTTGGTAAGTTCTTCCGAACGCTCCTTGTTTGGCACATTCATCACCTGGAATGCCTGACCTAGCATCTCGCCGAGATCGGAACCATCTTCCTTGGTAAATTGCTTGATAAAGTTGGTAAAGAGATTTTCGGCAAAGATACCTGTGTCTTCGGCAAAGAAACAGAAGAGCAGGCGGGTAATGAAGATATTGAGGTCGTGCAAGTCGTCATCACTATTATATTCGTTATAAGCACGAATCTCATCATGCAGCTTGGCAAGTTTCTCAGCAGCCTTCACATCGGCAGGGTTTTCTGCCGTAGTGTGTACTCGCTCTACGTTCATCAAAGGATAGAAGAAGCCAAAGTCGCTGTGCATCTTGACAAATTTCTGCTCGTAAGTATCATTCTCACGAGTATCATAAGCCAGGAGGGTTTCACCATCGCTCACCGCAATAATCTTTGGCGCAGCCTTCTTTACCTGAGCATCAGTCTTCAATGCCTCCAACCTGGTGGTAAGATGCAAAGTATCTACAGCCTGATAGCAGAACAAGCCTTTGATAAGCAAACCGTCGAATGTCTTCAAGATACCCTTTCCTTCCTTGTATCTCGACACATCCTTTTCGCTTTTACCAAAAGCCTTCAGTATCTCGTAGCCAACCTCAGAGGCTGACACCACTTTAGTTTTAAATGATTCTAAACGGGATTCGATTTCCTTATAGCTGAGTTGCAGTTTCTTTGCCATAACTTCCGTTGCCGATGGGAGCATAGCAAAGCCTTGCCATCCTATTACTCCACCGATTCCCGAAAGCAGAAACCATCTGATTTTAAAAGATTATTTTGATTCTAGTCCAACCTCATCGCAAGATAAGGAATAGGATAACTGATTAGCTATCAAAAAGGAAGGCGTAGGGAATCTATCACTCGCATTACCCTTGCTCTTCGAGGATTCGCGGTCCTATGGTGTCAAGGATAAGAAGCAACAGAGATGCCTACGCCTAACGGGTATATATATGATAGCACAGAGCGTACCCCTTCAGACGAAGGGGCACACCTATGCCATGTGTATATACACAGTGGGTAGACGCCCACTGCTGTCTCCCTCTGAACACCATATTAAATTTTGCGAATTTCGAAGAGTCAGAAGAAAACGTAGAGAACGTCTTTCTTAATTATGATAGGCCAAGCCATGGACTTTTACCTAGCCAGCGACTCATCGCCAGCCATCCACAGCAAGACAACTGCAAAAGTACGAAAAAGAATTGGCTTCACAAAATTTTGGGTCTTTTTTCTTGCATATCTCATTTACTTTTCTTATCTTTGCCACCAAATTAATAACAATAACATTAAAAAGGAGGTTATTATGCAAGCAACAAAGAACAATACAAAGGAGGAAACCATCAGAAAGTTTAAACAACTCCTAAAACATAAAGAGGAGATGCTCGAAAGAGCAAAACAATATGATGGCATTGACATTTATGCTAAATTTGCAAACGCATGAAAGAATTGTCTCTACATCACATTAACAGCAAATCACCTTATCGAGTTATCTGCTCAGATAAGGGTGATTATCTGTTTGCAACAGACAAGGGGATTAACTATACCATTTCTTTTACGGAAGAGTTTCCTCTTGGCGGTTGTATGAGCTATCAATTTTGCATACACAATGACAATAAAATCCATGGCTCATACGATAATAAAATAAGCACAACGATTATAGCCATCATTGAAGAGTTCTTCCTTCAAAACTTGAATGTCTTACTATATATTTGCGACACAAGTGACAACCGTGAAGAAGTTAGAAATCGTTTGTTTATAAGATGGTTCAAGGAATATGCAGACCCACAAAAGTATACCATCCAGTCTGCTAACACAACCATTGAAGGTCAAGGATTCTACTCTTCTATCATTGTAGAAAACAGAAATCCACTATTAGATGAAATCAAAGCAGATTTCGAAAAGTCGGCAAATGATTTAAAAGAAAAATAGTTCGACCTATACGGTTGAAATTACCCAATACGCCCTGAAAGGGCAGAAGCTTTCAAAGAACCAAGCAATAAACAAAGCTTTTGCCCTTACTATTATATTTGCACTTGGAAAAATAAAGAGGTGAAAAT
>CATXJC010000049.1 GCA_958369755.1 uncultured Prevotella sp.
ACCTCCCCCGTAGCAAGCATCTTCTCATAATAGGAACTCATAGAACAATACCATGCCTATTTATATGGACAACTTTATGTTTCACTAATAAACGAATAGAAATGGAATTAGACAAATTTGAAGAGTTCCTAAGCCAAGGCAATATGGCTAAGAACACGATTTCGGCATATCTGTATGCCGTGAAGGAGTTTGGCTCTCGACACAAAGAGTTGAACAAGAGAAACTTGTTGGTTTACAAGACCTACTTGATTGAGACTTACAAACCAAAGACGGTGAACCTCCGTATTCAGGCGTTGAACAAGTACCTTGTATTTGTGGGCAAGACGAAACTCCGCTTGAAGTCGGTCAAGGTGCAGCAACGTTCTTATCTGGAGAATGTCATCAGCAATGCCGACTACACCTTCTTGAAAAACAAGTTGAAGAAGGAAGACAACTTGGAGTGGTACTTTGTGGTGCGTTTCTTAGCTGCGACTGGTGCCAGAGTGAGCGAACTTGTGCAAATCAAGGTTGAGCACGTGCAAGTAGGCTATTACGACATCTACACCAAGGGTGGCAAGATACGGCGTATCTATATCCCCAAGACATTGCGCACGGAAACAGAAAAGTGGTTGCAGACACTCAACCGCACAAGTGGCTATCTCTTTCTTAATCGCTTTGGCGAGCGCATCACGACAAGAGGCATATCACAGCAGTTGAAGAACTATGCGATGAAGTATGGCTTGAATGAAAAAGTGGTGTACCCTCACTCGTTCCGCCATCGTTATGCCAAGAATTTCTTGGAGAAGTTCAACGACATTGCCCTGCTTGCAGACCTTATGGGGCATGAAAGCATCGAAACGACACGTATCTATCTGCGAAGAAGCAGCATTGAGCAACAAGAAATCGTAGATAAGGTTATCACTTGGTAAAATGCCAATAAAGGTTTATAGGAATAAGAGTAGAAAGAAATGCAGGTCTCTTTCTACTCTATCCATGTAAAACGTTTTGTCATATGACATGCATATATCTCCACAAGAGGGTGTGTCATAAATCAACAGCTCGCAAGTCCGTTAGGCGTTAGGAACGCCTAGCGGACTTGCGTATCTCCCTAACGCCTAACGGAAAGAAACTATTGCATATACAACTTTATTTTCGTCCAAAATACCTTTGTTCCTGATAATCATCCAATATGTCATTCATCACATCATTGAAGCCTAGCCCTTTACCTTTGCTTTACCCTTCGACCAGCATTTTCAATTCCACTACGCGCCGGCGACCGTTGGTTCAGGGCGTGTGGGACATAAAAGAACTAAAAAGATATCAGCGTCATCTGCGAATTGAAAAACAGATTAGTACCATCAAAAAAGCTATCCCAAATTCTACGATATGGACTTCTTGGTGATATACTCTGTACAAGACAATTAGTATCTAGAACTATTTTTTCCATAAAACTACTTTTTCAGCATTGCATGTAAGTCCTGATGGCGAAGTTCATCAAGCTTTGCCTGATTCAGCTTGCCTGAATCCCAAAGTGCCTCCAAACATGTATCAGCTTTCTTACGAAAGTAATCACTCAAAACAGTTTTCACCTCAGAAAGCCTTTCTTCAGAACCATCAAAAGCAAACATCTTTAATAGATGTTGTTGAACCGGATTAAACATTGTTGTTTCCATAACTTTTAATTTAAACGTTTAACTTTTCGCCACAAAAATACGCTTTTTCTCGAAACCACCAAGAAATTTGCAATAAATCTGCCAATCCCCCCGAAAATCAGTTTGCCTAACCTCATTCCTGTATCTGCGAAATTCCACCCGCACAGGGTGAAAATACGATATCAGTGGAATCCGACAACCGACGGATTCCACTTTTTAATTTAAAAAACCAATTCAAAAGTATTATTTGTTAAAAAAGTAACTATCATCGAAGGCTGCTTCGATAAGGCGTTGCTTCACTCGGGCGTATTCTTCCAGATCTTCGATAAAGTACCGAAGAGCTGAAACAATCCTCACATAAACACTGAGCCGATAATCGCCCTTACCCTTTTAGATTGCAAAAATGTTTTCCTTATGCATCCCAGCATAATACATCAGATCAGAACCAGATACATGATGGTTCTTCATCACTTCACTCAGAACAACACCGAAACGGCTGTTGTCTGCAAGAAAATTTTTAATTTCCATTTTTAAAAAATTTAAAAATATTTATAATTATTGTATACGAGTTCCCACTACGGGAACTCGTTTTTATTTTCTTTTTAGTATCTTTGCATCGTGTAAAACAGATTCAACAATCTGCTTACCTATAATAAAACGAATAACTGATACATATATTGTATAACAATATATTTTTTTTAGGAGATGATGAACATCAGTACATTCATTAACATGGCCAGCAAGATTCCTTCACCTGGCCAGTTGGAAGGCCTGGTAACCTTCATGAAGGAAGATGAGAAACTCAGGTTTTTCACCGAGTCTTACCGGAAAACGGGGAATAAGTCGTACAAACACGATGCACCCCTCTTCGCCGTAGCCTGCATCTTCGAAGGCGGAAAAGGCAAGGACAACATCCGGAGCCTCACACATCTGTCGCTGGTCGACTTCGACCACATCACAGAAAAACCGGATGACGGCACCCTGCGCTCGCTCAAAGAGAGAATCTGCCACGATGCCCACACCCTGCTCTGCTACGTTACCATGAGCGGCAATGGACTGCGCGTCATCTACCGCTACGAAGGCGATGATTATCCCGCCGCCTTCGCCATGGGAAACGACTACTACGCGCATCTCATCGGCAAGGAAAGCGATCCGCTCTGCAAGAACATCACAAGGCTCAGCGGACTCGCCTACGACCCCGAAGTCTATTTCAATCCCGAAGCCACAGCCTTCAGCGCCGAGGAAATCAGCCATTTCCATTCCGCTACGCTCAAGACCGCACAGAAGAAAAAGAAACAGGAACGCATCGCCGACTACTACGAGCAGATCGTCAAACCCAAGCTGGAAAACGAAAAAATCAGGTACGAACCCGGCAACCACAACCAGTATGTGATGCGGGTGGGCTACATGATGGCTAAGAAACGGTACGACAGGAAAGAAGCCACCCAATGGGCTATCAGGCAGTTTCCCGAATACGACAGTGTAGAACAGGTGTTCAAGTCGTGCTACGACAACACCACTCACCCACAGAAGATGAAGGCTGAAACCGGAAAGATTCCCTATGCCACCGTAGATGAAATCAAAGACTTCCTCGACGGACATATCAAACTCCGCTTCAACCTCATCACCCTGCGCTACGAGTATCTGAAGGATAAATGGCGAATCCTCCAGGACCGCGATCTGAATACGCAATGGAGCAACATGTCGCTAACTGCAAGGGTGAGCAAGAGCGACATGATCAATGTCATCGAGAGCGACTATACCCCGCCCTACAATCCCTTCACCGATTATCTGGAGAATCTCCCACCCTGGCAGGAAGGCGACAAGGACTATATTGCCGAACTCGCTGCCACGGTAAAGCTGAAGGGCACCCCGGTGATGCCCTTCTGTGAAGCCCTCAGGAAATGGCTCGTGGCGATGATAGCAGGATGGATAGACGAAGGTGCCGTCAACAATGTCATCCTGGTGTTCATCGGCAGACAGGGCGCCTACAAAACCACCTGGTTCAACTATCTCCTGCCGCCGGAACTGAAGCAATATTTCTATACGAAGGCGAATGCCAGGCGCATGACGAAGGATGATATCATCGCCCTTTCGCAGTATGCACTCATCTGTTATGAAGAGCTCGACACGATGAGTCCGTCGGAACTGAACCAGCTGAAGGCTGTGGTAACGATGCAGTATACCAACGAAAGGGCGGCATACGGCCATTATGCCGAGCAGCGCAAGCATATCAACACCTTCTGCGGCACGGGCAACAATCCCGAGTTTTTGAGCGACCCTACCGGTAACCGTCGCTGGCTGCCCTACGAGATAGAGAGCATCCTCTCGCCCCGTGAGCATCCGTTCAATTACGAAGGCATCTACGCCCAGGCTTACGCCCTCTACAAGAGTGATTTCCGCTATTGGTTCACCGATGAGGAGATAGAAAAGCAGAACCGGCACAACCGCGCTTTTGAGGCGCCCAGACTAGAACAGGAACTTGTGGATCTCTACTTCCGAAAGCCAACGGAGGCGGAGACAGGGGAGTTCGTGTCCATAGCCAGAGCGATGCAGATCATCAGTTGCAACATCTCCCAGAAGCTGAACAGTTCGAAACTGGGCAAGGCTTTCAATGATCTCGGATTCGAAAAGATGCGCACCAAGCACAGCCGTGGTTACAGGGCAATCGTCCGTACTGCCGAGGAAATCAAGGCTTACCAGGTATCCGTCTGTATCAACCCGCCGCAATGCGATGATGATGCCCCCTTCTAGCCGTTCCCAAGCCATCGGTTCATCCGGTTCAGGGTGACAGGGTGACACGGTGACACGAGTTTTTCAACATTTCGCCTCGCACGCGGGCAGGCAGGAACTTTCGGCCTGATTTTTCCTGCCTGCCCGCGCGAGAGTAAATCTTCAGAATTCCCTGTCACCCCTGTCACCCTGTCACCCAGAAGCCAGTTACTTCCGAAACGGAAACCAAGGAGTTACGGTGCAAAAGTCAGAGACTTACGATGAAAAAGTCAGAGACTTACGGCACAAAAGTCAGAGGCTTACGATGAAAAAGTCAGTAGCTTATGAGCCGCAACTCAATCATAAACCCCTTAAAAAACCAAACAAAACTATGGATTTAAGAAGTTATACCAAGCAAGAGCTAGCTCTTCTGTATTTTCCCGATGCTACTCCAGCAGTAGCCAGTGCTCACCTGATGCGATGGATCCAGCGCATCCCCGACCTTCTCCAGAAGCTCGCCGCCACCGGTTACGGCAAGAACTGCAAGGAGTTCACCCCGATGCAAGTCTCCTACATCCTCTACTTCCTCGGTGAGCCCTAACCCTGTTCCACCTCATCTGAAAATGAGCCAACAAAAGGAGAACAAGGATATTAAATCCTTTGGCAACTTGCTTTTCACCGAAGAATCTTCTTTATATGAAGAATTTCTATTGCATGTATCTACCATACACAGAAATTGGTCAGCAAGTTGCTGACCAATTGGAAAAAGATATTTTCTCAACTCCTTGGGGGCATCACATGCTGTTGATTGACAAGTTCCTAACAGAGCCACAGAAGGCTTTGTTCTATATACACCAAACAGTAGTAAACGGCTGGAGCAGGAATGTCCTTCACAATTACATTGATTCGTCTCTGTATGAACGACAAGGGAAAGCTTTGAGCAATTTTACCCGCACATTACAGAAAGAGAACTTTATCGACTTGCTCTTTTATAATTTGAACTTGTCATGCTACATAGTTCTGGAAGTCAAGATAGGTTCATTCACCTTTGCTGATGTCGGGCAACTTGGTGGTTATGTAGTAGCTTGTAACCACCTTCTTCGCAAAGAGGGGCGTGACAATCCTACTATAAGTTTACTTATTTGCAAGGAGAAAGACCGTATCCAGGCACAATATGCCTTGGAATCAAGCAGCCAACCCATAGCTATTTCTGAGTACGATCTAGAAAAATTCTATCCTGAAAAATTAGAAGGAACTATGCCGACGATAGAGGAATGGGAAGCTAAGTTGGGGGGTAGCATTGAACACGAATAATATAGAATTATTCAAGTTTCGCAAGTTTTGCCCTACACGCCCTGAAGGCCCAAAAGCTCCCAGAAGCAGCACGCCCCTTACAGGGCGTGTGGGGCTAAACTTGCAAAGCTTGAGTTCTTATAAATTACGAGAACCATGCTGCTCCATAAAGAAACGTTTTTGTTGTTCAATTTCATTGCGCAGTTCTTCTTCTGTTGGCATATAAGTCATATACTTGGCTGCAAACAACTGATTGTTGTCGTGAAGTACAGAATAACGTGCTATCGTATTGTCGGTATCTGTGCAAAGCAGCACTCCAATAGTAGGAGCGTCATCAGCACCTTTGATAAGGTCGTCATACATTCGTACATACATATCAAGTTGACCTATATCTTGGTGTGTGAGTTTATGTGTCTTTAGCTCAAAGATGACAAAACGCTTCATGCGATAGTTGTAGAATACCAAATCAATATAAAAATCGTCCGTATCAGTAACTATGTGCTGTTGACGCTCAACAAAGGCAAAGCCTCGTCCAAGTTCCATGATGAACTTTTCAAGGTTGTCAATTAAAGCTTTTTCAAAATCGCTTTCGTTATAATCAGCATCACGATGAAACCCCATGAACTCTGCCATCATTGGATTTTTGATATATTCCAATGGGTCGGTTGAGTTTTCCATATCTACCGGCAGTGCCGATTTCTCACGTTGCGCAGCTAATCTACGCTCATAGTATTGTGTGGATATGTTACGATCAAGCGCACGAAAACTCCACATGTCTTTATCTGCGGTTTTCAAATACCAAAGCCTTGCATTGGGGTCTGAAACAGAAAGTATGCGGCGTATATGCGACCAACTAAGATTGTGAACACATGTGTTCACAATCTGTATGTCAGGGAAAAGGAGATAGAAACGCTTGTAATAGTCCAAATTGCGTTTATTATAGCTCGCACCATAATCGAGTAGGAGGAAAACGAAGTAGTTATTCTCCTACTTTCGTTTTCCGACCTCTCACACCACCGTACATGCGGTTTCTATTTTGGGTACCTTTCGGGGTATGAACCCGTCAATGTAGCATAGCCGAGCATACCAAAAACGCCCTCCCAACAGCCATCTATGGCAGGGGGAGGGGTGAGACTTCTTTTAATCAGCCCAAATGCTGCCACTTGGATCGCGATAGTTGCTAACAGCATCTTCGTTATAATCCTCTTCCTTTGCTTTCTCTATTACAGAGCCAGCGAGGATAGATGGAGTCTCCATTTGGTAGACATTCATCTCTGGCTTTACATATTCTTTATTTTTCATAATTCTCAGTTTTTTATTTGATGATAACTTTCATTGTCTTGCTGCCACGCTTCACGATGTTGATACCCTTCTGAGGAGCGTTGAGGCGATTGCCCTGCAGGTCGTAGTATGTGGCATTGTCGTCAGCAATAGTGTTGAGGCTGTCGATGGCTGTAGTACCGCCACCGATGGCGATGCTGAACATCTTGGCACCAGCGGCAGTAGCAGTAGAGTTGTCTACCATGTAAGCACGGAACGGCTTGCTGCCAACAGTCTTATTATTGGTATTCTCCAACAGTTTGGCAGGGTTCATCAGCTTGTCGCCCTTCACGATGTAGCAGTTGTTGTCGGCATCCTTGTCGAACACCTTCTTTGTATAGATGCCCTGGAGTTGATAGCTACCGTTTTCTGTCTCTGAGGTATTTACTTCTTTTGCAATCTCCTTGTTGTCAACAGAGAAGTTGAGCTCGGTGGCTCCTTCGTTCATTTTGATGATGACAGGAGTACCTGCTGCGATGCTTGTCGTAATCTCTTCGAGTTCCACAGTATTAGTTCCCTCGTTAGCCGAAAGCAGCTTAAAGGCACGGAAGTCCTTATTTTCGAGCGATACTTCGAAAGGCAGACAGAGAGTAGCCCATGTTGTGCCAGTCTTCATCTCGCGGCTATAAGAGGCGGCTTTAGCTGTGAACGGTTCGTAAACCACGAAGTCCTTGTTGTCGTCAAGAGTAAGATTATCCGCAGTAAGTATGTCTCCTACAGCTCCTATCTTCTCCTCACCATTCTTGCCTACCAGCTTTGTGAAGTAGCCATTCACGTAGTTGGCGTAATCGCTGCTTGTCAAATTTTCGTCATACTTTGGAAGAGCACCCTTGAGCAATTTACAACCATAGAACATTTTATAACCATTATTGAACTCGGCTATTATAAACTTATCGCTGGCGTAGATTGTTGTGAGATCGGAGCAGCCATTGAACATATAGTCCATATTCGTCACTTTCTCTGTGTTGAAATTAGTGAGGTTGAGCGAAGAGAGTTTCTGACAGAAACTGAACATGTTATACATCTCCCTCACTTTCTCTGTGTTGAAATTAGAGAGGTCGAGCGAAGAGAGCTGACAGTCAGAGAACATCCATGACATATCCGTCACATTCGCTGTGTTGAATTTAGAGAGGTCGAGCGAAGAGAGGTTCTGACAGTGAGTGAACATAGCGCACATATTCGTCACTTTCGCTGTGTTGAATTTAGAGAGATCGAGCGAAGAGAGGTTCTGACAGTTGTCGAACATGTATGACATATTCGTCACATTCTCTGTGTTGAATTTAGAGAGATTGAGCGAAGAGAGGTTCTGACAGTTGTCGAACATGCTTGTCATATTCGTCACATTCGCTGTATTCAAATTTTCAATATTTGAAATTGTTTCCAATGCTGTGCAGTTCTTAAAGAAATCTTTCAACGATGTAGGAGCGTATGTCTTGAAACTCTCATCGAAAACGATATTCTTGATAGTAACATTTCCTAAAGTTGTGCAAATTTCTTTTACATTATTATATTGGTCTACAATGACACTGTTGTTTACTATATCTGATATATTGGCATCAGTAACTTTCTTGAAAGTCAATGTAGTGTTCGTATCATCGTACTGGGCTACATAGTCAGAAATAGTGGTTGCTGTTTTCAGATTGTATATGAATGCGCGGTCAGCACCTTTCTTATACATACGGTCTTTCTTGTAAGACAAATTCAAAGAATGCTTGCCAGCAGATAATAATGCTTTAATCTCTATTTCCTTAATTCCGCTAATCGTCCCATACGTTTTACTATCTAAAGTAATAGTGGCTTTATCATCTTCTTCTGAAGAAACGAGATACTTAAACGTCAATAATATAAGCTTTTCTACTGTGAACGTGACTACAGTCCTTGATGTAGTAGATTCCTGATCATAATTATCCGACATCAATCCTTTGCTTCCTTTTGGAATATCGAAGCCAAGATTTTTCATTCCATCTGCTTCCAAGTTCAGCATCTGCCAAGGATATCTGGCATCATTGTCAGTAATGGTAACATTGGTTATACCATCCAGGTTATCGAACAAAGCACAGCGATGGTTTACTACACCACATACAGTACAGGTGCCTTCGCTATTGTATTTATGACCTTTTGCGGGAATATCAAGACTGGCAGCATCCGTAATCTCAGTAGTAGCATTAGCGTCGCTGAAGAGTTTATTGCATACACTGCACTGCCAGTATTCTTTTTTACCAGTTGCTGTACATGTAGCATCTTTTTTCTGCACATACGTGAGTGTGTGCTTCTTTAGCTCATCATTATTATCTACTTTTACTATGGAATGACAAATAGAGCATTTGTGTGTGGTATAGCCATGCTCTACGCAAGTAGCCTCAATGGTTTCGATAGCTTTGCCAAGGGCAGACGAACCATCGGCATTCTTGTGCGAACAGGTTGTTTTGAGCTTGAGTTCAAACTCGCCTACCTGCAAAAAATTTCCTTTATGAATAGCCGTGATTTCCCATTTAAAATATTTATAATAAGTAGAACCCTCGCATTTGAAGTCGTACGAAGCATAGTTCTTATCCTCGAGCTTCTCGTCGTTGCTTACCTCCTGAATGAGTGTCCAATTACTATCTTCGCCTGTATTGTTGCCATAGAGCTTCCATGACAACGGATTGCGACCGTTAAAACTTGCATTGTCTTCACCCGTTGTGATGGTGTAGCCCACAGGCACTCCTGCCTTGCTGGCTTCGAAGATGACATATGCACTGCCATAAAAATAACAGCCCCACATGGAGAAATTACCTCGTGTCTTTTTGCCATCAAAGAGATTATTGTAAGTCATAGCAATACCGTGGCCCACAGGGTTACCTGCTAAGGCTTTAAACTTTACAGACGTGTCGTAATCTATCTGCGCCACCATACGTGTAGGCACAAACAACAACGTGAGCAACATCAACATAAGCAGAGAGAGTCTGCGACTCTTTACTGCATTAGTTGAAACAAGGTCAGTTATGTAAGACCATTGTTTAGAAATTGTAGATTTTTTATTATTCATATCAGTAATTTTTTTTATTATTATTCTACTTTCTTACATATATCCTCTCATAGCCATTATATATACTGTCATTCCCAGGATGATGACGAAAGTCAGTACGAGAAACAGATAGATATAGTATCTCTCCCTCTTGATGAAATCACAGAAGCTGTAGCGAGCCTTGTAGTTTTCATCAAGATATATCCTGTAGTCTTGAACCATGGCATAGCCCATGACTATGGCGAGCAACAGAAGACACAATGCCACTATAAAAATAGCCTGTTCCTCTTTCATGAAAGTCTCTATTATATTTTCCATGGCGCAAAGATAGTGTTTTTCTTCGGAAAAAGGTGTCTACTTCCCTTGTCTATGTGTCTACTTCCTATGTTTTAGGTGTCTACTTCGTAGGAAGTAGACACCCTTTTTAACGATTTATTCCCTTTAGTGATGCGTTTTCCTGGTATTTATCGAAAAATGGTTAGTCCTGCTTTTTATCATCTGCGGCTACATTAGGAGCCATTTTCTCCCGCCATTCGGTAGGAGTACAACCTTCCTTTGTCTTGAAAATGCGGTATAGATAGGTTCGGGCTGAGAAGCCACATTCGGCAGAAACGATGTCATTACTATAGTCTGGGCATTCCAATATCATCTTCTTTGCCGCATTGAAACGTATATCACCGAGCCATATTCTGAATGTGGTTTTCAGATACTGGTCGAAGTATACTGATAACTCATCCTTGGGGATGGAAAGGGTTCGGGAGAGGGTAAGCATGTTTACATTACAGTCCTTATAGCCCGAATTGGCGCACCAGTCATCAAGACTCTTCTGGATGAAATCTCTGTGCTCATCGGAAAGCGGATGTAAAGATTCTGTACTACTGTCAGCGGAGTCATGCTGCTTGGCAGAAGATGCCCCCCCCATACCTGTATCCAGTCCTAGCCAAGTTATTGTATTCCTCTTCCTTGTCCAGGAGTTCTTCGGTAGGGATATAGTTGCTACCGAGAGAGATAAACGTAAGATTGAAGAACAGCAGGGCAAGCAATACAAACGGACCTATGATAAACAGTAAGGTGGTGGAAAAGATAACTACCGGCATGGTGAGAGATGAAAGGAACAGAATGAAGACACTGGCACGTGAATATCTCACGTAGGGCAACATATCGGTAGCTGCCATTGTCTCCAACATCTTCTTGCGCCTGATCATCTCGCGCACGATCATGGATATGCTGTAGGCTACACTCATGCAGAACAGGGCAAGCATCATATAAAGTCCTTCCTTGATATAAAGGCTGTGATGGAGACTGATGCCCACCAGGAAGACCAGGAGGGTGGCTGCGTTAATGCCGCCACATACAAGGTTCATCTTCCTGCGGTTGGCACGTGTGGTCTCTATGTTATAGATGGCCATGGCGATGAGCGAGAAGCAGGGGGTATAGATGAGGATGTTGACGACCGCCCCGAGAATGTCGTCGGCAGCACGGAATCCGAAAGCCATCTGTATCACATACTGTATCGCCAGTCCTATCATGGCGAAAACGACCATCCAGCGGGAACGCTCATACCGCTTGTTCACCCATCTTACATACAGATGAGAGAGTGCCACGAAGATGGCATTGATGAGCATGAATATGAAACATGCAAACTGAAGTAGAAATAATGAATCCATACGCTTCTTATCTTATGTTTACTTTCTTTGCTATACATTATTATAATGAATACGCTTGCAAAAGTAAGAAAATAATTTCAGAAAAAGGGAAAATGTTCTTAAAAAGTTTACAAAACATGCAAATAATTAAGTGTTTCGCAATATTATCAACTGAGCTTTCAAAGTTTGAGTCATTTCCTGCTGCTCCTAGGGATTTCAACCGTAGGCTCATAGCTTTCAATCCTTATCATCGTCAAACGGCAACACGCAAAGAGAACTGCCTGATTACATAGGTGCACCATTAGCGGAACTGTGTAGCACGGATGGAGTTGACACGATAGCCCACGGAAATGATTGCATCGAGGTTGTAGAACTGCGTGTTGCGTCGCACCTCTCTTGCACCTTACTGTTGAACTACCGAGATTTTCTCGGTAGTTGTTTCCTTGTTCAATTCATTTGTGTCATATATGTTCTTCAGATGCAATCCGATATTATCTGTTGAACAGTCAAAAAGCTGTGCCATAGCCAAGCGGATGTATGCAGATTTATTCTTTGAATATCCATGTTATAATGTTTCTTTGTTTTCTTTTTCTTCACTAAATGCCTTTATCTCATCAGCAAGGACTTTCTGTAATTTCTCTTTCGGTACTATCAACTGATAATCCGCCACTCCGATAGGTTTTCCCAAATCTTCAAGTGCGAGTTCCACCTCTACACGGTCTTTCTCCGCACAAAGTATGATTCCTATAGAACGGT
>CATXJC010000050.1 GCA_958369755.1 uncultured Prevotella sp.
CAGTTGAAGGTGGATTTGAAGAATTTCAATTCCGATTCTGTACTTGTTTACAAGGGCAGAAATGTTAAGATGGATACGGTTTTGGTGAAGAATGGCAAGTTTACCTATTCTGCAAACCTTGATAAGGCTGCCGGATACGTTTTCCTCTCACCTGAAACTTATCGTGGCGCAGGTCAGTTTATGTTCAATCTGCCTTGTGTTCCTGGCGAGAAGGCTGAAGTTAAGGGCGATGCAAAGACCCGCTTTGATATTTCGGGTTCTAAGTTCTATCAGCAGTATCATGAAGTAGATGTCCTGCTGGAGAATGCAAATAAGGAGTTGAGAGATTATGAAGCTTCTCTGAACCAGAGAATCAAGAATGGTGAAACCCAGCAGACTGTCATGGCAGAATATGAGCAGAAGGCTCCTGCCCTGCAAAAGGCAAAGGACGATAAGATTTTCGATTTCGTAAAACAGCATCCTGATTATGAGGCCTGTGCTACTATCTTCGAGCAGTTTGATGATGTTGCAAAGATGGAGAAACTGCTGGGCTTGCTCTCAGAGAATGTGAAGAACGGCAGAATGAAGGCTTTCTACCAGCCAATGATTGATATGGCTAAGAAGCGTGCTGAGGCTGAGGAGAAGGCTAAGAAGGTGCAGGCTGCCGGTGTTGAGGCTCCTGACTTTACGCTGAAGGATATTAAGGGAAATGATTTCAAACTTTCCAGCCTTCGCGGTAAGATTGTAGTTCTCGATTTCTGGGGTTCATGGTGCGGATGGTGCATCAAGGGAATGCCTAAGATGAAGGAGTATTACGAGAAGTACAAGGGTAAGTTTGAAATTCTTGGTGTAGATTGTAATGATACAGAGGCTAAGTGGAAGGCTGCTGTTGAGAAGCACCAGTTGCCATGGATTCATGTTTACAATCCGAAGGACAGCAAGGTTCTCAGCGACTACGCTGTTCAGGGTTTCCCTACAAAGATTGTGATTGATGCTAATGGTAAGATAATCAAGACTATCGTTGGCGAGGATCCTGCTTTCTACACTTTGCTTGATGAAGTGTTGGGCAAGTAATGTAACATCAAACAATGTCGCCCTGTAAGTGCAAAATTACATTTGCTCTTACAGGGCGTTTTTTTGTTTGTATTTTTATTTCTTTTTCTTCTTCAATTCCAGTTTCGGAATCTTGATTTTCTGTCCGGCTTTTATGGTGCTTGTACCATTCAGGGCTTCTACGTAGCATTCCATGCCCGAACCTAAATAGCGGGTGCTGATCTGTTCGAGGGTCTGACCGGCGCCAACCGTAACGGTTTGGGCAACTCCTACGATTCGGTAAGCTCCCGTGCGTACGCGAGCATCCTTATCATACTGGGATGATGCTATTTTCGAAGTAGCCTTTTCTTCGGCTTTATCTTTAGCCTTTTCTTTTGCTTCAGTCTGCTTAGCTTTTTCAGCGCTAGCACTTTCCTCATCCGAATTTTCAGCCAGTTTTACTGCTTCTGCAGTTTTAGCCATACGGATGCTGTCTTCCATCGCTTTCTGGCGGAGTTTCTGTTCCTGAGAGAGTGGGGCGGCAGCTGGTTTGGCTGGGACTTTCTTGGCTGGAGCCTGATGATACTGGTTTAGCTGCATGGCTAGATGATCGCGCTGGGCAGTCATCTGACCATAGTTGAAGGCAAACCATCCCATTCCGCCAATCAAAGCTACTACGATGAGACAGACTGCAACGACCAGATAGCGAGGAATAACAATATGATGAGAATTGGAAGATTCTTCTTCCTCCTCTTCTTCTTCAGATTCATCTGATGCAGGTACTGCAGGTTCAACAACTGCTTTCTGGGCTTGCTGTTGCTGGGCTAATTCAAGCTTCTCTTGCTCCAGTCTTTCCTGCTCAAGTCTTTTCTGCTCAAGTCTTTTCTGCTCAAGTCTTTCCTGCTCCAGTCTTTCTTGCTCCAGTCTTTCTTGCTCCAGTCTTTCTTGCTCCAGTCTTTCCTGCTCTTGCTTTTCTTTTTGTATTCTTTCCTGCTCCAGTTGGGCTTGTTTTAATTTTTCCAGTTTAGCTTGTTCAATAGCAATTTGCTTTGCCAGTTCGTCTTCGGCTTCTTTTTCCTTTTCCTTTTCAGATCCGTTTACGACAACCTCCGGATTTGGAGTTGCAGTTTTTTCTTCGTCCAGAAAATCGATTACTTGTGCAGGAGCATCTTCTGTCTGTTCTTCTCCAAACTTCTCATCTATTTCATCGAAATCTACGCCGTCATTTACCACCACCGTTTCAAATTGGGCGAATGGCTTGTTCACGATTTCTTTCAGGATGTTGTCAGGCGTGAAGGTGAGTTTGTCTCTGCCTTCAATGGTGAAGCGCTCGCCCGTGTTCACATTGATGCTTTCACGGTCTTTCGTGGCCTGTACCTTAAAGGTGCCCAGCCATTTTATCTTCACCTGCTTGTCGGCATCGAGTCCCTGGTTGCACACATCAAATATCTTCCGGATGAAGAGTTCTGCTTCCACCTGGCTCAGACCGCTCTTATCAGCAAGCAGTTTTCCGAGTGTATTTAAACAGAATTTGCTCATTGCTCATCCCCTCCATTCTTTAGTTTTTCCTTGACCGAAGCAACCGGTCGGAAACCCAACACCAACTTAGGCGGCACCAGCTGGCGCTTCTTGGTAGTAGGATTAACCACCACTCGCTCCATGCGCTTCTTCACTTCGAAGGTGCCAAAATTGGGGATAGAGACAGCTTCTCCATCCTCAAACTC
The DNA here is from genome assembly GCA_958369755.1 of uncultured Prevotella sp. GTDB lineage: Bacteria > Bacteroidota > Bacteroidia > Bacteroidales > Bacteroidaceae > Prevotella. The sequence continues at coordinate 2,736 of CATXJC010000050.1, forward strand.
GGCAATCATAGCGTCTATCGCCTTGCGCACCAACTTCTGGGTGTCTTCCTGCGAATAGCCGGTTTGCTGAGCCAGTTCAGCGATGTATTCCTTATTGTTCATATTTATTTAATATGTAGTCAAAATTTCTAAAACTCCAGGCTATGGGGGAGAGAATGATTATTTCACCACCTTGCCATAGAGGTCAAATTCCTCGCTTGCAGTAATTTCTACCTGATAGAAACAACCCACGCGCAGACGCTTCTCATCGGCACGGATCAGAACCTCAGGGTCTACTTCCGGAGAGCAGAACTCTGTTCGTCCGATGTAGTAATCGCCTTCCTTGCGGTCGATGATAACGGTCATGGTTTTGCCCACTTTATCAGCCTCAATCTCAGAGCTGATGTCTTGCTGCAGAATCATCAGTTCGTCCAGCCGGCGCTGCTTTACTTCGGCAGGCACATTGTCTTCGTAGTGGGTGGCGCTGTAGGTTCCTTCTTCCTCAGAGTAGGCAAAGGCGCCCATGCGCTCAAATCTCTGTTCGCGTACAAAGTCGAGGAGCTCGTGAAAATCCTCATCTGTCTCGCCTGGGAAACCAACCATCAGCGTAGTGCGGATGTGAATGCCTGGCACGCGTTCGCGGATGGCCTTCAGCAGATTGATGGTTTCCTGCTTCGTTACGTGGCGATGCATGCTGGTGAGCATGTGGTCGCTGATGTGCTGGAGGGCAATGTCGAGATATTTGCATACGTTTGGCTTCTCGCGCATCACGTCCAGAAGATCCATTGGGAACTGGTTCGGATAAGCGTAATGCAGGCGAATCCATTTCACGCCCGGAATATCAGCCATCTCGCTGATGAGTTCGGTAATATGATGCTTGCCGTCAATATCTACGCCGTAGTAGGTGAGTTCCTGAGCGATAATCTGAAACTCCTTCACGCCTTCTGCCACCAGTTCGCGCACCTCCTGCAGAATCTCTTCCTTTGGTCGGGAAACGTGCTTGCCGGTGATGATAGGAATGGCGCAGTAGGCACAGTGGCGGTTGCAGCCCTCGGCTATCTTGATGTAGGCATAATGACGCGGAGTGGTGAGATGGCGCTGGCCGTTGCAGGATGAAACTTCCGCCTTGCCGAGTTCCTGCAGAAGCTGCTTGTAGTTGAATTTGCCGTAGAACTTATCCACTTCGGGCATTTCTTCTTCCAGTTCCTTCTGGTAGCGCTGCGAGAGGCAGCCCATTACGTAGAGCTTTCTTAGTCGGCCTTCTTCCTTAGCCTGGATAAACTCCAGGATGGTGTCGATGCTTTCCTGCTTTGCATCCTCGATGAATCCGCACGTATTGATGACGGCTATCTCGCCCTGAGGGCGCTTTGGATCGTGAACGCAATGGTAGCCGTTTGCCTCAAACTGCTTCATCAGCAACTCGCTGTCTACGAGATTCTTCGAGCAGCCTAGGGTAATAATATCTATCTGATTTTTCTTCATTTTCTAATTTTTAAAGAGCGAGTCTACGAATTCTGTCTTGTTGAAGAGCTGCAGATCTTCCATACCTTCGCCCAGTCCGATGTATTTTACAGGCACCTTGAGCTGGTCGCTGATGCCGATGACAACGCCGCCCTTAGCGGTTCCGTCGAGCTTGGTGATGGCGAGCGAGGAGATGTTGGTAACGGCAGAGAACTGCTTAGCCTGCTCGAATGCATTCTGTCCGGTACTTCCGTCGAGCACGAGCATTACCTCGTCTGGTGCCTCAGGCATTACCTTCTTCATCACTTCCTTTATTTTCTTGAGCTCATTCATCAGGTTCACCTTGTTGTGCAGTCGGCCTGCCGTATCGATGAGCACCACGTCGGCGCCGTTTGCCTTGGCGCTCTGCAGGGTGTCGAACGCTACGCTTGCCGGGTCGCTTCCCATCTGCTGTTTCACTACAGGCACACCCACGCGCTCGCCCCAGATGCAAATCTGCTCTACGGCAGCGGCACGGAAGGTGTCGGCAGCTCCCAGCATAACCTTCTTGCCAGCCTTCTTAAACTGGTAAGCCAGTTTGCCGATGGTGGTTGTCTTGCCCACGCCGTTTACGCCTACTACGAGGATAACGTAAGGCTTATGGTCGGCAGGGAGATCCCAGTCTGCCAGGTCATCGCTGTGATTCTCGGAGAGGAGAATGGCGATTTCCTCGCGCAGAATGCGGTTAAGCTCGCTGGTTGAAACATATTTATCGCGGGCCACACGTTCTTCGATGCGGCGGATAATCTTGACCGTGGTTTCTACACCTACATCTGAAGTGATGAGTACCTCTTCGAGATCGTCGAGCACATCATCATCGACGGTAGACTTTCCGGCAACGGCGCGCGCCAGTTTGCCAAACACACTCTCCTTGGTTTTTTCAAGTCCCTTATCGAGAGTTTCCTTCTTTTTGTTGCTGAATAATCCGAATAATCCCATAATCTTGTTTTTTATCTTCTGCAAAGATACTCATTTTTTTTTATTTTATGGCTTTTTCACTTGCTTTTTCTCCCTTTTCAAGAAAAAAAGTAAAGATTTAGAGGGTTTTATGTCATGACAGAAGGGTTTTTACCGATAATGTGGGTTAATAAGGTTTAATAAATAATGTTGTCAGATACAAAAACAATTCGCCCTGCAAAGGGACAGAAGTGGTTTGGCTTCTGGACCCTTGCAGGGCGTTCTGTTTATTTCTTCATCATTTCCTTTACGGCTCTTTCGAGCTGGGTATCATGACCATTGATGAAATCTTCCGGACTGTTGTAAACCTCGATGTCTGGGTTCAGCTGGGTGTTCTCGCCGAACACGCCACGCATGTCGCGGCAGCCTACCTGAGGAATACCGAATACCAGCGTGTTGTCCATCAGCGTTTCCCACCATACGGCTGTCATGGTTCCTGCTACAGGAGCACCGATCAGCTTGCCGATTCCGAGTTCCTTGTAAACCCATGGGAAACCGTGACCGTTGCTGTAATCATTCTCGCAGATCATGACGCAAGATGGCTTCACCCATTTGTTGAACGGATCGCGGCCAACTACCTTACCGTGAGGTACAAACTCCTGATATTGCTTGCCGTTGAGCAGGGTGCAGAGATCATCGTGCAACCAGCCGCCACCATTATGGCGCTCGTCTACGATTACAGCGTCTCTGTTTCGGTTCTTGTCGCTCAGCAGTTCGCTGTAAACGGTGCGGAAACTCTCCGAATCCATCGCCTTAACGTGAACATAAGCGATGCGTCCGCCCGAAATGCTGTCAACGAAAGCGCGGTTGCGGTCTACCCATCGCTTGTAGAGCAGGTTGTTGAGTTTGCCCTGAGAGATAGCCTTCACTGTAACCTCCATCTTCTTGCCCTTGGCGTTTCTGATGCCGAGTCGTACATTCTTGCCAACCTTTCCGTCTAGCAATGGGAAGTAGTCCATTCCGGCTTTAATCTCCTCGCCGTCGATGCTCTCGATGATGCTGCCGGCTGTAACGCCCGTATTCTTCACATCGAAAGGACCACGCTTGATAATCTCCTGAATCTTCAGGCCGTCGCCCTGATACTGAGGATCGAAGAAGACACCCAGATTGGCAGTGGTAAGCGCACTGTTCGAAGCGTAGTAGCGGGCTCCTGTATGCGAAGCGTTCAGCTCGCCAAGCATTTCGCTCAACATCTCCTGGAAGTCGAAATTGTTGTTGATGTAAGGCAGGAACTTCTCATAGGTCTTGCGGTAGCCTTCCCAGTCAACACCATGAATCTTAGGGTCGTAGAACTTGTCCTTCACCTGTCGCCAAACGTGGTCGAAGAGATACTGGCGCTCCTCGGCTGGCTTATAGTTGAAGTTAGCCTCGAAGCTGATGTTCTTGGTGCTGAATCCGCTCAGATCCACCTTCTTGATGCTGCTTCCGTTGCAGATAAAGAGGTTCTTCACATCCTTGTCGGTCTGCAGGTTGCCCTGGCCTACGCCCTTCATCACGAGTTTGGTAGAGCCGTCCTTCAGGTCGTGCTGCCAGAGGTCGTAATCATCCTCGAAGGCTGCCTGGTAGTAGAGCTTGTCGCCGTCTTTTGAGAGCACGGCATCACCCATGTGCGAAGAGTTTGCGGTGAGGCGTACGATTCTGTCGCGGCAGTTTTCGATGTCAAGTTCCAGTGGCTTTACCTTTTCCACCTCTATCTTTCCGGTCTTCTTCTGCTTTTCGTCAGCCTTCTTTTTAGCCTCTTCCTTCTTCTCGTCTTCCTTCTTCTCCTTTTCGTCCTTGTTGGCGTCAGCCAGTTCTATCTCTTCCTTGCTCATGTTGAAGCGGTTGTAGGCGTCCAGGTCGAAGAACATGATGTAGGCATCGTCTTCTGCTCCCCAGCTTCCATGACTGCGGTAACCGGCTCTGTCGCTCTGGAAGAGCATAGCCTTGCCGTCGAGCACCCATTTGCCGTTGCTGTCGCTGTAGCCGGAATTGGTCAGGTTGTGAACCTCCTTGCCGTCAGCCTTTACCAGCGCAATATCCTGGTTGTTCCAGCCGCCGTTGCCGATATAGGTTGAAAGGAGCCATTTGCTGTCTGGTGACCATTCGAAAGCGATGTCTCCATCGCTGTAAGAGTAGACGTATTTGCCATCGAGCACGGTGCGGATTTCCTTCGATTTCAGATTGACGATGCGGAGTGCAGCGCGGTCTTCGAAGAAAGCCACTTCCTTGCCGTCAGGAGAGTATTGAGGATACTGCGATGTAATGCCTGTTTTCACCAGCTGCTCTTCCTCGATATCGGTAGCGTAGGTGAAGTTCTTCTCTTTCTCGTTCTTGATCTTAGACTGGTAAATCTGCCATACGCCGTTGCGCTCGGCTGCATAGACCAGGGCTCTGCCGTCTGGCGAGAAACTCAGGTTGCGCTCCTGCTGTGGTGTGTCGGTAATGCGCTTGGTAGTGGTGTATTCTACAGAAGTTACGTATACGTCGCCATGCATCACGAAAGCCACTTCCTTGGCGTCTGGCGAAACGGAAATCTCTGTAGCTCCCCAGCTTTTAATCTGACGTACGAGGCTTGGAGCGTCATTATCTGTGGTAATGGAGATGTTCACCTTCTGAGGCTCTCCACCTTCTTTTACGGTGTAGATTTCGCCATCATATCCGTAGCAGAGCAGGTCGGCGCTGGATGCAGTGAGGAATCTTACCGGATTGCCTTTGTGGTGGGTAATCTGCTTGTCGCTTGAACTGTTGAGGCTGCGGCGGTAGATATTGAATGTGCCGTCCTGCTCGCTCAGATAGAAGAATGATTTCTCGTCTGATGTCCATACTGGCGAGCGGTCTTCGCCGGCAAAGGTAGTCTGCTTGGCAAACTTTCCGTTGCTCTTCAGCCAGATGTCGCGAGCGATAGGTGATTTCTGATGTTTGCGCCAAGGGTCTTCGTATCCCTTTTTGTCGTGGTAGAGAATGTCGCCGTTCTTGGCGATGCTGATATTCTCCATGGTGAGGGTAGAGAAGAGTTCCGGTCTTCCGCCCTTGGTGCTTACCTTATATACTTGTGGAAATGTGTTGTCGCCGAAGATGATGCTCTGGGCTGTAGGCTGCAGACAGGCTGAGTAGAGCACATGGTCGTTGTCTGCAAAGGCGATAGGTGTTTCGCTGCCGCTGTTGGTGGTGAGTCGGGTAGGAGCACCGCCTTTTGCATCGATTACGAAGATGTCGAGACTTCCTTCGCGGTTAGACTGGAAGGCAATTTTCTTGCTGTCAGGGCTCCATACGGGATGTGAATCGAAGGCTGCATGGGTTGTGAGCTGTCGTGCTTCACCGCCGTTGACAGAAACACTGTAGAGGTCGCCTTTATAAGCGAAGGCGATGGTAGTGCCATCAGGCGAGATGGCTGGGTAGCGCATCCAGAGCGGATGTTCTTCTGCGCTGGCAGAGAGTGCTGCCGAGAGCAGGGCTACTGAAAAGATTAACTTTTTCATTTGCGTATGTTTTATGTTTCAATATGCGTTATAAAAATCTCTTCTCTTTCGGGGTCAGAATGCTGTTTCTTGCTCCTAACGGATGCAAAGGTAGTTATTTTTTGCGATATTTAAGCATAAAAAAAGAAAAAAGTGAGAAAAAGTTTGGTGTATTCAAAAAATATATGTACCTTTGCAGCCGCAAATAAGAAAAGTGGCTGATTGCGTTATTGGTTAGCTGGTTTGCGTTTTGAAAAGTGTTGGTTCCGTAGCTCAGTTGGATTAGAGCAACAGCCTTCTAAGCTGTGGGTCTTGGGTTCGAACCCCAACGGAATCACTATAATAAGCAAAATGAAACTTATTTGTACAAAATAGCGTGAGAGAACAATAGTAGTAAGTTGCTTATTCATAGGTACTTATCTCTGTTGTTCTTTTTTGTTTTTAAATATATTTTATCACTTATTCCTCTTTTATGTACTCTTTTCGTAAATAGCTGTTAATCAATATGTTATGAATTTGACGTATTGAGGAATCATCCATGTGTGTTACAAATGTGTTATCAAAAAGCGCTAATGTGTTACCAGAATAGAGAAGTTGAAATCCTTAATGACCGTGACCTTAATGACCGGAAAACGCCTCTAAACATTCATTTGTTTTTCTGATGAAACTCCTTCCTTGTCTTAGCCATTGCTTCCGTAGCCCTATCGTGGGTTTCTATCAGCAATGGACTCTTGTGATATTGCACAATCTTGACCCCGACAGAGTTGTGCCTTTTCTTTTCCTCGATGCATTGAATGATCAAGTCTGGATTGGCAGATTTAGCCGTTGGAGTCTTGTCAAAGTTCTGAATATAGGCAGCGTTGGTCAGGAAGAGAATGTCGGAACCTCCCGGTATTTCCTGCATTACCTTGATCATGAGGGTAAGCATCATGCGGAACTCTGTGGTGTGTAGGTCGCTGATTACATCACGACTGATGATATTGCCGTTATGCTCAATCACAACGGCAGCACCACCAGCTCGCTCTTTATGGCCATAATCACATGAGCCACCTATCCAAACGTAATATGTAGAAGTATCTTGTGTCATAATTATTTTATCTTCAATGTCCGCAGATATTCCTTCTGCTCGGGCGTGATTCTGTAGCTCTCGATGGCCTTCTGGATGGTCTTGTTGTGCGTCCAGGGAGCAAGGCGGTGTTGCTCGATGTAGGGAATCGCCTGGTCCCATTGCTTGGCAAGGGCGGTGGCGAAGAACCAGGCTACCATCATTTTTACGTAATACTCTTCGCTCCTTACTGATGCAGGAATTTCAAGATATTCAGCCTTGAAGTCTTTATCCAGGTAATGAGACATAAGCGCCTCTATTCCAAAGCGACAAATATAAACGTGTGATGATTTGCTCCAAGTCTTGATCTTCGTCAACAGTTCCTTCTTGTGTTTGGCAAACACCTTCGGAGACATGATGTCGCAAACTGCCCAGTTGTCCACGAATGGCAGGAATCTGTCTGTAAGACGAATGCATTCCTCGTAGTCCTTCACCTCGGAAATGAGGAGACCATGAAGCATATTCTCATCGTAGTATTCATGAGGAAGCTGCTGAAGAAATTCCTTGCATTCTGCCTCCTTTGTAAACTCTTTTGCGAACTTGCGAAGCACAGGCACACGAATGCCTATGAAACTCTGCACAGGCACTCCCGGTGTCAGTTTGGCCTGGAAAGCAGCATACTGCTTATCCTGCATGGCGAACAGTCTTTCTTGAAGTGAAGTCATTTTTATCCAATTAATTTAATGATCTGTTTATCCGAAGCATCAGGCAGGATTTCTTTCAGATGCTCGAAAATCCTCTGTTGAGACTCTTCTGGAGTTCGGTTGCATTGGCAAGCCTCCCTGCCATAGAGATCTTCGGGTGTATTGAGTAGCGACCATCCCCAGCCATATTCGTGATTGTGCTTGTCACGAGGGTAGATGAAATCCTCGGTCACGATGTAAGTCGCCATTTCCAGTCGGGTGAGATAACCATCAAACTTGCTTCTCATTCCCTTGCCCGTGAAACCGCAGGCTGCCCGAAGTTCTCTCGTGATGAGACTGCCCGATGATTGAAGCGTACTGAGAATGGCTCCTTCTATCGATTCTTCATCCGGGCGGGGGTATTTGCTTCTTCTGTAGTTGCAGAAGTCAGGCCACCATTCCTGGCTGATGAATCCTGCTTTCTTGTTAAAGAACTTTCCGTACATACACGGCATTTCCTGCACAATTTCGCCCTTCCATTTCCATAGCGGCCAGTCCCAGCCGCCTTCAGGAAGTCTTACGTAACCGCAATCCTCCGCCACGATGTCTTCGGCAGAGAATCCTTCAATGCCACTATCAAGAAGAGGGAGAAAGCCGATCTGCTGAATCAGTTCCATCATGCCTGTTGCTGAATATATTTCTGGAAAATTCATGTTCATCTATTTTTATCCGTTGAACTTAAATAATCTTGACGTTACATCTGTCTTCTTATGTATCGTGCCAGTCCGTAAACATATCTTCGGCAACCTGGACGATAGTGGAGCAGGCGGTCGAACCATGCAAGATGTTTGTTGAATAGGCGAACTGTAACACCTACATAGACCATGGCGAAGAGCGTTCCGATGCCCACGATCTCCCATTTCCATGAACCGAGAAGCAGGAAACAGAACAAGACGGCCAAGACCACGAGCGTGATGTCCACCCGAATCTTGGCTTTAGGGAAAGGCCAGCCGGTAACCTTGTGAATGGCGATGGAAATGCCCTCGCCAGGCATGGTTACTGAGCCGCACTTCACCTCCATGGCAATTCCGAAACCGAGAATGGTGCAACCGGCAATCTGCACAAGGGCATTGACCAGGATATTTTCTGAAACCATCCACTGTGTAAGCACCATATTGAGGTCTATGAACATTCCGAAGATAAAGCCGATAGCGAGCTGGAAGAGTTGCACCCACTCGAAGTTTCTTCTCAGAATCAGAATCTGCAGCACCACGAAGATCGCATTCATCATGATGGTGTAGCTGCCGATAGTCCATCCTGGGATGTAATCAAGCATCTTACCTGCCGAAGCCATCACGTAAGGGATGGTGGAAATAACGCTTGAACCTAACTGACTTCGCACACATGCTGCGACTCCGAAAGTCATTACATAGAGCGATACGAGCAGCAGAACATGCTGCCATACAAAAGATATAACTTCTTCTTTCTTAATCATTTATATTATTTTCTTAATCAATTCGTTCAGTTTGTCCTCTCTGATAATCTTCGGCTGAGCCTTGCCAGCGAGAATGAGAATCTT
>CATXJC010000051.1 GCA_958369755.1 uncultured Prevotella sp.
TCTTCACCTTCTCGCCCGTAACCCCTCTGTTTATCGGGGTTTCGGGAGGTGAAGAGTTTTCTTTATCTCTTCACCCACTCTTCACCCCTCTTCACCCATTTATCTTTTTTCTCATTAAAAATTATTTTAAAAAACGAAAAGCCTTGATGACCAAAAGCCAACCCCAAAAGAGAACCAGCACAAGCCACAACATATTCCGGCGTCTTTTCGCAGAAATATTTCATTGCGCTAATGGCTTCCGGACAGTCTTGTATCTCATCAATAATAAGCAAAGTCTTCTGAGGCAAAATAGGTTCTAAAGTAAGATATGACAATTGCTCGATGATTTACAGCGGGTTCTTGGTCTTGCGAAAGATATCGCAGACTCCCTCTTCTTCATTGAGACTAAAATATGCGCAATGCTCAAAATATTCTTCTCCGAACTTCTGAAGTACAGAAGTCTTTCCTACTTGTCGAGCGCCCAGCATAATCAATGGCTTACGGTCTTTTTTAGCTCTCCATTGTTTTAATTCTTGAATAATTATTCTATTAAACATTTTTTAGCACCTCCATCGTTAAAGTGCGGAAAATGTGTAAGTTTACACATTTCTGATACTTCTTTTGTGAAATTCTCCACATTCTCCACACTTGAGTTTTATTTTTCATCGCAAAGATACTAAAAAAGCGACAAGCAAACAAGCATTTACTACATTTTTAACCAACTTTATTACATCATTTACTGAGCCCACTTTAAAAAGGGGCTCAATATATTATTCTTTTCCTTTTATCGTTCCTAATTCTTTCACATTCTTCTCAAATTCATTTCTTTCACCAATAGCTCCATTACGCAGTTTTGCCCGATAATTATATATCGTATTAACTGCATAATGAAGGAATTCAGCTATCTTCGTACTGTCATCAATACCCAGTCTTATCAAGGCGAACACCCTCACCATTGCCGGTAACTTTGTTGCATCGGTAAGATGAATTTGTGCCTCTGGCTTCAGAAGACTATTGAGGTCTTCCACGAAATTCGGGAACAGATGCAAGAAGACCTTATCGAAATTTGTATAGAGTTCTCCCAACTCGTGTTCCTTCAGTTCACTGCTTCTCGTCATTGAATAAAGTTCCTGATATTCACGGTTCTTTACCATCTTATTGACATGGAGACGCAACTTATCCAGTTTATCTATATAATGAGAACATGCTCCCAGGAACTGACCAATATATTCTTCCTTCACACCATTTGACTCATTCAGTTTATCATTCGAAGTCTTCAACATTTCGTTGGTAGCAGAAAGTTTCTTATTCAGTTCTTCCAATTGTTCATTCGTTTTCTTCAGTTCATTTCTCGCTATGGTAACATATTTCTTCTGCTTATTGACATAGAAAGCCAGAACACCTAAAGAAAGAACCAGAAGACTGACACAGATGATGGCAAAGACAAGACGCTGGTTTGCTTTCTTAAGCTGTGCCTGATAATTATGATCGATGGTACCAAGAACTGGCGAAATCTGCCAACTGCGAATACGCGTACTAAAACTCTTATTGGCATTCCAAGAGAAGTTGATATATTTATAAGAACGCTCAACATCTCCCTCCTGACTCAGAATATCGGCGAGCATCCAGAGCGAAGCCTGATCATTGATAGCACACTTCACATCACAAATGGCAGATTTTAGCAACCAATATTTCTTCATTTCTTCGTTTTTCAGAGAACGGTAAATCAGATAGCGATAGTAGGCTACGATACCGTATTCATGACTCCCCTCCTTACATAAATTCAACCGTTCATCATTCACCTTCAATGCTTCATCCCATTTATTCTGACTGGTAAGCATCACCTCTTTACGCATGAGATAATCTTCGCTATGATGTGGAAGGATAGCAAACAAAGTATCCCGATATGCATTCTGACGACTAAAGAATTTCTGACTTAAATCAGTATCTACATGCATATTAGAAAAGCCCAACTCACCATAGACATGGTAATAGGCAATGAAATAATCTTTCCGGTTCGATTCATCCAATGTCTTTTTATCTATATGATTGAGCACCTCCAAAGCCTCAGCAAAAGCTCCGGCTGTAGAATACTGTAAAGCTAACTGACTTTTTAATCCAGCAACTTCAGCCGGCAGTCCTTCCTTCTGAGCCAACACAATGGCTTTCAGAATATAAGCCACAGCAGAATCGCTCTGGTAGGACTTATATTCTGAATAGATCTTGCGATAAGTATTGATGAGCAACTTCGGATTGTTCTCCTGATGAATCAATTCCTTCAACTGAGCGATGCTGCTTTCTTTCAGTTTGGTATAGTGCTGGGATTGCTCTATAGCCCGATCAAGTTGGGTATACAGTTCACTGATGCTTTCCTTCTGAGCAAAGCATGATGTAAGTGTAGCGAAACACCAGATATACAATATAGATAATAATCTTTCTGTCATTAGTTGATAATAATTTGATGCATAGGTAAACATTGAATCCAGCCCTTATTGCTGTATAGGACATTCAAGAGACAAAGGTATAGCTTTTTGGGTACATTACCAAATTTTCAAGCATTTTTTTGATATTCTTTTTTACTTTTATTGTTCTTACATCCTTGCACCTCTCGAAAAAAGGCTGCCCCAAAAGGTTTGGAGCAGCCTTAAACAAAGCTTTATACCTAAATTATCAAACTAAAACCTAAAATGCTTATGAATGATTATAAACCTACATATTATTTCTTTTCTACTTTGAGAACAGCCTTGTCTACACCAGCAGTCAAGTCAACTGTAAGAACGTATGTCTCGCCATCCTTCAGTTCTACTCCATCTTTCAGATAAACATTGCCGTTGTCGTGACCGTTACCGTCACCGATGCCGAATACCTCGCTCTCAGTTGAGATGAGATGGCTGTTATCCTTACCCTTGAACTCAATACCCCAGTTTGCCTGACCGAAGAACTTGAAGTCTACGCCAGTAGCTCTGAGCTGCTTGCCTACGGTGAGTGTAACCTGATATACCTTATCCTTGATTGGAGTGAGGCAGACGTCAGAGTCAACACCTGTCCACCAGCTATGATTTACAGCGTCCCAAGTTGGCTTGTTGACGCCTTCATTACCGATAATCCAGAGTGCACCAGTACCATCGCCATTCAGTGACATAGGCTCACTTCCATTCATTGTCCAGATGCGGAATGACTTATGGGTGAAGTCTGCCAAAATAGTATATCTGCCGGTAATAGCCTTGAAAGTATAGCTTCCATCCTCTTCTTTCTGGAACCAGTCGCTGTCATAATACCAGTCATCTGGCAGATTATTGCCGTTGATAGTAAGGTTACAGGTAGCACCTTGCTTGATATCACCCACCCAAGTCTTGCCTGCATCAGAATCGGCAAAATCGAGGACAGTAACCGGCAATACATCGGTAGGACCAGCCGTATAGTTCTTGGCATCGAAAGTGATAACTACATCATTCGTATTTTCAGAAGTGAAGTTGAAGTTGCCTGTTTCTCCCAAACAGATATCCTTACCTGTGCTGGAACCGAAGACAAACTTCCCATCCTTCGTCGCAAAATATCCCTTGAAGGTCTTCTTGCTGCTAGGAAGAACAGCCTGATAAACAAAGTCGCTTTTCTCTGTCATGTCATATTTAACACCATCAGCACTCACAAACTGCAGATTGTTGAAGTGAGGGCGCTTGATGTCAAACGACAAGGTCTCCGTATTCGATTTGGTTGATACATTCTGCAGAGTAAGTTGAATATCCACCTTTCCATCAGGAACATTCTGTGCATAAGGCACTTTCAGTTTGACTGTATATTCACCAGCCTCCTTGGTACGGATGGTAGTTTCATCTACACTCTGCCCACTAAACAGGAGGTTTGCTTTCAAGGTAGAGAGAGCCACGCCTCCCTCATCCTTGCAGTTTACTTTCACCTCCACTTCATCGCCCATCCATACAGCTGCAGCAGGAGCTGTATAGCTCATCACAGGATTACCGGCAGGAGTAGGCGCACTGTAATCATCATCGCCGCAAGATGCCATCAGTGGCAGGGCGAGCAACGCCATGATATAATATCTGATATGTTTCATAATGATCGTATCTTTAATGAATCATTTACTATAGTTTATGGATTACTTATTCCACTTGCAAGAGATGACACCATTTGCAGGAACCTTGCAGGTAAAATTATGAGTTCCATCACTGAGATTGATTGACTTAGCCTCATCTCCCTCGTTGATAATGACAGCAGCATAACTACCATCAGGATTAACAAACTCAGCATGTGTAATCTTGCTGTCATTAACGGTGCGGGACGTATTACCAATGCGAACCGCACCAGGAGCAACGACACTAGACATGTGGTTGATGATGTAATAATGAGAATTGTAGTTCAACTGGTTGTAGCCATTCTGATTGATATCAATAGCACCATAGCAGGTCTGGCATCCACCATCCAGGTTAGGTCCCATCTTATTGTCAAGCATCAGATTCCATACAAGCACAGCCTTGCAATTCTGGTTTACCGTAGCGAGCGCCACATTCTTCATATCCGCCATCAGTCGTTTACTCAAGTCACGTCCGTCATTCCAGGTTCCGATACTGGTTTCCGAGAATATCAGTTCCTTGTCTGGACGCTGGTTGTGGATATCAGTCAACTCGCTGTTGTTGCCGCCATAATCATGATAAGCAGCACCTACAACCAGTTCTGAACCCTCAAAGTTATCACCGATAGCATTGTAGAGTTTCACAGGATAATCTTCCTGATCGGTAATATTGTCATAGTTGTAGTTGTGATCGAAGACATAAATCTTGGTCTGCAGATTATTCTTCTTAAACTGTGCTGCCAATTCCTTTACGAAAGGAGCCTCTTCCTGCCAAGGCATATAGAGTGAAGCACAGTTAGCCTTGTTCAATGGCTCATTCTGAGGACTAACAGCATAGATATTGATGCCTTTCTCCTTCATCACATTGATAAACTTCACGAAGTACTTGGCATAAGCCTCGCGATAATCCGGATTGAGATGACCATCTGTCCATGAATCCTTAGGATTCTTGGTATTAAGGTCTGTCACCTTCATCCATTTCGGACAAGTCCAGGGAGCTGCGATAATCTTCAGATTTGGGTTGATGGCAAGAATCTCCTTCAACACCGGAATCACATAATCGTTCTCATCACTATAGAGCGCGAAGTTGCTGATAGGATCAGCCTCGCTGCCCTTCTTGTCGCAATAGGTATACTCAGTACTTGAAAAGTCGTTGCATCCCAAAGAGATACGGGCATAACTTACGCCATAGCCCTCTGTGGTAGAGTAAATACGCTTCAAGAGAGCCAGACGCGTCTCTGGGTTCATCTGCATCAGATTATAGCAGGATGAATAAGTGATGGCATAACCGAATCCATCAATCGTCTGATACTTCTTATTTAAATCGAGTTCGATGGTGGTTGGTGCCATAGATACTCCATTATACAACTTTACCTCACCCTGTGCCAATGAATAGACTCCATCGGCTGTGGTAATGAAAGTTTTGGCTGTTCCTTGTGCCGGTACCGGATTTGGTGCCTCACTAGGAGTATCAAAGTCTACAGGATCTGAAAATGAGTTACTGCTGCTGCAAGCTGTCACCGAGAAAGCTGTTGCGCAGACCAGCACCATCAGTTTATTGCTATAGTATTTCATATTTGTTTCTTCTATTATTTGTTAATAACGGTTTGAGTTGAAAGCTATCCAGGTTAGCTTAGTAACCTGGATTCTGCTCTAGATTGGTATTCTGGTCAAGAGCGGTCTGTGGAATTGGCAACAGGTATGAATTGCTGTCAAACTGTTTCACCTGTCTGATGCGTCCGCTGTCACGGTTGTCTATTCCGTTGAGATACTTCTCGACCTTGTTGTTGCGGCAGAGGTCGAACCAGCGTTCTCCCTCAAAGGCAAGTTCCAGACGGCGCTCATGGAGAACAGCCTCTATCATAGATTCCTTGCTGCCAGTCTTGTCGGATGTCAGTTCCTTCAGTTTGGCACGCTTGCGAATCTGGTTCACGAGTTTCGCACTCTCGGCAAGATTGCCCTTATAGGCTTCTGCCTCAGCCTTCATCAGGATAATATCAGCTAGACGAACCCAGTAAATATTATTGTATGAAGAGCGTAACTTATACATGAACGGATAGTTGGAAGCAGGATAATAGTTGCTCCAGGTACAAGCATAATATACGATAGCCTGATTCTTACGGACCTCATCACCCTCCTTGTCAAAGGCATTGATGATGTCTCGTGAAGGAGTAATCCACTTTGCCCAGGTAAAGTAGAAGTCCCAGTTGTCTAACTGACGGCCGTACATCCAGGTTTCCCAGTTTCCGTTACCGGTTGTCCAATGCACCTCCAGAATACCTTCTTTGGTATTGCGCTTCATGCAGTCTTTCGCAGTCTCATCATAGCCCCAAAGTGTTTCATAACTGTCTTCCAGTTCTACACCGGTTGTATTCATCACCTTGTCGGCATAAGCGATTACCTTGTCATAATCCTGCACTTCCTTTTCGGCATAAACCTTGGCAAGCATAGCCTGAGCCACGGTCTTGGTCATCTTGGTGCGGTCTGAATTATCATTATCCGGTGCATACTGCTCAGCATCCGTCAAGTCGGCAATAATCTGCTCATAACATTCCTTCGGCGTCTTGCGAGGAGGATAATAGGTAGGATATACCTCATTGATATTCTCGGATGTGATGGTCTTTGCGACGGTCGTAATGACTGGGAAAGAACCCCACAGACGAGCCATTCGGAACATCATCAGGGCACGGAAGATTTCGCCCTGTGCCTTATAGGAATGATATTCAGCTTCTGATATCTGACCGTTCTCCTTCAATTGCTCAACACCATTGATCAGCACATTTGCCTTGGCGATATCCTCCAGATAGCGGTTCCAGTCACGGCTCAATACCGGGTTGCTGGCATCGATAGAGTTGGTCTCATAAGGTACCACCTCTGCACCGGTAGTTCCGGCATAAGCATTATCACTATGTGAATCACCTATCAGAAGATAGTCGAGATGGGTATGCTCCTGTTGGGTGCGGAACAACTCATAGAGCGATTTGAGCTGTGCATCAGCAGCAGCCTTGTCCTTCAATACGGCTGTTGAGGTCTCTGTCTGACCGCCCTGTGTTATTTCTGATGGCTCTGATAATGGCTCGTAGTCGAGAGAGCAACTTGCCAAAGAGAACATTGCGATGCCACCGAGCGCCAATGTCTTGATTGTATGATATGTTTTCATTGTTGTCGATGTTTAGAATTCTACTTTTACACCTAATACTACACTCTTATTGAGTGGATATGTACCCCAGTCGATGCCCTGCACACTACCACTGTTGCCATACTGGTTAACCTCCGGATCCATACCGGAATAGTCGGTCAGGGTAAGCAGGTTGGTTGCTGATACGTATGGCTGAAGACGAGTCAGACCGAAGCGTGAAATCAGTTTGCGAGGCACATCGTAAGAGAGAGAAATATCCTTTACACGGAGATAACTGCCATCTTCTACGAAGTAGGTTGAGTTGCGGATATCCCACTTAGCCTTTGGCACATCGGTAATCTGACCAGGAACTCTCCAGCGAGCAAGCACCTTAGTACTCTGGTTCTTACCATCATACATTCCTTCGGTTTCCATACGTGAAACGTTGTAGATGTCGTTGCCATAACTTCCCTGGATAAGAATACTGAGATTCAAGCCTTTATAAGAGAAGGTATTGGTCAAACCGAAGGTGAAGTCTGGGTTTGGATCACCGATATAAGTACGGTCACTGGCTGATACCAGCCCATCACCGGTCACGTCCTTATACTTCATATCACCGGTCTCGGGATCCACACCTTCTGCTACATATCCCCAGAAACTGCCCAATGGCTTACCTGGCGTATTGCGAACCACCTGTTCGTTGACGAAATCGGTAGTCGTGGCTTCATAATATACCTGAGTCAGAGACAGGCTCTCCAACTTATTCTTGTTGAATGAGATGTTGAAATCTGTATTCCACTTCAAGGCGCCTGTCAGATTCTGTGAAGAGATGGCAAACTCCCAGCCTTTATTAATCATCGAACCGCCATTATAGGTCAGGTTTCTTGCTGCTGCACTACCTGCCGGCAAGGTGATGTTCATCAACATATCCTTGGTCTTCTTATAATAGTAATCGGCATAGAAGGTGATGCGGTTGCCCAGTACGGTCAAGTCGAGACCGATGTTGGTCTGGGTTGTTGTTTCCCAAGTCAGCTCAGGGTTACTCAGGTTGCCCTGTGAGAAAGTAGGAGTAGAATTGGCATCATTTCCCTCGCCAAACCACTGCACACGATTGATATTGTATCTTGCCAGATAGCTGTAATCGCCCAATCCGCTCTGGTTACCGGTCTGTCCCCAGCCTCCACGAATCTTCAAGTCGTCAATCCACTTGATATCTTTCATGAATTTCTCATTGCTTACGCGCCAGGCACCAGAGAATGATGGGAAGTAGCCCCAACGGTGATGCGGTGCCAACTTGGAAGAACCATCAGCACGCATGTTGGCGGTTACCATATAGGTATCATTCCAGTTGTACTGCAAACGGGCGAATGTTGAGAGAATTGCCCAATCAGAAGCTGATGAACCGGTTCCTGTCCAGGAAATCTTGTTGGCTGCATTCAAGGTTGGGAACAGATCGTTGGCATAGTTGCTACCGTTGATATAGTTCTGGCTCCACTTGCTCTGTGTCCAGGAACTACCAGCCATCGCATCCAGACTGTGCTTTCCGAATGCCTTCTTATAGTTTAATACATTGTCCCATACGATAACGCTGCTGATGTTTCTACCATCATATCCTGTACCGAATTCCTGACGGCCGATGGTGGTAGATATCGGGTCAAGGAAGTTGGTGGTTGTTCCTTGTGTACGGTCGAACGAGAGAGATGTGTTATAAGTCAGTTCTGGCATAAAGGTGACAGTTGCTTTTCCTGTTGCCAGCAATCGGTTGTAAGCCGACTTATTATTCTGAGTACGGGCGATATTCTCTGCTGGCGAGGTAATGTTCACGCCATAGAAGTTGTTGTAGAACTGGCTAGGATTCTCCGGATTCCATACCGGTGCATAGGTTGGCGTATTGACGATAGCGGTTACTACGCCGCCTCGGTTAGAACCGGCACCCGAAATGATACCTGTACCCTTGTTGGTATAATCAGAATAAGTTACACTGGCATTGAGTCGCAACCACTTACGGATATCGTTCTCAACAGATGCTCGGAAGTTGTAACGCTGATAGCTTGACTTCTTGATAACACCATTTTCGCCTGTATAGCCACCCGAGATAAAGTATCTCAGTTTATCGGTACCATTGGTGATAGAGAGTTGGTAGTCCTGTACATTACCCGTACGGAACACCTCGTCTTTCCAGTCGGTCTGGTCTTTCAAGCCTTCAGGCAGTTTCACCAGACCGATTTCATCCATCAGCTCCTTATACTGAGCCGCATTGAGAGATTCCTGGTTGTCACGTACAGTATTAAATGCATAATGAGCATTCAGAGATACCTTGGCTACACCAGCCTTACCCTGCTTTGTACCGATAATGATGACACCATTGGCTGCACGGGATCCATAGATTGCAGCAGAAGAGGCATCCTTCAACACCTGGATATTATCAATATCATCAGCTGCCAGGAAGTCGATATTAGTCATTGGTACACCATCTACTACATAGAGCGGATCATTGCTGCCATTTAAAGAGGTGGTACCACGCACACGTATGGTTGGTGAAGCACCTGGCTGACCATTGGCTTGCGAAATCTGCAAACCGGCTGCCTTTCCCTGCATACCTGCTGCGGCAGATACGATAGGACGGGTATCAAGGTCTTTGGCTGACACACTGGATACGGCAGTAGTTACATCCTTACGCTTGACAGAGCCATAACCGATAGCCACCACTTCGTTGAGCATATTAGACTCCTCTTCGAGCATAATCTGTACGCCGTTAGAAGCTTTCACTTCCTTATTCTTATAACCTATATAAGAAATTTTGAGTCTGGCACCTGGCTGTACTTCGATGGTGAAGTGACCATCCAGGTCAGTAGCAACACCATTTTTGGTACCATTCTCCAGAACCGAAGCTCCGATAACGGGTTCATTGGTATTGTCGATTACAGTACCCGTAATCTTCACCTTCTGTCCCCAAGCTGTCGCCGAGACCATTAGGACGAGTGCTGAGGCTGCTAGTCCTCGCAACATCGCATTACTTTTTGATTTTCTCATAATTTAAACTTTAGTTATTCTCATTTATGTTTAAAATTGTTGTCTGATAGTCGGGAACCCATCCATGATTGGTTTCCGATTGCAAAAGTATATAAAATGTCTGATATTTGTTGGTTGATTAAATAATTAAGTGGTAAAAATGACCACCTGTTTTTATAACTGCATTTGATTATCAGGACTTTACATTTTTCATAGTTCTAAAAATAAGTGGTAGATTTATAATGGTAAAAGGTACAATTATTAAGGAGCATCCTAAACTTCCCGGTTAATTTGTGTTAATATTATCACATTATTTCTTCAAAATTTGCTATTTACTTTATTTATGTATACATTTGCAAATATTTTTTCTAAATTCCAAATAATTTAAACAAAAGCAACTTATGAAAAAGGTTTTATGGATGATATTCATGACTTTTATGGTCTTGAACGTGAATGCGCAGAAGTCCATTTCTTCTGACGAAGTGATAACAAGCAACATTCAATATAAGAATGGGAAAGATACTTATATCAAAGAACGTTGCAAACTCGACATCTGTTATGACAAGAGTAAAAAAAACTCACCTGTAGTAGTGTGGTATCACGGAGGCGGATTGACCAGTGGCCAAAAAGAGATTCCCGGACTGCTGAAGAAACAAGGCTTTGTTGTAGTAGGTGTAAACTACCGTTTACTTCCCAAGGTAAAAATAGACGAATGCCTAGATGATTGTGCAGCTGCATTGGCATGGGTATTCCAAAATATCAGTCAATATGGTGGAGATGCAAAGAAAATATTTGTTTCGGGACATTCTGCCGGCGGCTATATTACAACCATGTTAGGATTAGATAAGACTTGGCTTTCACGTTATGGAGTTGATGCCAACAACATTGCCGGTCTGATTCCATTCAGCGGTCAGATGATTAGCCATTTTGCTTATCGCAAGATGAACGGCATCGATAATCTGCAACCAACTATCGACAAGTATGCCCCACTCTATCATGTTCGCAAGGATGCAGCTCACTTGGTGTTGATAACAGGCGATCGCAACATAGAACTATTTGGCCGTTATGAAGAAAATGCATATATGTGGCGCATGATGAATCTGATAGGACGCCCAGACACCCAGCTTTACGAATTGGGCGGATATGGTCATGGTGCCATGGCACAGCCAGCCTTCCACATTCTCATTCAGACTATCCATAAAATGCTAGGAGAAAAATACAATTTTTAATTCTCTGTCTATTTAAGCAATCCCGATTTATCTCTTCACTCTTCACCTTCTCGCCCGAAACCCCTCTG
>CATXJC010000052.1 GCA_958369755.1 uncultured Prevotella sp.
GCTAAATCATTACCTCTGTTGAGGTGAAAAACTCATAAATAGTTCATTTTTAGCTCTTCGGCTGATTTTAGCGTAATTTTAATTGAAAATGTTTAAAGTTGAATGATTAAAGCAAATAGAAAAGTTATGAAGAAGATTTTAGTAATGTTCACAATGATGATGGTGGCAATGGTAACCTTTGCCAAGGACATCAAGACCGTAGTGTTCACCACAATCCCACAGATGCACTGTGCGGCTTGTGAGAATAAAATCAAGAGCAACCTTCGCTTTGAAAAGGGAATCAAGAGCATTGAGACTTCTGTGCCAGACCCGACTGTCACAGTACAGTATAATGCCGACAAGACAACCCCAGAGAAACTCCAGAAAGGTTTTGAGAAGTTTGGCTATAAGGCTCGCATCCTGAAAGATGGCGAGAAGGTTGAGAAGAACACTGGGGAGAAGTGTGACTTGATGTAATGTTCTACGTATGGCGCATCGGAAAATAAGTATAAATAGGGAACGCAGTGCGTTCCCTATCTGTTAGCCCCACTCCTTCTTCACATCAAAGCAGGGGCAAGCTTTGTTGGCAAATTCATTATGACCATGAATCGTGGCTAATGGATATTCCTCCTTCAGCTGCTCGATGAGCGAGCGCATTGCCGCTTTCTGGTCTCGGGTTCTTGTATCCTTCGGCTTACCTTTCTTTGATAAGCCGCCGATGTAGCAAATGCCTATACTGATGGAATTATGGCCCTTGCAATGGGCGCCAACCTCCTCTATCGCACGGCCTACATGAATGCTGCCGTCACGATAAATCACGAAATGATAACCTATGCAGCGCATTCCGCGCTCGCGGTGCCAGCGGTCAATATCCGCTACGGTGAAGTTGCGACCTTCCTTGGTCGCACTGCAATGAATGATGATTTCCTTTATCTTACGCATGATATTGCTATTTTAAATGAATGAATGTTAGGGTGGAAATCCTAAAATGCTATCGAGATTTCATCACTACCCCAATCTATGATACGTAACTTGATACATTCCATCTTTTTAGAAGCCTTCCTTAATCGTTCACAAAGTCGGTCGAAGTATTCCTGAGAATGAATCACCAGCCCAGAGGCTACAGCCTTACCCAGAATGATGCATCCATATTTCAGCGTCATCGGACCATTTCCGGGCTTGAGACAAGGAGAATTGATGCCCACTTCCCAAACAGCCTGTCCCTTCCTCAGGATAACAGGCATTTTCCTACTCTTATTAGCTATAGAAACAAAAGCTATCTCATAGTCTCCTGCAGGCAAATAACACTCAGGATGTTCTATGGTATTACAAACTTTCGTACCCTTTATTACTAATGTGCCATCTACTCCCCATCGGGTAAAGCGACGGCGATAAATGATTATTTCCATAAATATTGAAAAATAAAATTGATTTATTGATAGGGTCATCAAGGATTTCCTTACTGAAAATCCTTAATGACCGAAAATGACCGTGACCGTTAATGACCGGATGTATTAATGGTCACTTATTTTTAACCTCTATTATACAGTAGGTTGAACCTTCTGGTAACGCATATCGGGCAGCACACCTATCAATCCCTGCCGCTTCCAGTTTTTCAACATCTGTCTAACAACCTCACGAGTTACGTTTGCCCCCTTTACTGCTATACTTTGCTGTAATGCCTGTTCAAAGGAAAAAGTAACGTCAAGCCGCTCGAAGATGGAATCATTTTTGCCGCGTCGGGAACGATCATAAGTTGTCTGACCGCAATAACTCTTGGATGAGAATGCATCCTCTATGCGACTACGGAAGAAGTAGAGTGCATTGTCCAACTGATAATCTGCCAGGATATTGAAGGCTTCGAGTATGGTTGGTGTCTGAGTCTTTACGATCATTTCCTTCCATAACAGCGGATTCTGTTTCAGCTGCTTCTCGGCACCCTGGAAACCATGTTTCTGAATCAGCGTCTCAGCCACCTTACAGAGCATGATGCAGGTCATCATTCTCATCGTGGTAGGACAGATACGGAAACGCTGGCGGGCTTTCACCTTGTCGTCATTTTTCATGGTCTCCAATCGTATCTGTTCCAGCCACTCCCTGCCCTTATTCTCCAACTTAGGCAGAACCACCTCGCCCTCCATCAGGGGCAAGAGATGAGCTATCTGCCGTATGTGCTCACGTTGAGTTTCGGTCAGCACAAAGAGATTGTCTGTAAGCGGAGTGAACGTGTTGTCCGGCGTTCGCGCCACGACAATACGGCTTTGGAAACCATCCGT
The DNA here is from genome assembly GCA_958369755.1 of uncultured Prevotella sp. Taxonomy (GTDB): domain Bacteria; phylum Bacteroidota; class Bacteroidia; order Bacteroidales; family Bacteroidaceae; genus Prevotella. Next base: position 2,256 of record CATXJC010000052.1, read on the forward strand.
ATAATTGTTCACTACTCGATAGAGTGCATCTGGCGTTCCGCACATCACAACGTTCCACAAAAGATGTTCGATATGAACATTCACCGCATCTGCACTTCTTGCCTCGCGCTCATAGCTCGTTCCGTCGTAAGCCTGTCTTAACATGACAGAAAAATCGCTCATTGCCGATTTCCACTTCTGTGCTACGGTGTCAGCTTCCGGAGTGAACGAGAAGGCGTGCTTGCCTTCAGTATTAGCCAGTCGTTCTGCAAGGTTGGCCACCGTATTATTTAAAGTAAGACATCTTACAGGCAGCTTTGGTTCTTCCGGTTGCTCCTTCTTATTCTTGGCCGCACGCTTCTTGGCTCTCCATTCATCCTCCTGCTGCTGATACATTTTGTCCATCTGTTTCACTTCCGAAGTCCAGGTATCAACCACAGGGTCGATGCTTCCCTTGCCTGATGCAAAATCACCGGCGATGTAGGAGATAAGGTTCAGCGAGTTCATCTTGCCGTGAACGGAAACCTTCACGCCGGTAGCAAGCATTCCGATGGCAGGACAGATGGCTGTAATCACTGGCATTGCCAGAGCCGGTCCAACAGCACTGATGGAATCACGCACGCCTTGTGGCATCTTGGGTAAAGCATCGTAATAGAACAGATCATCCTTGGCGTTGGCTTCGTCCAAGGCATTCACCAGCGCCTCGCTGTCTTCATCTGCATTCCCGTTCGAAGCCCCCAGTTTCAGTTTCTCCTGTCTCAGCGCAGCCAGCACATCCTTCAGTCGCTTAGGCATTTGCGTGATTTTCTCGTTCAATGCCGAGTTGATGCAAGCCATCTTTTCCTGTTCGGGAAACCCATCGTAGCAGGGAATAATCTGAGCCAGCAGATTGCGGTCAAAACCACAGATGTGGCGCAGATTCACAGCCAGTTCGAAGGTCAGCGTATTGCGGTTGGAGCGCATCGGTTCCTGCCCATCATTATACAGTTGCCACCACTTCTTAATGATTTCCCCATAAGGAATCCCGAGATAATTGTCCTGAGCAGCAGAAGCAGCTGAAGCTGAAGAAGCTGCTGCAGCAGAAGTTGACGCAGCAGAAGTAGAAATTCTCGAATCCTTAAATTCCTGACTCTTTAAAGCCCCCTGAGAATTCTGGATTTCCTTCCAAGGCTCATAATGCTTGTTTGCCTTGTGCGCTCCTTCCGGCAGTTCCTCCTGTCCGTATCTTTCACGCTCTTCCAGAACTTTCCCTTCAGCAGCCACAGCAGCCTCATCGTAAGCATCCTTGAAGAGCCGTGGCGAAAGGAATAGCAGATCTTCGCCATCCGATGTAGTAGTGAAATAAACACGATTGATGTCGTGAGCCGAAGTATCCATTTCGCACTTGAGCATCGTAGCAATCCTCACCTGATTCTCCAGAACCGTCTTGCCCTTTTCGCGCTCAAACACCGCATGTCCGCCTTGTCGTGCACTACGTTCCAGCATCAGCAATCCGTACTTGTCCGGTTCCTTCAGCAGCAGCTTGGCAGCCTTGGCAAAAGCCTCCGGCTCATCCATATCAAATCCGAAAGCACCGCTTGGCAGTTTCATTCCCTTCACTACCCCTTGCGGATAGTGGCCGGAATAATTAAACTGCACCAGTCTCCGTTTCGCAGCATCGTTTCCGGCACGAGCCAGACGAAGATTCGCCTTCTGCTCATTGCTTCCACGCAACTGCTTATACTCCTCTTCCGAAGTGATGGAGCGGGCAACCTTGTGCCCATTCTCCACCTTAATTAAATAACAACTCATCTATCTTATTACTTATCGTTTTAATTGATAATCCACTAAAGCATCAGCCCCTTCTGCTGACTCAACAGTCAACGTTTGGGCGATGTTGAGTCCCTCATGGCAGAACACCTTCAGCGTGAGCTGAATAGCCCCATCCTTGGTCTTGCTCAACCGACCATGCGCCAGTTTCTTAATCAGTTCCGACTGGCTTTTCGGCTTAGAAACTGCTACGAAATCAAATGTTCCGTCTTGCATTTGCTGAGCCACGCCATGACGGCGAAAAGCTTCTACAACACCCTGATTTACAGAATCAGGACTGAAGAGGAAATACTGCTTATCATCATAGTAAGCCATTCCACCGAGCTGCACATGCTGGCAGCCGTTATTATTCACCTGCTGGTTCTGAACATTGTTCTGAACCTTATTATTTTTCTTTGCACTCATAAAATCTTAAATTAAAATTGAAGATGAACGAAAGAAGTGTCGTAAGTTTCAGTTTGCGCAAATTATCCCGGGACAATTCTCACGCCACCTATTTCAATTCAAGATTAATTACTTGCCAAGTTTCTCAATGTCCGTAACCAGGATATCCTGATAAACCTGACCATTATACTCACGAGTCGTAAACCGGAGCGTTACCGCCACCAATGTTCCCGGAGCAAACTTACACTGGGCAATGTTGCCCAGCATTGCCGCAGCATACTGGTTCTCATACTTGCCGCCCATCTCCTGGAGAACGATGTTGCATTTCATCATCTGTCCGTTCTCACTTTTCTGACTCTGCACAGCGAAAGCCTCGCCCTGCTGCACCACTCTCGTTAGTATGTTCATAATCTATTAACTGCAAGACCTCGCCTTCCTTTCAAGGCTCATTAGTTCCAACTCCGATCTTGCTGAAAGCTGGTGCAAAGATAAGAAGTCTTTGAATGCGCTGGAACAGTTGGTGGAAGAATCCCCCCTCATCTTTCCACTGCTTTTCTCTTTCTCTCTATTTCAGCTCAGCTTCAAGGATATTTTTCATCACGACAAGCAGGCTGACTGCTCCATTGGCGCCACTGGTAATACGCCGATTATATTCCTTATTAATTAAGTCGAAGAAAAGTTTCAGATAGAATCGTTCCGTCACTTTCTTCACTTTCTTCTCATCTCTGATATTTCTTAGAGTATGGAAGTTAACGCCCTCATTGAGATTCACCAGTTTGCTGTGCGTATAGCCCAGCTTGATGACGGCTTCATAGGCAATGCCCAGAGCCGTAAGCTGATGTTTTTTTTCTGCCATGATTCCTGATTGGTTTGCGAGAGAAGCCGTGGATTCCCGATGGCCATCTTCAATCACGTTGTGAGGTTCCCCGCCTCCGCTCAGGTTAATACTAAAATAAAAAAACTCGGAAATGAGAAACTGATTCCCAAATCCGAGCGCAAAGATAAGATATAGTTATATAAGTGCCTAAAAACAAAATCGGTCATTCCCGGACGACCGAAAATGACCGAAAAAGACCAGCATTTTTACTGGTTACCAAAGGGTTACCCTTTCTTCCTTTTCAATTATCATAAAAACATTTTTAAAAACATATAAAGCCTTTCAACGCATTTTTTATGTTTTTATACGATAGAGAGTCCATCTTTTTTGTCCCTCAGCAGTAATTTTCAACTCCTCAATTAGTGATTTGATTTGAATTTGAATTTTACGTAAAGGAATCTCTTTACCTATTCGTTCATGAATATCTGTTACAGAGCAAGGCCCATAAATTTTAAGGTCCTCCATTATAAGTTCCTTCAATCTGTAATTTTCAATCCTCTTCAATGTAGTTTTCCCCTTGTATTGACTATCTTTCAGAACTCTAGGATCAACTTGATATTCTTTAGATTTCGAACGTTTATCGGTAGCAACCACATACCCTTTGTCTATCAAAGAATGTAACCAAGAGCGCAAGGCATCAGCATCTTTCAAATGAAGTAATTTGATGAGCCCTGTAGCCGTAATACTTTCATTTTGAGCAATCAGGCCTAGACAGATAAGCTGCTTTTGTTTAAAAAGCATATTTCTCTCAGCATGATCAATAACCTTTATCATCTCCTGACTTATAATTCGACGATCAATTCTAACCTTAACCCAATCTTCACCTTCTTCTACATAAGGGACAGTCTTGCCATTAGACAACAATGTTTCATACATCATATCATATCCAGAACCTTCCCGCTCCATCAGGTGCAAAGCATAGAAGATTCCCGCCATGTGTTCGTTTCGTTTTTTGGTGCTATGAAGAATATTCTCCACAGTTATTCCAAGTGGTAACCGACCAGGATTAACTATCTCCATATATTCCGGATAGATATTGATGAATATATCACCACGAATGGTATAAGGCCTATGAACAAGAGCGTTGGATATCAACTCTCTTATAACACTCTCTGGATATGCAGGTATATTACGTCTGAACATTCCATCGCTGATTTCTGAACTTTCGCGCCATTCAGGAACCTCATTCCAAATTTCATTTATCTGCTCATATGGAGTCTTGCTAAAATCATCCCATAACCATTTATTAACTTTGTCCCCATATGAATCATATTTAATTACTTGAATCACAGGGGCATTCATAATTCTTCCTCTTTGTGTCTGCTTGCCTATAAATAATACACCTAACTGCGTCATCTTGTCAGAATCAGCATCAGTCATATAATAATAATCCAGCAATTCTTTTACATCCTTCTGTTTTACAAAAGAAGAGACACGATCAGAATGCTTGATAAGATACAAAAAATTATTCAGTTTCTCCTCATCAGCATCATGCCAGCTGAAAGTAGAAATTATATCCTCCCAGTTCAAACATCCTTTATCTGCAGCCAGACGAGCAATATCTTCCGACCCCACAGGCATACTATTATCACCTATACGAATATAAATTTTACCGGAAGAAGTCACCGCAATAGCACTAGGGTTTCTCTGAATATGAAGGCGTACAAATTCTCCTCCATTCTCTGCAATAATGATTTCTGCTGAAATACTAACCCCATGCGTTAATCCGGAAATTTTATTCACTATAATCGTAGGAAGTTCTTCTGGAATAACCTGTTCTTTAGGAGGTAATGTTTCTCCGTCTTCTATTCCTATATCCATACAACCACCCTGAGCATTACTAAAAGCAACACAATCCTTGGCTAGTTCAGGAAAATCAGCCTTTTTCCCAAAAACCGTCATTAACGACTTAGCATCATATATCGAATTTTCTTTCATTTTTCAAAATCCTATAGTTTTTTAAATACTTCTACCATCCCATTGTAAGCAGAATCATTGTAAGGCTGTTTGCAAGGGTTCGTATAATCCTCGAAACTAGACTTTGCAATTTTTGCGAATCCCTTTACTTCCTCATACTCTTTTAAAGTAGGTCTTTTTATAACCCCAGCATCTATGGCAGCCCTTACAGGCATAGCCAGATCCTTAGGCTTCTTTTTTACCGATTGATATTCCCTAATCTTAGAAAGAATAACATCAGTTTGAGAAGGTTCTTTTACAAAAGGACACCCAGGAGAGGTTAAATCTTCTGTTGATGAATAATTATCAAACCATCCTTCAGGATATTTTACGTCTAACCTATATTTATCTGCATTACCTTTAAGTATATCTTCGATAATACAAATCTTGTCAAGCGTATAGAAGAATAGAGTTTCTTCTTCCTTTGTTAAACCATTAAGATGATGCATAAAATATTTGGCAACGTGTTCGATTCCATCTTTGTATTGCATACGTTGCATCCAACTTTTACCGAGAGTGGTTTCTCTAAAGCTAGTAATCAGATTATTGCGTTCTTCTTGCAAAACTTCAAGATTGAGCGGAGATGGAGACTCATCCAATATATCCTTTATTTCAGGCAAAGAGTCCTCATACGACATAAACAAACGATAGAGAAAAGCAATCTGTTCACATCCTTTAGGATAATTAGAAGTCTTAGGCTGTACAGAAATAAAAAAATTAAGCCGACTGTTATATTCTTCAATTAGGCTCCCAATAAACATATTTACAAAATTCCTTATACTTTCATCAGCCATATTGTATTCTATTTTACCACAAGCAGTATCAATGAACTGAGGTGAATCCAACGTATAATGATCAAAAGCTTCCTGACCTAAAATTTCCCTTAACATGGCACTGTAAATAGGAGATTTCAGAACTTCTCTCACATTTGGCCAGTTACCTTGGCGAACTATAAGACATTTGCTCTCATCAAGCAGATACTTAGAATAATCAACTTTAGTACAACGTGGGCAGATAAAAGAGAGTAATTCAGCATCGTGTCTTAGTTTAGTCTCAATATTCCACATTTTCTTAACAAAAAAATAGAGCGAGGCTATGAATTCTAAACTCTCTGTTTGAGTAAAGAATAATTCTGCATATGATTTCAGAAAGTCCAAATCTTCTATTTTTACATACAAGAGTTTTTCTTCATAATCTTTTTCTTCGGAAACACTCTTGCGACGACAGAAAGTTTCATATTTCTGTTCATAAGAATGTACCTCTTCTGTTTCAAATCCCAAATGAACATAATAAACATCACAAAACATTCTCCAATATTTCTGGTGAAGTTTGGTGATGTCAAATATCATTGACTGTGTTTCTGTCAAGGGCATAAAACTACTCATAGGCATAAATGATTTTTATAGGTTTACAGAATTATCTATTGTTTTAGAACTATATAGGCAAAATATGGGTTCAGAGAATCAAACAACATTCCTGCTTAATTTCTTCTGCAATCTCCTCAATTGGGGCTTGTATGAGTTCGCTCCCTTCAAAATCTCCCAAATCAAGAACTTCTCCCATTGCCTTGAGCAGACGAGCATAAAAGTTCTTATCTCCCGTAAGATGCTGCCAAAAATCAGAACCACACAACACAGGATAATGTGTAGCTATCGTCTTATAATAATCAGAAAGATTATCTTTCTCACCATATAAAACTCCTACTACGAGATCCTCAAACTGTAAGTCTAAACTTGGCTGGCTTATAAGAGGTTTGAAATGACAGAGAACAGAGGCAATATCATCCTTGTTTATCGTTTTGACTCCTGCCTTGAACTGACAGAATTTACGGCGACCATCAACAGCATCAACAAATTCGAAATCAATACCATCAAAATTGGATGCTCCTCCGGTAACTTCCTGAAGCAGGGAAACTAATGACTGAACATTTTGTTCGTTACTTGCATCAATAACCTTATCATATATATATGGATAAACTAAAGCCTTAGCTAAACCAATAATTTGAGAATCTTCCTTTATGAATGCTGCAAGATAGTTGATTAGAAACGGATTTATATCAAAGCTACTCAGATGAAGCTTATTCAGATTCTTCAAATGATTAGGAATGATAATAGAACGGAAATATTGCTTTCCACTTTCTATAATTGCTTGTTTTTGCTGTTCTGTCATTTCCTTATATATTAAATTTTATATTTATAGCCTGCTTTTATAGCAGAATTGCCTTCAAAGGTACAAAATAATTGCGAAACATCTACATTTTATTATAAATATTAACACAAAAATGTAGAAAAAGACTTACCTAGGGATTTTAACCTTTTATACAAGAAAATGAGTATAAAAGCTGATTATGTAAATAATGCTTACCGCCCAAAAATAGAGCAATATTAAAGGAAGAAACTATGCAAAGGATAATGATATAAAACATACTTAGGATAGCCATGTTCGATATTTTTACTCTTCTATATAAAGAAGCAAAAGAACTGATATCAAAGTGGTTTTATAGATTTCCAAAGGGAAAAACGCAAAAATGCTCTTCCTCACATCAATTCATGCTCCAAAGAAAGAGCATTTATGGCAGAAATGAGAGTGAAGGGAAGGCGAAAATGGGGCAAAGAAGCAACGATATTGTAGGAAAAGGACGCTGACATATGTAGCTTATTTCTATACATTTACACACAGATAAAAATATATAATGGCTTATTATAAATCATTAATGCAGAACAAATTACAAGTACAGTACTAGCATTAAAAGAGTATTAATTAAAGCCTCAGAATCCGGTCATTAATGCCCGGTCATTTTCGGTCATTAAGGTTTTCGGGGGGCGAAAAAGAGAGCTATAATATAATATTAAAATATTTAATATATATTATAGGGGCTAAATGACCGGAAGTGATTTTTCTTAATGACCGATAATGACCGGTCACTAATGACCGGATGCAGCCCGTTGCCATGAATCTCTTCACCTACTCTCGAAAGGCTCCATTTCACAAGATTCCGGAAAACTGAATTCAAGTTGCCGGAAAAGTATTGCTTCCTACAGCGCTTTTTCGTACCTTTGCACCAGCAATCGAAAGAAAGCTATCTTGTACCTAAAGGCGGTCATCTATGAAGACCGAGACAGGGAGCAAAAGATGACAGGCGCCGGTCATCAATGAAGACTCTGAAAAGGACAAGAAAAAGCATCTGGGAAATTGTGATTTAATAAACTCTTTAAAGCATAACATAGTATGATTAATTACAGCATCGTAATGCGTAGCGTGAACGCAAATCTTCTGGAAATCAACCAGGCTAAGTCACGCATCAACCAGGCAAAGAAGGAGGGTACAACCCCTGACCCAAAGGACCTGGAACTCGTGAAGACTGAGAAGCAGAATGCTTTCGCTATCTCACAGTACACCGACATCATGACCATCGAGAAGTTTGCCAAGCACATCACCTCTCATGGCAGTGTTTATTCGAGAGCCGACATCAGCGCCATCCTCTACATCGCCGTAGACTGCATGCGTGAGATGTTGCTCGAGGGCAAGAAAATCCGTCTGGGCGATCTTGGTGATTTCTCTCTCCTTCTCACCTCAAAGGGTGCCGAGGATGCCGACAAGTTCACCGCTCAGAACATCACTGGTGTGAAGGTTCAGTGGGAGCCAGGTCAGGAGTTCAAGAACCTTCGTGATGACGCCGAGTTCAACCTCGTAGCCAGCCGCAGTGCTCAGGCAGCCGTTATCAAGGCGATTAAGGAGGGTAAGACCAACGTTGACCTCAACGCGCCAACTACTCCGGATAATACGCCAGGCGGTTCTACCCCAGGTGGTTCAAACACCGGTCAGACCGGCAGCGAAGGCCAAGGCTCTGAATCAGGCGGCGGTACTACCGGCAAGGACGATACTGGCGACGGCCTTGAATAGCCCAAGGATAGACTGGCTAGGGTGCTAGCCCCTAGCCCAGCCTATCCGCCCACAAAAAATTCAACATTCAACACTCAACATTCAACATTCAAAAAAATGAAAGCGAACACTTGGAAAACAATTCTTCAGATAGCCATCAGCATTCTGACCGCTATCGCTACTACGCTCGGAGTAACGAGTTGCATGGGATAAAGAACATGGAGTCTACCTTATTATAATAAGCAGACTCAATCAT
>CATXJC010000053.1 GCA_958369755.1 uncultured Prevotella sp.
AGGTTCTCGATGAACTGGTGCCTTATACCGACGCCATCCATCTGCAGGACTCCCTGCAATCGCTAGCCCACATGAGCGAAACAGAACGGAACGTCGCCATTGACAAGGTGATAGAAGCCCTGAAAAAGCAGGAAAAGGAAGAAAAGAGAAGACTTGCCGACCAGGAACTGGCAGAAAAACAAGACAACCAAAGTGCCGGCAGAAACAACGGCAATGGTAATAACAGCAGAAATAACAGGAATCAGGGAAACAGCAATGCCCCATCCGGCTTCGGAAACGGAGCCATGGGCAACGGCGGTTTCGGCAACACCAATACCTGGTATTTCTACTCCCAATCTGCCGTAGCCCAAGGCAAACAGCAGTTTGAGCGCCTCTGGGGCAAAAGAAAGAACATAGACAACTGGCAGCGGAGCAACCAGACCGTAGTAGCCGATGCCAAAGGTGTAGAAGAAATGACCGACGAGCAGCGCGATTCGCTCCTCAACGAGGCACAGAAGAAAGACCTTGAGAAGGAGAAAGAGAAGAACCTGAGTGCAGAAGAAGATCCGCATCAGCGTGCCTACTATCTCGCTCAGATTCCGCTCACCGAAGAGAAGATGGCAGAAAGCAATCAGATTCTGGACGACGGACTGCTGCATGCCGGCATCATTCTGAAAGACAAACTCAATGATCTGGACGAAAGCGAACGCATGTTGCAGCGACTGGTGAAGAAGAACGCTGCATACGAACATCTCGATGATGCCTACTATCACCTCTACCTGCTCTACAACATCCGGAAACAGCCAGCCATCGCCAGCCGCTATCTCGACCTGTTGAAAGCGAATTATCCGGAGAGCCAATGGACCGCCCTGCTCACCTCTCCTTATTATGAGGAAGATGCGAAGATGGGCATTCATCTAGAAGATTCGCTCTATGCTGCCACCTACGATGCCTTCAAGGCTAACCTATATAATAAGGTGGTACACAACAGGGCTATCTCTGACAAGCGCTATCCTGAAGGAGCCAACCGCGACAAGTTCCTCTTTATCGGCGGACTCACCCAGCTCCACGAGGGTAATATCCAGGCTTGTCTTGATGATATGCAGCAGGTGGTAGAGAAATATCCGAACAGTCGACTCAGCGAAATGGCGGGAATGATTCTCAACGGAGTGAAAGCCGGCAGACAGCTCAAGGGCGGCACATTCGACCTGAGCAATGTATGGTCGCGCCGCAACGCCGTACTCAATGATGACGTCAAATCCAAAGCAAAGGTATTCAGCATTGAGCGCAACGAGCCATTCGTCTTCATGCTCGCCTACGTTCCCGATTCTGTAAACGAGAACCAGTTGCTCTTCGAGATGGCGAAATATAATTTCACCTCCTATCTCGTTCGCAATTTCGACCTCGTCATCGATGAGCAGAATGGTCTGCACCGCATGCAGGTAAAGGGCTTCCGCAATTACGATGAAGCACGCCAGTATGCCAACGACATCTACCAGCATCAGGCCATCACCCAGCTCCTCTCAAAGGGAGCCCGCGGCATCGTAATCAGCGAACAAAACCTCCTGCTGCTAGGCACCAGTCTGAGCTACGACGATTATACCCTCTTCTATACCCAGCATCTGGCACCGCTGAAAATCAGCAAGGACCCACTGCTTGAAGAACCGGAGGAAATCATCCAGCAGGAAAAGACTGATGATTCAGAAGAAAATGAAGAAGAAACCGGAACTGCCGAAAGCGGAACTACCGGTGAAATAGAAACCGGAACTACCGGAACATTCGATAATGGTACGACCGGAACTTTCAGCAACGGAACTACCGGAACCCAGGGAACCGATGCGGAGATAAAGGAAGAAAAAGCACCAAAGACAACTTTCGACAACGACGACAGTCTGGATTTGGACAGCGAAGAATATGATTTAGATGGATTTTAGTGGACAGCGTAAAGCCGTTCTGAGCCGCAAGGGCTACTGAGGTATGGGCACAGCACAGGCTCAGACATATCATGAATGAACTGAAAATATGTCTCATACGGGTTTGGTTTAAAACTGCTTTTAGTTATTTCTACAAAGAACAGAAGAAGGTAACCAGGAAGGGTACAGAAAAGTCGACACAGAAGCCATGGAAGATGGAAACGATGATGAAACTCTCGCCCGAATATCGGGTGATGATTGGCAACGTAGTATCCATGGTCGTGGCTCCACCTACACTGATAGGTGCCAGTTTGCCGAAGTATTTTGCCAGCAGCGGAGCACACAGCAGGGTGAGAATCTCGCGGAAGATGTTGGCAAGAAGGGCGATGGTTCCCAGTTCGGCGCCCCGGTATTCGGTGATGAAGATACTCGAAAGAGAGTAATATCCGAATCCTGAACCGATTGCCAGACAATCGGTAAGCTGGCGGTGGCTCAAGAGGAGAGATACGGCGGCACAACCTGCCAGCGTACCCAGAATGGTCATCACAGGGAGCATCATCAGACGGGGATTCACCTTCTTGAAACTCTTCAGTACTGAGGTATCGCAACCGATGCTGATACCTACACAGAACATCAGGCAGCAGAGTGCATAATAGCTCACGTCGCTATCCAGAAGACCTGCCGGAATCACATCACACAAGCCTACGATGATGCCCAGAACAAAGAAGCTTACGATAATCAAACTGCCTTTCATGCCTTGCCTCCTTTCCCGGTTTCAGCGTGAGCCGACGATTTAGCCTGCTTTGCTGTAACATACTTCCACAATGCCCAAGCAAAGAGTGCACTCCCCAGACTGCCTCCCAAGGTCAGGGCTATCGCCTCAAGTCCCAGGGTCTGAAGACCGCTGATGATACGAGGGTTAGAACCTACCTCGATACCGAGCAGGAACAGGAGTACCCATATCAGCGCCGTGATGATACGGCTGATAAAACTCATTTTCTTGTTGCGGAGCAGATAGCCGGTACCTATTCCGCATAGCATAATCATTACTATCTTGAGCATTGTTTCTTGTTTTTCTTCTTTATTTTATTATTCGTTTTTATGAATTACCTTACCATAAAAAACGGATTCCCGGTCGTATTATTGCTAAATAGACAAACTTTTCAAGTAATTGCGTCTGATCATAATGCTTACGTTTAGTTATACAAATAAGTTTCAAATAACCTATGTTTTCAGGTTTTGTCACAAGGTAATACAAACGTTTTCATAAAAAGTACCAAAGAATCTTCATCATTAACTCTCTTTAACACGAAGTCGTGTTCCTCATTCCATTTTTCTTTGTACTTTAGCACCCCGAAAAGAAAAAGGATATAAAATATGAGCAACGGATTATTACTTTGGATAGACGACGAGATAGAACTTCTCAAGGCACACATCATATTTCTGGAAAAGAAAGGATACGAGGTGCAGACGGTAAGCAACGGACCAGATGCCATTGAACTTTGCCGCCAACAGACCTTCGACCTCATCCTGCTCGATGAGATGATGCCGGGACTCAGCGGACTGGAAACCCTGCTACGCATCAAGGACATCCAGCCTGCCACACCGGTAGTGATGTGCACCAAGAGCGAAGAAGAAAACATCATGGACCAGGCAATCGGTTCCAAGATAGCCGACTATCTGATCAAACCCGTAAACCCGAACCAGATTCTGCTCTCGCTCAAGAAGAACATCCACCGCAAAGACATCGTGGCGGAGGTGACGCAGAGCGGATACCAGCAGGACTACCAGCAGATAGCCATGCAGATGATGGAATGCAGAAGTGCGGAAGACTGGATGGAGATTTACAGGCGACTAGTTAGCTGGGAACTGAAGCTGAGCGATACGGCAAGTCCGATGGCAGAGATGCTGGGCATGCAGAAGGAAGAGGCAAACCAGGGGTTCGCCAAATACATAGCCAAGAACTATCTCGACTGGGTGAGTCCAGACAACAGAGACCGACATCTGATGAGTCCCGACATCTTCAAGCGCAAGATATTCCCGCTGCTCGATGAGGGCAAGAAGGTGTTCCTGATTGTGATAGATAACTTCCGCTATGACCAGTGGCGCATGCTGGCTGAAGACATCGGCGACCTGTTCGACATCGACGAGCAGCTCTACATGAGCATTCTTCCTACCGCCACGCAATATGCGCGCAACGCCATCTTCAGCGGTCTGATGCCGAACAAGATAGCCGAAATGTTCCCTGACCTCTGGGTAGATGAGGACGAGGAGGAAGGCAAGAACCTCAACGAGGCGCCGCTGATACAGACCCAGATAGAGCGATTCAGAAAGCACTATACCTTCAGTTATCACAAGGTGAACGATTCGCAGGGTGCCGACCGCTTCCTGGAGCATTACAACGAATGCCGGAACAACGACCTGAACGTGCTGGTGATTAACTTCATCGACATGCTCTCTCACGCGCGTACCGAATCTAAGATGGTGCGCGAACTTGCCAACAACGAGAGTGCCTACCGCAGCATCACGCAGAGCTGGCTCCGCCATTCGGTTCTCTCCGAGCTCTTCAAGCTCCTTTCGCAGAGCGATTACCAGGTAGTGCTCACCACCGACCACGGCAGCATCAGGGCATCGAAACCAATCAAGATTGTAGGCGACCGCAATACGAACACCAACCTGCGCTACAAGTTGGGCAAGAATCTGGCTTACCAGAGCAAGGAAGTTTTCACCATCAAGGAGCCTCAGCGTGCCCAGTTGCCGGCACCTAACCTGAGTACCTCGTATGTATTTGCCACGGGCGACAGTTTCTTCGCCTATCCGAATAATTACAACTATTATGTGCAATACTACAAGGATACCTTCCAGCACGGCGGCATCTCGATGGAGGAAATGCTCATACCGCTCATCACGCTGACACCGAGAAAAAGGTAAGAATTAATAGTAATCATAAAGTTCAAAATTCAAAGTTCAAAGTAAAATATATGAAGATAAAAATTGACTCATTAGACACGATCCATGAAGCAGCCAAGGAATTTCTGCAGAACATGGGCGACGGCAAGGTCTTTGCCTTCTATGGCAAGATGGGAGCCGGAAAGACAACATTTGTAAAAGCCATTTGCGAAGAACTGGGCGTAGAAGATGTCATCACATCTCCTACCTTCGCCCTCGTAAACGAATATACAGCGGGCGACGGCTCACCTGTCTACCACTTCGATTTCTACCGCATCAAGAAACTCGAGGAGGTATACGATATGGGCTACGAAGATTATTTCTACAGCGGCAACCTCTGTTTCCTGGAGTGGCCGGAACTGATAGAAGAACTGCTGCCGGAAGACTGCACCAAAGTGACTATCACCGTCGAAGAAGACGGAACAAGAAGCGTAGAATGGTAAGTCACCGACAGCCCCGAACAAAAAAAAGCATCTGGCTGAGAATATGTTTTCTCAAGCCAGATGCTTTTATCATTTCCTATCCGGGCTGATTACAGGAGAGCCTGGAACTTCTCGGTGAGGGTTGCCTTAGAGGCTGCGCCAACGTACTTATCTACCAGCTGGCCACCCTTGAAGAAGAGGATGGTAGGGATATTACGAACACCAAACTCCATAGCGATGTCGTCGTTCTCCTCTACATCACACTTGCCTACTACCAACTTGCCGTCAAACTCCTCAGCAAGTTCTGATACGATAGGAGCAATCTGGCGGCAAGGACCGCACCATGTTGCCCACAAATCTACTACCAATGGCAGTTCGCCATTCTTGTAGCTCTCGAAATTCTCGGTTGTAATTGTTACTTCCATTTTTCTATACCTTTTTATATTAAAACTAAAATTACTTCTAATTGATCTGATAGCTCATCTTAGGATGCTGCTCGATATACTGGATGAGGGCATGGCCCACACCCACCGTATGTTCACGGGCACGCATCAGCAGATAGGTATTGCTGTCTACATCATGTATCTGGAAAAAGAGCTGCGCCTTGCCCTCGTCATTCTCCAGAATAGTCTGCAGGTCGCTGACCATCGTTTCATCTATCGCATCGCTCTCCACATTGATGGTGAAGCGGTCGATGCGGTTCTCCTTGACCGTCTGCAGATACTCTACATTGCCTATCTGGAAATCGAGATAGTTGGCATTGCCGTAACGGGAAACGCACTTGGCGGTGATGTAGATGGTGCTGCCTTCAACCATGATGCCGCGCCACTTGCCCCAGTCTTCGCCAAAGAGAGCCAGCTCGCCTGAACCCTCAAAGTCTTCGAGCGTAACGAAACCGCACGGCTTGCCCGTCTTGGTAAACTTCGACTTCACACCCGTGATGATGCCGCCCAGCACCACATCCTCCTTCTTTGCCAGCTCCTGCTTGTCGCCCAGTTCAGAACAATGGGTATTGCAGAGGGAGTTGAGGATGATGCTGTACTCATCGAGCGGATGGGCAGAAAGATAGATACCCACAAGCTCGCGCTCACGGTTCAGACGTTCGATGGTGCTCCAGCTCTCTGCATCAGGAATAGGCGGCGTAGCTATCTCTATCGCCTCGGTACCGCCAAAGAGTGAGTTGGCTGCCTCGTGCTGCTCCTGCTGGAAGAGCTGACCGTAGCGCACCAGCGTATCGAGGAAGGTTTCGCCCTTGTTGTTCTTGCCGAAGAACTGTTCGCGACGGATGCCGAAACTGTCGAAACCGCCACTCAGCGCCAAGGTTTCGAAAGCCTTGCGGTTCACGCTGGAGTAATCTACACGCTCGGCAAAATCGAAGATGGTTTTATAAGGTCCGTTCTTCAGTCGCTCTGCCACGATGGCATCGGCTGCCGGAGCACCCATACCCTTGATGGCTGAAAGACCGAAACGTATCTCTCCATGCTCGTTCACACCGAACACGCGGTAACTCTCGTTCACATCCGGACCCAAGGTCTTGATGCCCATAGACTGGCACTCCTCCATCAGCTTGGTGATTTCGGTAATCTGTGCAAAGCGTCGGGTCATCAGCGCCGCCATATATTCGGCAGGATAGTGCGCCTTGAGATAGGCAGTCTGGTAGGCTACCCACGAATAACAGGTGGCATGAGACTTGTTGAAGGCGTAGGAAGCAAACTTCTCCCAGTCGCCCCATATCTTCTCCAGCACCTTCGGGTCGTGGCCGTTCTCCTGTCCCTGCTTGATAAACTTAGGCTTCATCGCATCTACGATGGCCTTTTTCTTCTTACCCATCGCCTTACGCAGCGCATCTGACTCGCCTCGGGTGAAGCTCGCCAACTGACGGGAAAGAAGCATCACCTGCTCCTGATAGACCGTAATGCCGTAGGTATCCTTCAGATACTTCTCCATACACGGGATATCGTAGGTAATCGCCTGCTTGCCGTTCTTGCGGGCAATGAAATCAGGGATATAATCCATAGGTCCCGGACGGTAGAGGGCGTTCATGGCGATGAGGTCCTCGAATACCGTAGGCTTCAGCTCACGGAGATACTTCTGCATACCCGGCGACTCGAACTGGAAGGTTCCGATGGTCTGACCGCGCTGATAGAGCTGATAGGTCAGCTCGTCATCGATAGGGATGGTATCGAGGTCAACGACATCGCCCGTAGTCTGCTTGATAACCTTGCATGCCTCCTTCATCTCGGAGAGGGTCTTCAAGCCCAGGAAGTCCATCTTAATCAGACCGGTGGTCTCGATGACATGGCCGTCGTACTGCGTTACCGCCGTCTTCAGTCCCGGGAAATCAGGGTCATCGGCAGTAGATACAGGCACCCAGTTGCTGATAGGGTCGCGGCAGATGATGAATCCGCAGGCATGGATACCCGTGCCTCGGATGGTTCCCTCGAGCATCTTGGCATACTTGATGGTATTGCTCTCGCGGGGATCGTTGGAGAACTCTGCCTCGCGCAGCTCTGGGGTATATTTGATGGCATTGGTCAGGTTCATCTTGGCACCATCAGGCAAACGGTCTGGGATAGCCTTGCAGAGTGCATTCGCCTTATCCAACGGCAACTTCTCTACACGCGCCACGTCCTTGATGGAGTTCTTCGTGGCCATGGAACCATAGGTAATGATATGGGCACAGTTCTCATGACCGTACTTATCCATTACCCATCTCAGCACCTTGCCTCGGCCGTCATCATCAAAGTCGGTATCAATATCCGGAAGGTTCACACGGTCAGGGTTCAGGAAACGCTCAAACAGGAGGTCGTACTTCAATGGGTCAATCTTGGTAATGCCCAAGCAGTAAGCCACCACCGAACCTGCCGCAGATCCACGTCCCGGGCCCACCATCACGCCGAGTTCCTCGCGCGCTGCCCTGATGAAGTCTGACACGATGAGGAAGTAGCCCGGGAAACCCATGGTCTTCATCACGTGGAGCTCGAAGTTTACGTGCTCGTCTACATTCTCGGGCAGCGGGTCGCCATAAAGCTTTTTGGCTCCCTCGTAGGCAAGATGGCGCAGATATTCTGCCTCAAACTTGATACGGTATATCTTATCGTAACCGCCCAATCGGTCGATTACCTTCTGACCTTCCTCAGGTGGCAGCGGGTTCTTGCCGTTCTCATCAGTGGTAAACTCCTTGTAGAGGTCTTCTTCTGATACCTTCTGGCGCAACTGCTCCTCGGTACCGAAACTCTCAGGAATCGGGAAGAAAGGCATGATAGGACCATGGTCGATGCTGTAGATTTCTACCTTATCTAATACTTCGAGGGTATTGGAAAGCGCTTCGGGAATATCCGAGAACACATCGTTCATCTCCTGGCGGGTCTTGAACCATTCCTGCTTGGAATAGCGCATACGGTTAGGGTCGTCGAGATCCTTGCCGGTAGCGATACAGAGCAGATGGTCGTGGGCCTCGGCAGTCTCCTTATCCTCGAAGTGGCAGTCGTTGGTGCACACCAGTTTGATGTTAAACTCCCTTGCCATCTTGATAAGTTCCTTGTTGGCACGCTGCTGCAACTCGTAAGCCTCGCGGTTGGCAAGCAGACTTGGGTCATCGGGCACTTTATGGCGCTGGAGCTCGAGATAGTAATCATCGCCAAAGAGGTTGTGGTACCACTGGCAAGCCTCGCGGGCTCCTTCCAGGTCACCATGCAGAATCTTGGATGGCACCTCGCCTGCAATACATGCCGAACAGACGATGAGGTCTTCGTGATACTTCTCCAGATCGGCACGGTCGGTTCGTGGGCGCATGTAGTAACCATCCACCCACGAATTGCTCACCAGCTTGATGAGGTTCTTGTATCCATTATAATTCTTGGCAAGTACAATGAGGTGATAACCGCTCATATCGCCCTTATCCTTCTCTCGGTCGGCTTTGGTTCGGCGTGCCACATACATCTCGCAGCCTATGATAGGCTTGAAAGGTTCGAGTCCCTCCTTCTTGCGGTCTTTATTAATCTTGCCGCAATAGTCGGTGAGTTCCTTGATGCCGAACATCACACCGTGGTCGGTTACCGCCATACCCTTCATGCCGTCCTTGATGGCCTTATCTACCAGATGCGGTATCTTCGACTGGCCGTCGAGGATGGAGTATTGGGTGTGTACATGCAAATGAACAAAATCTTCCATTATCTGTTTAAAATTCGAATTTTGACAACAAAGTTACGGCGAAATATTGAAAAAGCCAA
The DNA here is from genome assembly GCA_958369755.1 of uncultured Prevotella sp. Classification (GTDB taxonomy): domain Bacteria; phylum Bacteroidota; class Bacteroidia; order Bacteroidales; family Bacteroidaceae; genus Prevotella. Next base: position 9,496 of record CATXJC010000053.1, read on the forward strand.
AAGAAATATGCGAAAATATTGAAAAAGGTAAAAGAAACCCACAAAAAATTTGCAAAAGTGATAAAAATGACGTACCTTTGCACCAATAAAAACTTAATCCTAATATATGGGACAGAAAATAAAGAAATTAAAAAAGATAAGATTGCACCGCGAAGGTACCGATCAGCTGGTAACCGGAGCGATAGCGTTAGTAGCCATTGCGGCTATATTGTGGACAACCTTAGACAACAAGATTCCGTTCTGGGCTTTTGTTGTTGTGTTCGGTACGGTCTATGGTATCGTGCTCAACTTCTACCGTTGTCCTATCAGATACCTCAACGAAGAGGATACTTCGAAACTGGTAGTAGCACCAGCCGACGGAAAGATTGTGGTGATAGAAGAGGTGGAGAATGCTCCCTACTTCGGTGACCGCCGCCTGATGATTTCCATCTTCATGAGCCTCTGGAATGTTCATGCCAACTGGTTCCCGGTGGATGGTAAGGTGAAATTCGTGAAGCATGTGGACGGCAACTACCACAAGGCATGGCTGCCTAAGGCTAGCGAGGAAAACGAGCATGCCGACGTGATGATTACCACACCTGAGGGAGTGGATGTACTCTGCCGACAGATTGCCGGTGCAGTAGCACGCCGCATCGTAACCTATGCCAAGGAAGGGGAAGAATGCTTCATCGACGAGCACCTGGGATTCATCAAACTGGGTTCACGCGTGGATGTCTACCTGCCTGTAGGTACAGAAGTATGCGTAAAGATGGGACAGTCAACTACGGGCGACCAGACCATCATCGCTAAATTGAAATAACATATTGACAGATAGAGGGCAAGCCGGAACATACTTCCGGCTTTCACTCTATCATAATATACTGGAAAAAAATGAGTATCAAGAAACATATTCCAAACACGATAACCTGCTGCAACCTGGTTTCGGGCTGCATCGCAACATCGTTTGCCTTCGGCGGAAACCCAAAGATGGCATTGTTATGGATTATCATCGGAGCCGTATTCGACTTCTTTGACGGCATGAGCGCCCGCCTGCTGCACGTTTCATCGCCAATAGGCAAGGAGCTCGATTCACTGGCAGATGACGTAACCTTCGGTGTGGCTCCTGCCACCATCGTATTCTCACAACTCTTTGTGATGGAATATCCGGGTTTTCTGGAGCCTTTGCGCCCATGGCTGCCTTACGCAGCCTTCATCATCGCAGCCTTCTCGGCATTGCGACTGGCTAAGTTTAATCTTGATGAGCGCCAGACTACCTCTTTCATCGGTGTTCCTACACCAGCCAACGCCCTGTTCTGGGGTTCGCTGATTGTGTTCAATCCAAGCTGGCTCGAAGGATATTCATGGTCGGTATTCATCATTCTGGCTCTGATTCTCATCACCAGCTATCTGCTGGTTTGCGAGATGCCTCTTTTCGCCTTGAAATTCAAGCAGTGGGGTTTCAAGGGCAATGAGGTGAAATATGGCTTTGCCGCGCTCACCATCATCATCCTCGCTACTTCGGTAGCACTCGATGGTCTGACCGGTTTCCTCACCGGCTGGTGGCTTGTCATCGTGGCATACGTCATCATCTCGGCGATTATTTATCTGAAGAAGACGAAATAGAAGAAATCTCCTTTATTGGGATATTTAGGTAGATTGTTAACTGAAAAATGCGGCTAGATGTGAATCCAGTCGCATTTGTTTTTTTCTTCCTGTTGAGAGAAGTTTAGTTGTGTACGAGCGTACCGATCTCCTCTCCATCCATCACCTTCTTGAGGTTACCTACAACATCCATATTGAACA
>CATXJC010000054.1 GCA_958369755.1 uncultured Prevotella sp.
CTCTTCTGAAAAAGTATGAGTTGCGGGGCGCAAAACGGCGAGTTAGATTGTTTAACAGGTTTCGGATTGAAAGCGTGCTGAAAATCGCGCCTTATCACACGCTGAAATTTGGTGGTATCGGGAAATTGGCGTATCTTTGCACTGTCGTTCAAAGAAAGGCTTGTGCACCCCGCCAAGTCAACATTCAACATTCAACACTATTAATTTAACATTCAACATTAAAACTAAAGATCATGGAAGTAAAAGGAACATTAAAATATCGTAAAGTACAGCGCACACCTCAGACTGGTGAAAACGCAGGTAAGAAGAAGTGGTATACTACTTCGGTAACCAACCGAAGCCCCCGGTGCATCACGCATCGGGGGCTTTTTTACTTTTTTACCTTTAAAAGCCTTTTTCCTTAAAAACTCCTTAAACTTTGCTACTCTCTGCAATATTTTTAGTAACTTTGCACCCAAAAGTTAGTATACAAGATGAAAATAGGAATTATCGTTGCGATGGACAAGGAGTTCGCGCAACTCAAAACATTATTGACCGAATCGCAGGTTGAGAGAAAAAATTATAAAGACTTCGTTATCGGAAAGATAGGCAATAACGAGGTGGTGATGCAACAATGCGGCATCGGTAAGGTGAACAGTACCATAGGTGCCGTGGAAATGATTGACAACTATCACCCAGACCTTGTTATCTCTTCTGGCGTGGCTGGAGGCGCTGATATCAACCTCAACGTGACTGAGGTGGTGGTGGCAACCAACTGCGTTTACCACGATGCCTACTGCGGCGAGGAATGCGAATTCGGACAGATTCTGGGCATGCCTGCTTCCTTCAAAACACCTAAGGAATATGTGGAGAAGGCACTCGCCATCAACAACCTGCCGGGCAATAGGCACCCGAAGATCCACGCCGGACAGATTGTGAGCGGCGAATGGTTTGTAGACAGCAAGGAGAAGATGCGCTCTATCCTGGAACACTTCCCTCAGGCGATGGCGGTGGATATGGAGAGCAGCTCTATCGCCCAGACCTGCCACATCTACAAGACGCCTTTCATCTCCTTCCGCATCATCAGCGATGTACCGCTGAAAGATACCAAGGCACAGCAGTATTTCGACTTCTGGGCTAAAATGGCTGAAGGCTCTTTCAATGTTACCAAGGCTTTCCTCGAAAGTCTTTAGAAGTGTTGAATGTTGAGTGTTGAATGTTGAATGATTCTTCACTCAATATTTAACACTCAACATTCAACACTCAACATTCAACACTCAACATTCAACATTCAACATTATAAAAAAGATGAATAAGATTCCAAGTTTTACAATCAATCACAATAAGCTGCTCCGCGGCATCTACGTGAGCCGTAAGGACGAAGTAGGCGGAGAAGTCATCACAACATTCGATATCCGCATGAAGGTGCCTAACCAGGAGCCTTGTCTGCACAATGGTGCCATCCATACCATCGAGCACCTGGCTGCCACTTACCTGCGCAACGACGAGGAGTGGAAGGACCGCATCATCTACTGGGGACCGATGGGATGCCTCACAGGCAACTATCTCCTTATCAAGGGCGACCTGGAGAGCAAGGACATCGTAGAACTGATGAAGCGCACCTTTAAGTTTATCGCCGATTTCGAGGGTGAGATTCCGGGACAGGCGGCAAAGGACTGCGGCAACTACCTGCTCCACGACCTGCCTATGGCGAAATATGAAGCCAGAAAATATCTGGATGAGGTGCTCTGCTGCATCAGGGAAGAAAACCTCATCTACCCTACCCAGGATTAGAAACAAAAAAATATGGCAAGCTTACCACTTAAGCTTGCCATATTTTTCTTTATACCAAAGTTGCCAGCCATTGACCAGATTCTGCCATACTACATAGGCACCCGGTGCTACGGCAGCAAGAGGATTCAGGAAGGTGAGGGTGAGCCAGATGCCCACTACCGTATTCTTCTGTCCCAACGCCTGACCGGCACTGATACTCGCACCGAAATGCCTGCCTACCGCCTTGCCGATGGCAAACTGGAGGAGACATACCAGCAGCGGTACAAAGAGCAGCAGAAGCATCGTTACGCCCGATACCTCGGCATGGAGCATGTTGCGAACCGTTTCGCCCATCAGTATCGTGAGGTTGAAACACCACATATAAAAACCCAAATCCTTTACATTCTTCACCTTATCCACCCATTTTGGCAGGAACCGGCGGCTCAGCAAGGCAAGCAGCAGAGGCACCACCAGCACGGTAGTGACATTGCGGAACACCATCGCACTCATCATGAGGAACGATACGTCTGCCCCCTTCTCTACCATCGGGAAAAGACTCGGAATGATGATCATCGTAAAAATGTTGGCGATGACCGTATAAGTGGTCAGCGAACCGATACTGCCGCCCAACTTCTCCGTAACCACAGCCACAGCGGCTGCCGTAGGACAGATGAAGCAGATGAAGGCACCCTCGAGAATCAGTTTGGTACTGTAATCTGAACCGAACTCAAAGATGAGCACCACCATCATCAATGCCAGCGAGGTACGGATGAGCTGGAGAATGAAATGCCACGCCTTAGGCTTCATCTCCTTGATTTCTATCTTACAGAAAGTAACATAGAGCAGTGAGAACAGCACCACCGGCATCAGACTTACCAACCTCGGACCACAATAATCGCCAATGGGCACCAGGAAGGGCACATTGGCGAATATCAGGTAGCCCAATGCTCCCATAACCAGGGAGCAGGGCAATGAAAACTTTCTAAAAAATCTCCACAAAAACATTTCTGTTTAGTCTTTGTTGCTGCGCTTGCGCTTCAGGTGATCAAGCTCAATCTTGCGCATACGCATGTTCTTTGGAGTTACCTCTACGTACTCGTCCTCACGGATATACTCCAGGCACTCCTCAAGACTCATCACGGTCTTAGGAATGACGCGGGCCTTATCGTCAGAACCGGAAGCACGCACGTTGGTAAGCTGCTTAGCCTTGGTTACGTTGACTACCAGGTCGTTTTCGTGAACATGCTCACCTACAACCTCGCCGCCGTAAACCTCCTCACCCGGGTCGATGAAGAACTTACCACGATCCTGCAGCTTATCGATGGCGTAAGCAAAGGCTGTACCGGTTTCGAGCGCAATCATGCTACCGTTAGAACGGCGGCTGATTTCACCCTTGTATGGCTGATACTCCTTGAAGCGGTGAGCCATGATAGCCTCGCCCTGAGAAGCGGTAAGCACGTTGGTACGCAGACCGATGATACCACGTGATGGGATATCGAACTCGATGTCTACACGCTCGCCCATGTTCAGCATAGAGGTCATATCACCCTTGCGGCGGGTTACCATATCAATCATCTTAGAAGCAAACTCCTCTGGTACATTGATGGTCAACTCCTCTACAGGCTCGCACTTCACACCGTCAATCTCCTTGTAGATAACCTGAGGCTGACCTACCTGGAGCTCATAGCCCTCGCGGCGCATGGTCTCGATGAGTACAGAGAGATGGAGCACACCACGGCCTGATACAATCCACTTATCGGTAGAATCCTCGTAAGGCTGTACGCGGAGAGCGAGGTTCTTCTCGAGCTCCTTGTTCAAGCGCTCCTGGATGTGGCGTGATGTACAGAACTTGCCTTCCTTACCGAAGAATGGTGAATCGTTGATGGTGAAGAGCATGCTCATGGTAGGCTCATCGACAGCGATTGGAGGCAGTGGCTCTGGGTTCTCGAAGTCGCAGATGGTATCACCAATCTCAAACTTCTCCAAGCCGACAACGGCACAGATATCGCCTGAATCTACATGATCGGTCTTCTTATGACCCATACCCTCGAAGGTGTGGAGCTCCTTGATCTTGGTCTTCTCCTGGGTTCCGTCGCGGTGACAGATAGTAACGTTCATGCCGTCCTTCAATGTACCACGGTGAACACGACCTACGGCGATACGACCAGTATAAGAGCTGTAATCGAGAGATGTGATAAGGAGCTGAGGAGTACCCTCGAGCTGCTTAGGAGCTGGGATAACCTCAATAATCTTATCGAGCAGATAATCGATATTGTCTGTTGGATGATTATAGTCCTCGCCCATCCAGCCGTTCTTGGCAGAACCGTAAACTACAGGGAAGTCGAGCTGGTCTTCTGTAGCATCGAGGTCGCACATCAGGTCGAACACCATCTCGTACACCTCTTCAGGGCGACAGTTAGGCTTATCTACCTTATTAACAACGACGATAGGCTTCAGTCCGAGCTGCAATGCCTTCTGGAGCACGAAACGGGTCTGAGGCATCGGACCCTCGAAAGCATCGACGAGGAGGAGGCATCCGTCTGCCATGTTGAGCACGCGCTCAACCTCACCACCGAAGTCAGAGTGTCCAGGAGTATCGAGGATATTAATCTTAGTACCTTTCCAGTTGATAGATACATTCTTTGAGAGAATGGTTATACCACGCTCGCGCTCCAAATCGTTGGAATCGAGCACTTCGCCGCTGTTATCCTGGCCGTCGCGGAACAGCTTACCGGCGAGCATCATCTTGTCGACCAATGTAGTCTTACCATGGTCAACGTGTGCAATAACTGCAATGTTTCTAATGTCTTGCATTTTAATTTTTACCTTAAATACTTAAATTTGGGTGCAAAATTACAAAAAAATCCCGAAATGTTTGCATAATTCGGCAAAAAGTTGTATCTTTGCACCGCATTTTTAATGAAACCGCCGTGAGGAAGGTCATCAGATGCACAAAATTAAACATATTCATATTTTATTAAATTAAGTTTTTACAGCTATGTATTTAGACAAAGCAAAAAAAGAAGAGATCTTTAGCAAGTACGGAAAGTCTAACTCTGATACTGGTTCAGCTGAGAGCCAGATAGCATTGTTCTCATACCGTATTGCTCATTTGACGGAACATGTTAAGAAGAACCGTAAAGATTATACTACAACACGTGCGTTGACACAGCTTGTAGGAAAGCGTCGTGCATTGCTCGATTACTTGTATGATCGCGATATCAATCGCTATCGTGCTATCATCAAGGCCCTCGGTCTTCGTAAGTAATCAGCTTAGGCAGACACATTGCTTAACAGAACAGAATCCCATCGTTCGCAAGAGCGATGGGATTTTTCTTGCTTACTCATAAATAAAAAAAAGAATATGATTCATTTCTTAGAACAGCACTTTGTAGAACTTGTAACCATAACCAGCATCATCTATCTGACGCTGGCAACCATCCTGTTGCTCTACCAGACACCTGATACGGCCGTTTACAAAACTTTTCGCAGATCTAAAAGACTGATGGCAGGCGGAATGATGCTCATCAGCCTGAATATATGGATCTGGATAGCTTCATTTACAGGAAGCTGGACGGAATATAACAACTGGGTTCCTTGTTTCGACATTATCCTCTTCTATCTGATGGGCATCTGCTTCAGCTTCTCGCTCAGCAGTCTGCTCGACCCTCATTATATCTCCCGGAAGCGCTGCAGGACGATAGCCGTAAAGTTCACAATGACGGCTTTCTTCGCCCTTATCGCCATGACAGATGCGCTGAAGGCATACCAGATACCCCTGCTGCTTATCGCCCTGATAGGACTGCTGGAGATGCTCATAGGGCATATCTACTACTTCAACAAGTGCTATCTGAGAAGCAACGCCCTCTTCGAAAACTACTTCTCGAACGAGAAGAGCCATTTCATCAGATGGCTCAAGGTGAGCCACTGGCTCTTCTACGGCATGCTGATACTGGGCGTGATATCCATCCGTACGGGTGCCCTATTCAACTGGCTGGTGCAATTCTATGTGGTGGGCATGAACCTCTATATTCTGGTAAACATCATCAACTATGCCTCTGAATACGAGACGCTGATGAAGGCAGACTGCGATAAGACGGAAGAAGAAAAGAGCGGAGAAGCCAGCCCGAAGAAAGCCTACATCGAAACGCTGCGCCCTAGAGTAACGGAATGGATTCAGGAGAAATCGTATCTGAAGGACCAGTTCACGATAGATGATCTTGCCACCAGGCTGTATACCAACAAGACCTACCTCTCCTCCTTCATCAAGGAAGAATTCGGCATGAACTTCAGCAGCTGGATAGCGAGTCTGCGCCTGGAAGAAGCCAAGAAAATGATGAGCGAGCATCCTGATGCCAAACTGAAGGATATCGCCTACAACGTAGGTTTCTCCTCGCTGCCCTACTTTTCGAGCGTCTTTGCCAAATCAGAAGGTGTTACGCCATCTGCCTGGATGAAAGAAATCAGCAGGAATAAAGAAAGATAAGAAACAGGAAACGGGCTGGGAGCGAAAAAGCTCCTAGCCCGTTTTTGTATACTTACTAAAATTAAATTACTTAAGTATCTCCTCTAGCGGTTTCATCACGAATTCACGCTCCTCCATCAACGGATGGGGAACCTTGAAATCGGGCTCATCTATCACCAAGTCATCTATCATCAGGATATCAATGTCGATGATGCGGTCCTGGTATTCGCCATCCACCGACTTCATAGTGCGCCCCATTTCGCGCTCTATGCGCTGCGTAGCCTCCAGCACCTGGCGCGGAGCCATCGTGGTGAGAACCAGCACACAGGCATTGATATAGTCGTTGGGAGATGAATAACCCCAAGGCTTGGTTTCGTAAAGAGCAGACTGGCGCTCTACCACACCAATCTGCTCTCCTATCTTTTCTATTACCTCGCGAATGTTGCGCTTTCGGTTGCCCAAATTCGTACCGAGACTTAAATATACCTGATACATACTTATTCACACTTTTATAAAATTGTGGATAACTAAGCTAAAACCCAGAATATCAACAACTTCTATGTGTATATAAACTGTTTATACCACTGTTTAATCTGGAAGCATCAACAAAGAATCACCATAGCAGCCAAACATATAGCCATTCTTCACAGCCATCTTGTATGCCTCGTAAACCAGGTCGTAACCGCCAAAGGCTGCAGTACTCATCATCAGGGTTGACTCCGGATGATAGAAATTGGCTACGGCACAATCAGCAAGACCGAAATCGTATGGAGGGAAGATGAACTTGTTGGTCCATCCATCGAAAGCCTTCATCATACCATCGGTGCCTACAGCCGTTTCTGTTGCCTTCATCACACTGGTACCGATAGCGCAGACACGATGGCCGGCAAGCTTGGTCTTGTTAACCAGATCGCATGCCTCCTGGCTAATCATCATCTGCTCAGAATCCATCTTGTGCTTGGTAAGATCCTCCACCTCAATATCGTGGAAGTTGCCCAAACCGCAATGCAGGGTGATATAAGCCTCGTTGATACCGTTGATTTCCATACGCTTCATCAGCTCGCGTGAGAAGTGAAGACCGGTAGCAGGAGCAGTAACAGCACCCTCTACCTCAGCGAAAACACACTGGAAATCATCCATATCATCCTCTGTAGCGTGATGATCCTCACGTGCATCGATAACGTAGCGAGGAAGCGGAGCCTCGCCCAAAGCGAAGAGCGAACGCTTGAAGACATCATGATTGCCATCCTCATCATAGAGGAAACGGAGGGTACGGCCACGGCTGGTGGTATTGTCGATAACCTCGGCAACCATCTCGTTGACATCATCGAAGAAAAGCTTGTTGCCGATACGGATCTTGCGGGCAGGCTCTACCAATACGTCCCAAAGGCGCATCTCAGGATTGAGCTCACGGAGCAGGAACACCTCAATCTTGGCATCGGTCTTCTCCTTGGTACCATAAAGACGGGCTGGGAAAACCTTGGTATTGTTGAAGATGAAGGTATCGCCCTCTTCGAAGTAATTCACGATATCCTTGAACTGCAGGAATACTGGATTGCCATCGGCATCAACTATATCCTTGCCGTTTTCATCTTTCTTGTACATCTCGATGGTTTCTGACTTCTTGTGGAGAACCATGAGTCGGGACTCATCGCGGCGAGTAATCTCGAATGTACGTTCACCACTAGCCGTTTTTACCACGTGCTTTGCCTTATGTGGATAAAGTGCCACCTGATCTTTTGGCAACTTAAAGTTAAATTGTGATAGCTTCATGTTATATTTTTTATTACTTGGATGGCTGAAGGCTGTCTTCGAGAGGCTGCTCATCAAGCCATTCCTGGAAATGATCAAAACTGATGCAGTTTTCTACTGCAAAACTTCCTGCCTTGGTACGGCGGAGGGCGGTAAGGTAGGCGCCACTATCGAGAGCCCTGCCGATATCACGGGCGAGGGAGCGGATGTAAGTGCCTTTGCCACAAACCACACGGATGCTGGCGGTCTTCTCCTCATCGTTATAATCGGTGAGTTCTATCTCGTCTACACGCACGGTCTTCGGCTTGAGCTGAACCTCTTCGCCTGCCCGGCGCAAGGCATAAGAGCGGTCGCCATTCACCTTTACGGCGCTGTAGGTAGGCGGAACCTGCTGAATCTCGCCCACAAACTGCTTGAGCGTTTCCTCCACCAGCTGGCGGGTGATATGCTCCGTAGGATAGGTGTGATTCACGCTGTGTTCCTTATCGTAGCTGGCGGTAGTAGCACCGAGCTGCAGGGTAGCTGTATACTCCTTGGTATGGGTCTGCAGCAGTTCTATCTGCTTGGTACATTTACCGGTGCAGAGCACCAGCACGCCAGTGGCAAGGGGATCGAGCGTACCGGCATGTCCTATCTTCACCTTAAAACCGAGCTTCTTGCTGAGCAGATAGCGAACATGTGCCAGGGCTCCGAAACTCGACATGCGATAAGGCTTGTCGATGGCAATAATTTCTCCTTTTCTGAAATCCATAGTTTATGTTTAGTCAACCATCTGCATATCTACACCGCAAAGGCCGCAGATGATAATGATAAGTCCTACTACGATACGGTACCAGCCGAAAGCTGCAAAACCGTACTTGGTGACATAATTGATGAAAAACTTGATGGCGAGAATGGCAACGATGAATGCCACCACTGAGCCTAATATCAATGTGAACAGGTTGTTGCCCTGGGTGAGCAATGAGCCGCCGCCATGGCTGATGAGCTTATAAACCTCGAGACAGGTGGCGCCAAACATGGTTGGCACTGCCAGGAAGAATGAGAACTCGGCTGCTGCCTTGCGGGTAAGACGCTGGGACATACCACCCACGATGGTTGACATGGAGCGCGATACACCAGGAATCATCGCTATACACTGGATGAAACCGATAATCAGGGCACGCTTGTAAGTAAGCTTGGTCTGTTCGCTGCCTTTATTGAATATCTTATCGCAGAAGAGCATGAAAATACCGCCGATGACAAGCATCCAGCCCACCAGCTGTACATTGCCAAGGTTTGACTCGATGAAATCATTGAAGGCAAGACCCAATACCACGGCAGGCAAGGTACCTACAACCAGACGGGCATAGAAATCGAACATCGCCTTCAAATAGGTCTTCTCACCGGTCTTCACAGCCTCTGGATAGAAGAATCTCTTCCAATACAGACAGATGACAGAAAGGATGGCGCCAAACTGGATGATGACAGTAAAGGCGTTGACAAACTTATCCTGGATATCTACACCCAGCAAATTTTCTGCTATAATCATGTGGCCCGTACTGGATACAGGCAAGAACTCGGTCAGTCCCTCTACGATAGAGATAATGATAGTCTGAATAAAATCCATCTAATAATAATATGTATATTAATTATAAATTATTCATTGTCTTTCGGCTTATGTATCACCGCATAGATGATTGAAAGGAAACCTATCAATGTTACGGTTGGTGCTACAACGATGCGACGGGTACTGAAAATATCAGTATCGAAGGTATGCTCGTTAGAACCGGCGCCACTCATCAGCAGAAAACCGATGATGATAATCGCCATTCCGATGCCTAACAAGATAAAGTTCATCTTGTCGAATGCTAAATTCTTCTTATCCATTTTTTTAATGTTGAATGTTGAGTGTTGAATGTTGAATGTTGATAGCAAGATTGCTATAAACTATTAACTTTTAACTATTAACTAAATCTTATAAAGGTCTCCCGCCTTCATCTTCAGGAACTTATTGACTGAGATGCAGGCGCAGAAAGCGGTGATGATGATACCGAAGAGGAAGACGGAGCCGCCGGTGATGGCAAGTTCCTGCCAGCCCAAAACGTTCATCAACTCAGGTTCGTGGAGCGACCATGCATAGAGACAACCGCCCAGGAAACCATCTGCCAGCAATGCAGAAACAACGCCCACAAGCATAGCCTTGCGGAGGAACGGGCGGCGGATAAAGCCCCAGGATGCACCTACCAGCTTCATCGTATGGATGGAGAAACGGCGGGCATAGATGCCCAGACGCACCGTATTGTTAATCAGCGAGAACGAGATGAAGGTGAGCAGGGCTGCTACAATCAGCAATCCGATACTGATCTTTGCCAACGAATTGTTCACCTGTTCTATCAGGTCGTGCTGATAAGTAACCTCGGTAACACGTGGGAATGCCTTCAGTTCCTTGGCAATCCACTTCAAAGAATCATTGTTTGCGTAATCTGCCTTCGTCGTAATCTCTATGGAAGGCTGGAAAGGGTTGACACCAGCAAACTCGCTCGGGTTGGTACCCAAATCGCGGGTAGCTTCTTTCAGTGCCTCTTCCTTGGTGATATAAGTCAGCGTATTGACATAAGGTCTTGCATTCAGGCGTTTACACATCTGCAATCCCTCCGGGTTAGTCATATCCTGTTCAAGCATCACCTGTACCACGAGATTCTCCTTCACATAGGAAGAGAGATTACGTCCCATGAGGACAGAGAAGATAACTAACCCCAACAAAATGAGCACCATAGCGGTACTGATACACAAAGTAATGACCTGCAATCCACGATGATTGCTAGGCTTATATTGTTTCTTTCTCATTTTTAAAAATCTTTACTAACTTAAAACCAAAAGGGCACAATGACCCAAATTGTCTGCAAAGATACGCATAAACGAAGAGATAACAAAATAAAATTGCATTTATTTACATTTATTCAATTAATTAATCGAACCACAGGCGAAAGTTAAGTTCAATTGAAAAAGGAAAAGGGCCAACCTCACGGCCAGCCCTTCACATAATAAGTAAAATTCAAATAGGTATGACTTGAATTTACTAAATGAAAATTTACTATTCGGGATGGTAAATCCCTTTATGTACATTCATTACATCTTAGTGATGACACCCTTCTCTGAACTCTCCAGGAACTGGATGATGTTCTGAATCTCCGGTCCATCTGGCACCTGATCCTTGATCTGGTTGATGGCATCGAAGAGGGATGTCTGAC
>CATXJC010000055.1 GCA_958369755.1 uncultured Prevotella sp.
AACCCATTTGTCCACCCTATATAATCCGATTAATTGTACTTTTGCCACTGAAAAATGATGGTTGATGTATAGTTTGGCCAGCATTAATCATTTCATCCGCAACCTAAAAAGAGAACGGACGAAGTAATAACAAACTGTAAAAATAGAATAAACAAAGTATAAACCTAAAAATTGATAAGCAATGAGGAAACAATTATTCTCTATGATGCTATGCCTAGGTGCTGTTGGTGGTGCTTCTTTTGTCACCCCAATGCCCGCAATGGCTGCAGTTGCACAAGATCAGGTGATCACGGTCAAGGGACATGTTGTAGATGATCAGGGTGAACCTCTGATTGGTGCAACAGTTAAGACTAAAGATGCCAAGACTGGTGCAGTTACCGACTTAGATGGTAATTTTGAAATTCGAGTAAAGGCTAATGCGACTCTTTTCGTGAGCTATCTTGGCTACAAGGAGCGTGAGATTGCAGTGCGCGGTCGTGCCATTATCGAATCTATCCAACTCTCTGCCGACAATCAGGTGCTCGATCAGGTTGTAGTAGTGGGTTATGGTACACAGAAAAAGGCAGACCTTACCGGTTCTGTATCTATCGTAAATGCTGAGGAGATGAAGAAGGTGTCAAACTCTAACATCTCTACTATGCTTGAAGGTAAGGTTGCCGGTGTGCAGATTACATCAGACGGTCAGCCTGGTGCAGATCCTAGTGTGAGAATTCGTGGTATCGGTTCTTTCGGTAGCACAGCTCCTCTTTATGTCATTGATGGTGTGCCAATGGGTACCACTATCCGTGACTTCTCTCCTAATGATATCGAGACCATCCAGATCTTGAAGGATGCTTCTGCGGGTGCCATCTACGGTTCTCGTGCTGCTAATGGTGTCGTTATCATCACTACCAAGAATGGTAAGAAAGACCAGCCTTTGAAGGTAAACTACTCTGGTTACTTCGGTGTTGACCAGATTCCTAGTGATGTATATGATGTGATGAATGCCGACCAGTATAGCAACTATCTCGGTCAGGCTTGCAAGAATTCAAACACTCAGTTGCCTGGTGGATATAGTCTCGGCGAGGATGGTAAATATCATTTCCAGGATGCAACCAATACAGACTGGTTTGACGAGGTATTCAAGACTGGTACCCGACAGAACCATAACGTAGCCCTCAGCGGTGGTAGTGCCAACAGTACTTATAATGTATCTCTCGATTACTTCAACCAGAAGGGTACATTGCAGGGTGCAGGTCCTAACTATGAGCGTTATACTGCTCGTGTAAACAACACTATGGACACCAAATTCGTGAAGTTCCGTACTAGCTTGGTATATTCTCATTCAGACCAGGACAATATGGGTCTTTCTAATGCCGGCGAGTATGTTCAGGGCCTTTATGGCGATGTAACTAACGTGCTCCGTGGTACACTCTTGATGCAGCCTACCATCAAGGCTTACGATAACTCAACATGGGTTCTCGATGACAAGGTAGGTGCAGCTAATGGTTATCGCTACGATGCCTATGGCTATGGTGTTTACTATGATGGCATCCACGGTGATATCTCTGCGTCCAACCCATTATTGGTGAATAACCTCTTGCAGCGCAACACTTTGGTGGACCGCTTCGTAGGTACGGCTTCTGCTGATGTAGACCTCTTCAAGATGGTAGGCATTAAGAGCAAGAACCATGGCCTTCATTATAATGTGAACCTCTCTTATAGCAAGACCGAGGCTAAGGACAAGACTTGGATTCCTTCCTGGATTCAGAGCAACCGTGTATACCTCGCCAAGGAGAACGAGCGTTTGACCAAGGGCTCTCGTAACTACAGCGATGCTTTGGTAGAGAATACTATTACATACGATGGTAAGATTGGTAAGCACAACATCAACCTGCTCGCTGGTATGACCTATGAGGAGGAAAATACTAATCTCCTGACTGGTTGGGGCGTCAACTTCTCAGAACCATACTTCCTTCAGCTTCAGAATGCAAAGACCACATACTCTTCTTCTTATGAGTATAAGCATAGTCTGGCATCATACATTGGTCGTTTGAACTATAACTATGATGAGAAGTACTTACTTTCTGCTGTAGTACGTCGAGATGGTAGTTCACGTTTGACCAAGAATATCCGTTGGGCAACCTTCCCTTCTGTATCTGTAGGTTGGCGTTTCGATAAGGAAAAGTTCTTCCCTATCAGCCGCGACATCGTCAATATGTTCAAGGTACGTGCCAGCTATGGTGAACTCGGTAATGAGAACATCGGTGAGTACCAGTATATGGCTACCATGACCCGTAACAATATGACTTATAGCTTTGGAAACAATAAGGTGACAGGCTCTAAGATTGCTACATACGTAAATGAAAACATTGCATGGGAGAAGAAGAAGACTACCAACGTAGGTATCGACCTGGCAATGTTCAATAACCGATTGGAGTTCACTGCAGAGTGGTATAAGAATAAGTCAGAAGACTTGCTTTATGGTGTTCCTGTGCCAGAACAGACAGGTGTAGCTAATACTACTGTAACCATGAATGCAGCCTCTATGGAGAACAGTGGTTTCGAGTTCAGTGCTACCTATCGCAACCGTGATCACGCCTTCAAGTATGATATCAGTGCCAACTTGAGTACCTTGAAGAACAAGGTAACTTCTCTCGGTTTCGGTACAGAGTCTTACATCACAGGTGCTTATGCAACATACGTAGGCCAAGAGATTGGTCAATTCTATGGATGGGTATATAAGGGAATCGCACGTACCCAGGATGATTTGGACAACAATGCTGTTCAGCAGGGTGCCAATATTGGTGACTGCCTCTATGAGGATATCTCAGGTCCTAATGGAACTCCTGATGGCGTAATCGATGCTTACGACCAGACTGTATTGGGTAGTGGTCTTCCTAAGGTAAACTTCGGTTTGAGCACCCACATGGAGTATAAGGGTTTCGACCTCAATATCTCTACCTACGGAGTATTGAATTATCACGTAACTGATGATATCTATAATAGCTTGAACTCTTGCTATGGCTATGGCAATAAGGATGTTGCAATGCTTGATGCCAACCGCTGGTCAGAGGATGGTTCTACCTATCTCTCTAATGTTCCTCGCACATATGCAGCCAACAACGCTACATTGGGTTGGAATGACCTCTTCAGCTCTCGCAAGATTCAGAATGCTGCTTACTGGAAGATAGCCAACGTAGAATTAGGCTACAACTTCCCAGACAAGTGGTTTGGTGGATATGTCAGCGGTGTACGTCTCTATGTATCAGCACAGAACCTCTACACCTTTACAGGCTATCATGGATATAATGTAGATTATGCTGGCGGTACCTTCACTCCAGGTTACAACTTCTGCTCTTTCCCAAGTGCTAGAACATTCATGTGTGGACTCCATTTCACATTCTAATAGAATGAGAAGAGAAAACTATAAGAATCATTATTATTTAAAGAACATTTGATATGAAACTATATAAATTATCATTAGCTCTGTTCCTTGGTTTCGGTGCAATGTCTATGACATCGTGCGAAGACAAGTTGGAAGTGACAAATCCTAATGAGCAGACAACTGGTACATTCGGCTTTACTTCTGATGACTTGGAAGAGTGCGTCATTGCCGCTTACCATGACCTCCGTATGGAGGGTTCCACTGGCCGTGTAGGTTATACCATAGATGCAGTTCGTGGCGATGAAGTCTGGAACTCATCACAGGTTTGGTATATGCCATTCGATGATATGAATGACCCGGTAACAGATGGAATTTCATTCTGGCCATGGCGTGAGTATTACTATGCCATTAATGTATGTAACTTCATTCTTTCGCGCACAACAGGTGATAATGCTCAACTCAGTGAAAGTATGAAGCGCATTAAGGGACAGGCTCTCTTTATCCGTGGTTTCGCTTATTATAATCTGGTAGGTTATTATAAAGATGTACCATTGATTACTGACTATTCTACCTATTCTTCACTGGATGGTCTTTATGGTGCCAATAATACAAGCGATGAGGTCTTGGATCAGGCAGAGAAAGACTTGAAGGAGGCTATGGAGTTGCTTCCTAACCGTCAGGCTGGTGGCGAGTGGGCAAAGGGACGTGCTACTTGTGGTGCAGCTGCAGGTTACTATGCACGTACTTTGATGTTCCGTCACAAGTATAGTGAGGCTTTGGAAGTTCTCAAGGATATCATCGGTGGTACTAAGTACGGTAAGTACAAGTTGATGGCTAATTATGGCGACAACTTCCGTGAAGGCTCTGCATACGAAAATAATGATGAGAGCCTCTTTGAGGTACAGTATCTGGATTATGGTACTCAGGGCGTTGACGATGAGTGGACTCCTGTCAATGTAAGTCCTAATGCGACTCAGGGACATGCAGTAGAGTCTAACTTTGCTCCTGGTGACTTCGGTGGATGGGCAGACCTTTCTGCATCACCATGGTTGTATAACCTCTTCAAGGAGGAGCGTACTACTGCAGGTAAGCTCGATCCACGTCTCTACTGGACTCTCGGTACATACGAGAAAGAGTGGGAAGGTTTTGAAAATGGCAACGTAGCTTATACCAAGAAGATTACAGCTACTGATACGCTCAGAACCAACAATAACTATGGTGGTATTCCAATTGCCAAGTGGACTAATATGCGCACAGGACTTTATTCATCTGTAGCTACAGGTCTTCGTTGTGGTATCAACCTCCGTATGATGCGTTACTCAGATGTTTTGCTTCGTGCAGCTGAGTGTGAGAATGAGGTAAACGGACCAACAGAGCAGGCTATCAAGTGGATTAATGAAGTTCGTCAGCGTGCAGGCTTGGCAGATTTGAAGCTTGAGGATTTCAATACAAAGGATAAACTCTTTGAGCAGATTGCCAATGTGGAGCGTCCTAAGGAGTTCGGTTGTGAGAATGGCCGTGGTATGGACTTGATCCGTTGGGGATTCTTCTATGATAATGGTCGTCTGGATCAGTTGAAGGAGCATGGAACATTCTACAAGAGCAAGACCATTGATGTAAAAACTCCTGTTACTTATGCTCAGACAAAGACAGACCCTGAACATGTAAAGAGCTCATACGATACCTATTTACCAGGTCATGAGTTCTTGCCAATCTTCCAGACGCTCTTGAACAATAACCCTAACTTAAAGGGTAATTCTGCGAATGATGGTATTGACAACTCAACCGATTTCTTCGGAAGAGGTTGGACCGTTCATCCTGTAGTAGATTTGAGCAAGTAACAATATTCATGATCATATAAAATAGAATAACAATATGAAACACCTAAATAAATTAGCATCTGTCTTCTGCATGGCAGCCATGGGCTTGACTGCGCTGACAGGATGCGAGGGAAGTGACATGTTTAGTGTCAATGGACCTGATTGGCTTTCTGAAAAGATAGATTCTATCGCAAATAGTAATAAGGATGCTGCGCCTACCATCTCGCCAACTACACTTGGTGCAACAGATAATAGTGATGCCTGGTGGACATCTCACCTGGATGCTGATATCAAGATTGAAAGTAATAAGTCTTATTCAACGACATTTACCAACTATACCTCTGGTGCAAATAACTATAACAACTATGTGGTAGTGCTTCGCAAGGCTGATAAGACAGAGTATTGCTGCCTGCGTTCTGATGATTATTGTTGGGGTGATGCTGTTGGTGGAAATGGTGGTCCTCTTATTACTCACAGCAACTCAGCATCAGCAGATTGGGGAGCATGGCTGGCTCAGATGAATGGTGCCAAGGTAACCGTAACCGTAACCAACTATGGTGATAATACAGCAGATGTTGTAGCTGAGGTTACCGGTACTGAAGGATTGACTTCTACCCAGAAATATCTGGGTATTCCTGTTGAGAGTTCTGACCTCTATCTCGACTTCACTACTGATGGTTGTCACTATGTATTCGACAAGGCAGAGATGGATGTGGCTGATGTAAAGGATCAGCAGCCTGAGTCTATGGAGTTGATTGATGTTCCTGCCGAAGTAGACAAGGGTACTTCCTTGAAGGATTTCACTTCTACATTGAAGGCAAAGGTTACTTACGCTGATGGTGCAATCAAGGATGTAGATGCCAGTGACCTTGAATTCGTCGTAGTTCCTGATATGGAGACGGTAGGCGAGAAGTATGTTGTTGCAACATTGAAGAAGACTCTTTTGGGTAAGACTGCAGATAAGACTATCAGTGCAAATGCCAAGTTTAGCGTTGTAGCTGGTATCAAGAGCATTAAGATTACCAAGGCTCCTTCACGTACCAAGTACTACTTCTACAATTCTGCTGCACTTAAGGGCGTAGACCATACATTGGCATTCGACCCAACAGGTATGGAGGTTACTGCTACTTACGTAGAGGGTGATCCTGCAGTGCTCGACAACTCTAAGTTGACATTCTCTAAGATTCCTGCTACAGCTGGTACACATCAGGTAACTATCACTACAGAGAATGGCAAAAAGACTACGGTTGATGTAACTGTTGCTGAGTCAGCTGTTAAGGCTGTAACGATGTCTCCTTCTGTTCTTGGAGCAGAAGATAATAGCACAATGTGGACTGCTCCAACATATACAGAGTTTGAGAAGATTGCTCTTGGTCAGACTGCTGTAATCAAGTTTACAAACTATAGCAACTTGGGAGGCAATTGGAACAACTTTCTGGCTGTGCTCCGTAGTGGAGATGCAGAACAGACAGTGCTTCGTGCTGACAACTGGGGCTGGGGCGCTGGTTATGAAGCAAGCGTCAAATCTGATGGTCAGGCAGACTGGGCAACTTGGTTGGCAGCTATGAATGGTGCTCAGGTAACAGCTTACTTTACTAACTGCGGTAATGGTACAGTAGATGCTCAGTTCATCATGGTTGGAACTGATGGTAATACTTATAACCAGTATTATCTTGGTTTGAACAACTTCGATCCATCTGATGTACAGGTTGGCTTCTCTGTTGATGGTAGCCACTTGAACTTTGGCGCAGCATCTGCTCGCAAGCACTACGCTCGTCGTAGATAAGAGAATCTTTGAAATACTATAAAAGGCATGACCTATGGAGCCCTGTTGTTTCCATAGGCTTGCCTTTTTTCGGTTCATAAATACAATATCAAATTAACTACTTCGTAAAAAGATGAAGAAATTATTACTCTCCATGATGGGATTGGCTGCCATCGGCGCCAATGCCCAGACCCAAGTCACAGACAATGACTTATCCAAGGCTTACGAGGCAAGAGCATATAATAAGCGTGTGGTGTGCCATGACCCTTCCATCGTGATGGACGACATCACCAACCCTAGCTCTCCTACCTATTATATATATGGCTCTCACCTAGGTAGAGGCAAGACCACTACTGCTAGTAATTATCAAGAGTGGACCACCTTCAAGGCTGGTGAGGAGGCTACCGGCAATGTGAACAGCCTCTTTGCTAACAAGCAGGGTACCTTGGTGAATTATGCCAATGCTTATGCTTCTCACCTCATCACAGAAGTAAAGAACAGTAAGGGTGAGAAGGTGAAGTTCGGTAACTTCAAT
Organism: uncultured Prevotella sp.; assembly: GCA_958369755.1. Lineage (GTDB taxonomy): Bacteria > Bacteroidota > Bacteroidia > Bacteroidales > Bacteroidaceae > Prevotella. The sequence goes on from CATXJC010000055.1 coordinate 7,488, forward strand.
GCTCATGGCTGGCAGTATAAGGGATATACTGTAAAGGGTAATCAGTGGGCTCCAGATATTATATACAATAAGACCATGAAGAAGTGGTGCTTGTATATGAGCTTGAACGGAGCTCATTGGTGTTCTTCCATCGTTTGCTTCACCTCTGACAATATCGAGGGACCTTGGGTATATCAGGGACCTGTGGTATTCTCTGGCTTCCAAGGCACATACGAGCATAATGTGTATGCTGCAGCAGATGACTGGAAAAATACCGACTTTGCCATCGCTACAGGTGAGTCCTCATTGCCAACTCGATATAAGGTAGCTGATAAGTGGGGAACATACTGGCCAAATTGTATCGACCCTTGTGTGTTCTATGATGACAATGACAATCTCTGGATGAGCTATGGCTCATGGTCGGGTGGCATCTTTATGATTCGCTTGGACAAGAGCAATGGTCTTCGTGATTATTCTTATAAATTCCCTTATCAGGTGAATGGCTCTACCACAACTCCTGGAGCAGCCAATGCCAACTGTACTAGCGATCCTTACTTCGGCAAGAAGATAGCAGGTGGTTACTATGTATCTGGCGAGGCTAGTTATATCCAGAAGATTGGCAAGTATTACTTCCTCTTCATGAGCTATGGTGGCTTGACTAGTGATGGTGGTTATCAGATGCGCATCTTCCGTTCAGAGAATCCTGACGGTCCATTCGTAGATTGCAATGGTACTTCTGCCGTTTATAATAGCTATAAGATGAACTATAGTTCTACTACAGCTGATAACCGTGGCGTATTGCTCTTCGGTGGCTATAAGTGGGATGCGATGTCTGGTACGGAGATAGCACAGGGCCATAACTCTGCCTTCATCGACAAGCAGGGACGTGCATTCGTAGTTTATCACACTCGTTTCAGCAATGGTGGCGAGGGTCATCAGGTACGTGTTCATCAGCTTTTCTTGAATGATGAGGGATGGTTGATGGCAGCTCCATTCGAGTTTGATGGTGAGACTATCACCGATGAGGCGATTGCTTCCAAGGCATCTATCGCAGATGCTGACATTGCAGGCGACTATCAATTTATGCGTCATCAGTATGGTCAGAACACTGCTGCCAAGGCTTTCGAGACACCAGTCAATATCACTCTCAATGCCGATGGAACTATCACCGGTGCCGAAAATGGAACCTGGAAGCGTACGGCTGGTACTGATTACATCCACCTGACTATCAATAATGTAGTTTATCGTGGTGTGTTGGTTAAGCAGACCATCGACTATACCAATATCCCAGCCATCGCCATCTCTGCTCTCTCATCATCAAGCGGTAGTCTGACTATGGGACAGAACAACTTCACCTATCAGCAGGAGGTTTGGGCAGTAAAGGCTGATGCCAAGGCAGCCATTAAATATACCATTAAAAAGATGACTTTGCCATTTTCTGATGGTGCTACTTTGAATGCGGCTCCTTCTTTGCCTACACAGGGTAAGATGGGCGCAAATATTTCCTGGACATCAAGTGATCCGTCTATCCTGACCGATGAGGGCAAGGTAAAAGGCAAGGGTAACGTTACTATGACCATGACCATCAGCAAGGACGATTATGAGTATGTAAAGGATTATACCCTGAACATCGATGCTGAGGCAGAGGAAACGACTCCGGTTTACTATCCTGTTTCTCAGCAGAAAAACAAGACTGCAGGATTCTGGACAAACTTCTCTTCTGATTATGTCTTGAAGTTAGGCAAGAAGGCTGAGTTCAAGTTCTATAATTTTAGTGATGAGGTTAATAATTGGGACAATTGGGCATTGGTTGCTGCATCGGCATCTCGTGGAGCTTCTAATTATGCAGAGTATTTCGTGCTTCGTAACGACAATTATGCATGGTTTACAAAATTGGGTGGTAACACCAATGAAAATACAGCCAATGTGCAGTTTACCTTGGACAATAATTTCGATTGGACTAATTTCAAGCAAGATATGAATGGTTCTTTGGTCGATATGGTTGTTGAGTATGTTGCAAGCGGTACCATCAAGGTGAATGCTACGATAACAAAGGATAAGAAAACTTATAATTATGCCTTTAGTATGACTTCTAACACAATTAAGGGAGACGTAACTCTCTTCTTCGTAAACGAGATGTCTTACATCGACGGCTCAAGCCTTTCTACAGGCATCTCGAACCCTATCATCATCCAGAAGAAGAATGATGGCAAGTGGTTCAACCTCTCCGGTCAGCAGGTAGACAAGAGCTACAAGGGTGTAGTGATTGTAAACGGAAAGAAATTTGTGAACAAGTAATTCTCTTATATATATATAATAAGGTGTAATTATATGAAGATTTCTAAAATACTATTGGGAGCAGCAATGATCATTGCTGCTCCTGTTGTAAAAGATGGTTGTCAGATGATGGCACAGAATGCTCCGCAGGAACCGATTGTGGTAGATACTCCTTTTGTCCACGACCCCGTAATGGCGTGTGAGAATGGCAAGTACTATCTCTACTGCACAGGTCATGGTATCACGCAGATGACTTCCACCGACCGCAAGCATTGGACCATCGTTCCTCAGGGCGTACTCAAGAACAGCGAGATTCCGGCATGGACGCATGATAGTGTGCCGGGTTTTACCACGCATATCTGGGCTCCCGATGTTATCCGTTTTAAGAACAAATGGTATCTGGCTTATTCCTGTTCCACCTTTGGTAAGAACACATCTGCCATCGGCTTGCTGAGCAATACTTCCTTATCTGATAAGGATGGATGGAAGGATGAGGGCTGCCTCGTCGCCTCCAAGGGTGATAGAGACAACTGGAATGCCATCGACCCGAATTTCATCGTTGATGAGAAGGGAAACCCTTGGCTTACCTGGGGCTCTTTCTGGGATGGCATCCAGATGATTAAGTTGGATAAAAAGACGATGCATGTCAAGAAGGGTGCCAAGCCTCAGACCATCGCCCGTCGTCATGCCGTGGGCGATACTTCTGCAGAGCCGAATCCTACCTCCAAGTTTGCCGGCACCAATGCCATCGAAGCTCCTTTCATCATGAAGCATGGAGGTTATTACTATCTCTTCGTGAGCTGGGATTACTGCTGCCGTGGCATCAAGAGCAACTATCGTGTTGCCGTAGGCAGAAGCAAGAAGGTTGCCGGTCCTTATTTGGATAAGGCAGGCAGAGACATGCGCAATGGCGGTGGTACCTTGCTGTTGGAAGGTGATAAGAAAGAATATGAGGCGATGGGCCATTGTTCTGCCTACTCTTTCCCTGATGGCGATTTCTTCTTCTGTCATGGTTACAGCGTGCCAAAGAATGGCGCCAGCATCCTGGTTCAGAAGAAAATCAACTGGACGGAAGATGGATGGCTGACGC
>CATXJC010000056.1 GCA_958369755.1 uncultured Prevotella sp.
ACGATGCGAAGGCGATTGTAATCGCCGAGTTTTATCTTTTTGCTCATATAATATTATTTTCGAGAATATAAAATGCTTTTGCCCTTACAGGGCGACAGGTTTGTGTCCGTAATTACCCAGGGTGTTGCCCTGGGCTAGGAGCTTCTGCCCTTTACCTTTCCCTTCGGCCGGTGACCGTTGGTTCAGGGCGTTTAGATGCAATCTATGGATGAGTCTGGTTCTTCAGCAGAAACTTCTTTATTGTTATCAGCAGTTTCTTCCTGGCTATCAGCAGCTCCTGCTTCCACCGTCTTCTCAATCATTCCATCCTTGAGATGGATGGTGCGGTCGGTGATGGCAGCAAGGCCCTCATCATGAGTTACGATGACGAAAGTCTGACCGAACTTGTCTCTGAGGTCGAAGAAGAGCTGGTGAAGCTCAGCCTTGTTCTTGGTGTCGAGACTTCCTGATGGCTCATCGGCAAGGATGACGGCAGGATTATTGACCAAAGCTCTCGCCACGGCTACACGCTGTTTCTCACCACCGGATAACTCGGCAGGTTTGTGACTGGCTCTATCGCTCAAGCCCATGAATTCCAATAACTCCTCGGCACGCTCCTTGGCTTCTTTTCGGCTCTTGCCTGCAATGAAGGCAGGAATCATGATGTTCTCCAGGGCGGTGAACTCAGGGAGAAGTTGGTGGAACTGGAAGACGAAACCGAGATGCTGGTTCCGGAAATCGCTCAGTTTCTTGGTGCTGAGGCTGCTTGCATCGATGCCATCAACCATGATGCTGCCACTATCAGGCTTGTCGAGGGTACCGATAATCTGGAGAAGTGTAGTCTTGCCGGCACCACTAGGACCGACGATACTTACCACCTCGCCCTTGTCAATATGCAGGTCGATGCCCTTAAGCACCTGCAGGGAGCCGAAGCTCTTGGTTATACCTTTTATATCAATCATTTTCTTACTCAAAATTATTTTGCAGGCAAAATTAAGCAAAATATTTGGAAATGCCTAATTTTAAGAGATAAAAAGAAATAAGGAGGGATATAAAAAAACAAAACGCGCCTTATTCTTGCAAATTAAGCTCGTTTCAGTACTTAATTTTGTATTACTTTCTATAAAATGTATGTGCTATTTCAACCCATCGGCATCACCGGTGGTCTTCAATCCGTTGCTCTTTTCCCTAGGGGTGATGTTCACCTTCTTTTTCACGGTATTCTCGATGAGGCTGGCATCAAAAGCCATCTTCTTATCGGTACAGTTGATGTTCTCGAAGGTGAAATCTACCAGACGGTATTTCTCGCTCTTACCCACATCGAAGAAGTTGTCGCAATCCATCTGGATATTCTTCATCGTGGTGTTGTTTCATGATGATATGAAATCCATTCTATCAAATTGCATCAGCCAGTTCTTGGTATCCTTGCGCCACATATCTCTTTCTGTTGCTAATAGGTATTTGCTTGTTTGCCTATTGTTTCTTGTTTTATTTCATCTGCAAAATTACGCTGAATAATTCTAACTTCCAAATTTTTATGTTGTTTTTTTCTGCAATCCTGCATTTCGTTGTTACTTCTGATTGACGTTGCAAAGATACAACATTTCCGTTTCCTACCTATGCGATTTGTGCGATTTGCGTGGATTCGGGAAATAAAGTACAGAAAATGCCATGAAATCATTCTGAAAATATCTCCGAAGGATAAAAAGATATCTCCGAAGGATAAGAAAATATCTCCGATAGATAAGAAATAATCTCCGATAGATAGCAAAATATCTCCGAAGGATAAGAAAATATCTCCGATAAAGAAGATATGGAAACCGTGTTGGGGTGACGAGGTGAAGGGTGAAGGGTATATTTTAAATCTTTATATTATATTCTTTTTTAGGGCTTTTTCGATTTTTGACCCTAGGGTCTTTTTTTGAATTACCCTCTTTTTTCTTTACCCACGCGTACATATATAAATAGAGTTTTCAAACCTTCACCCTTCACCTTTTTATTTAACATTCTGTAAATCAATTTATTACAGGTGAAGGGTGTGAAGGGTGTTTTTCCGCTTTTCTTAAACATATTTTAAGAAATGAAGCTACCTTTACATTTTTTTTAAGTTGCATTTCCTTGAGATGTTAGATTGATATTTCCATATTTTAAATATCTTGTTAACTGACAGTAGTTTTGGCTATTTGGGTGAAAACTTAATATTTTTAGATAAGAATGCCAAGGCATTCGATAAGTTGACTTTCACCGTGAAGGGCGATGCGAATATCGTGGCGGTGGATAATGGAAACATCTCATCGGATGAACTTCATATCGGAAAGACCCAGTTGGAGAAAAACAATCAGCGCAATCTCTTCCAGGGTTCCGCCCTCGTGATATTGCGAGCAGGAAAGCAAAATGGAAAAGTAGAACTGCTGGTTTCTTCGGATAAGATGAAAGCCAGAAAACTGGTTTTGAATACGAAATAATAAGGTACATCATGAACTTGATTCTGTGAGTTTTTGATTACATGATATAGAGCCTGGACAACGACGGTTGTTCAGGCTTTTTGGTTAAGATAGGTTTCTTATAGACAAATTCTGTTTAAACAATCAATTTTTTGCTCGTTTTTTCTTATTTTGGTTTTATTATGACAAATCTTGGAATGTTATAGACAATAGAACTTCCGAAGAAAAACATTAACTTTGCACCAAAAATATAAGAGATTTAATCAATACTCTTTTTGCCCTATCTCATGGATAATGGTGAGGGAAAAGAACGACAGAATAATGTTATAGTAGAAAGTCATTATGAAAATGAAAGAAAAAATGTTTAAAAGTTTGATACTGACATGTATCTTGGTCCTTGTTACTTCCTGTAAGGAGCAAAAGAGCCAGACTGCCGGTAGTGATTACAAAACGCAGAAAGTAACTCTTTCTGACAGAACGGTGTACTCCACTTTCTCGGCTACCATTCAAGGTAAACAGGATGTGGGAGTTTATCCTCAGATTTCAGGATTGATTACTGCTGTTTTAGTAAAAGAGGGTGCTGCCGTGAAAAAAGGGCAGACCTTGTTCATCATCGACCAGGTTCCTTATAAAGCTGCTCTGAGAACTGCGAAGGCGAATGTAGAAGTGGCGGAGGCGAGTGTTGCAACGGCTAAGATGACTGTTGACAGCAAGGAGGAACTCTTTAAGGAGAATGTGGTTTCTCAGTTTGACCTGCAGACGGCGCGCAACTCGCTCCGTTCGGCTAACGCTACTTTGGCGCAGGCTCAGGCAGAACTGTTAAACGCTCGTAATAATCTTTCCTATACGGTAATAAAAAGTCCGGTGGATGGCATAGCCGGAATGAGTTCGTATCGCGTAGGTGATTTGGTCAGTTCTTCCATGTCCTCTCCTATGATTTCAGTTTCAGACAATAGTGAGATGTATGCCTATTTCTCTATGACGGAAAAACAGATACTTGCACTTTCGCGCCAGAACGGTTCGCTGACAGATGCCTTGAAGACCATGCCGGAAGTTAAGCTGCTGTTAAGTGATGGAAGTGAATATCAGGAAAAAGGCCACATCGATGCCATCAGTGGTATGATAGACACCTCGACAGGATCTGTGACCTTGAGGGCTGTATTTCCGAATTCCAAGAATATACTGCGCAGCGGTAGTACCGGAAATATAAAGTTCCCTTATACGAAAAAGAACTGTATGGTCATTCCGCAGACAGCTACATACGAATTGCAAGATAAGGTCTTTGTCTATAAGGTTGTAGATGGTAAAACCCAATCAACCCAAGTTAAGGTGTTTGAAGTCAATGATGGAAAGGAGTATATCGTGGAATCAGGTCTGAAAATGGGTGATGTCATCATTGCAGAAGGAGCCGGATTGCTCAGTAATGGCATTTCGGTAAATCAAGCTGCATCTGCTCCAACTGCTACACGAAAAGATAGGAGAAAATAATATGAAAGCGAAACTGTTTATAGATCGTCCGATATTGGCGGCATGTATTTCGGCACTGATACTGATGCTGGGAATCATCGGGCTTGTGAATCTTCCGATGGAGCAATATCCGGATATTGCTCCTCCAACCGTACAGGTGTCTGCCACCTATACGGGCGCAAGTGCCGAAACCGTGCAGAAAGCGGTTATCGTGCCACTGGAGGAAGAAATCAATGGTGTGGAAAATATGATGTACATGACTTCTACGGCCTCTAATACCGGTAGTGCCACTATCAATGTTTATTTCAAGCAGGGTACAGATCCTGACATGGCTACTGTCAACGTACAGAACCGTGTGACCAAGGCACAGGGTACACTTCCTAGTGAAGTGACGAAGATAGGAGTCACTGCACAGAAAAGGCAGAATAGCCAGCTGATGCTGATGTCGCTTTATAGTACCAAAGGCGACTATGATGAGAAATTCCTTGCCAACTATCTCAAGATAAATGTTGTTCCTCGCATCCAGCGTATTTCTGGTGTAGGAGAAGTGATGGTGATGGGTAACGACTATGCTATGCGCATCTGGTTGAAACCTGATGTGATGGCACAGTATGGGCTTGTTCCATCGGATATCATTACCATATTGGGCGAACAGAATATAGAGGCTTCTACCGGTACTCTTGGTGAGGATTCTCAGAATACATTCCAATACACCTTGAAATATCGGGGACGCTATGAAACCAGCGAGGAATTGGGAGATTTGGTTGTCCGAACCGCAGACGACGGCAATACTTTACGCTTGAAGGATGTGGCAGATATAGAGTTGGGTACCACATCGTATAATTTCAGCGGTGGCGTGTCTGGCTATCCTGGAGCTACGTTTATGGTGATGCAGACTGCCGGATCCAACGCCAACGAAATCATAAAGGAAATCAATAAAATGGCGGATGAAATCCGAGCCGATTTGCCTGATGGTCTGAAACTGGATACGATGATGAGTATCAAATCGTTCCTCGATGCTTCAGTCAAGAATGTCATCAAGACGCTCATCGAGGCGATTCTCCTGGTTATCATCGTGGTCTATGTCTTCCTGCAGAGTGTGCGTTCTACGTTTATTCCTTTAGTAGGTATCGTGGTTTCCCTGGTGGGTACGTTTGCTTTCCTCTATGTGGCGGGATTCAGTATCAATCTGCTGACTCTTTTTGCCTTGGTTCTGGTCATCGGTACGGTGGTTGATGACTCCATCGTGGTGGTGGAAGCTGTGCAGGCGAAGTTTGATGAAGGGTATAAATCGCCTTACAAGGCAACAATGGATGCGATGGGGGGAATAACCTCGGCCATCGTTACCACTTCACTGGTCTTCATGGCTGTGTTTATTCCGGTTAGTTTTATGGGTGGAACTACGGGTACCTTTTATACGCAATTCGGTTTGACGATGGCTGTAGCTGTGGGTATATCGGCATTGAACGCCCTGACTACCTGTCCGGCACTCTGTGCTCTCATCATGACACCCCACATGCAGGCAGAAGAAGGTAAAAAGATAAGTTTCTCGTCTCGTTTCCACATCGCTTTTGATACTGCTTTCGGCCGTCTGGTCAACAAGTATAAAATGGGTGTAAAGTTCTTCTTCCGCCGCAAATGGCTGGTAGGAGTAGCACTCGCTGTGAATTGTATCTTGTTGGCTGTATTGGTCAAGACCACCAAAACCGGATTGGTTCCGGATGAGGATACGGGAACACTGTTTGTTTCTGTTACCACTGCACCAGGTAGTACGCTTTCTGAAACCAAAAGCATCATGAAGGAGGTTGAGAAGCGTATCAGTGGAATTCCGCAGATATACCTGTATTCCACCATCGGAGGTTATAATATGATGGGTAGCGGACAAAGCAGTGCGGGTGGTACGCTCATCGTGCGTCTCAAAGATTGGGATGAACGCAAAGGTGATGAGAACAGCAAGGATGCCGTTATGGCTGAAGTGATGGCGCGGACTGCTGATATCAAGAATGCGCAGGTATTCGTCTTTTCTCCACCTATGATTATGGGTTATGGTATGACCAATGGTCTTGAAATCTACGTGCAGGATCAGAAAGGTGGCGACATCAGTACGCTCTATTCGCATACCAAAGAGTTCATTGCGGCATTGAACAAACGTCCGGAAATTCAAAGTGCAGTAACTACATTTGATACCCGTTTCCCTCAATATCTTGTGGAAGTGGATGCGGCACGTTGCAAGCGTGCTGGTATTTCTCCATCGGATGTGCTGGATGTCTTGTCTTGTTATGTGGGCGGTAATTATGCTTCAAACATAAACCGTTTCTCTAAGATTTATCGTGTGATGGTACAGGCAAAGCCGGAATACAGATTGAACAAGGAATCTCTGGATAATATGTACGTGCGTTCCTCTTCTGGAAGCATGGCACCTGTTGGACAGTTTGTTACTTTATCCAAAACCTATGGTCCTGAGATTCTGAGCCGATTTAATCTTTTCAGCACCATATCGGTGAATGCTACACCTGCCCAGGGATACAGTTCGGGTGATGCTATCGAGGCAGTGCGCGAAGTGGCAAAGAAGACGCTGCCTGCAGGATACGGATATGAGTTTGGAGGTACATCCCGTGAGGAGGCTTCTTCGGGCACATCCATTGTTGTCATTTTCGTTATCTGTGTCTTGTTTATCTATATCATCCTTTGTTCTCTCTACGAAAGTCTGTTCGTTCCTTTGGCGGTAATGCTCTCCATTCCATTCGGATTGATGGGTAGTTTCTTGTTCGCCAAGATGTTCGGTGTAGAGAATAATGTATATATGCAAACGGGACTCATCATGCTGATTGGACTGTTGGCTAAGACGGCCATCCTTGTCACGGAGTATGCTTCCGAGCGCCGCCGCCATGGTATGACCATAGTTCAGGCTGCTCTTTCGGCTGCTGCTGTCCGCCTGCGTCCTATTCTGATGACTGCCCTGACAATGATCATCGGTCTCTTCCCATTGGTAATAGCAACTGGTGCGGGAGCCAATGGCAATATCTCGCTTGGTGTGGGTACTGTAGGTGGTATGCTGATAGGAACGGTTGCTTTACTGTTTGTTGTTCCTGTGCTTTTCATCGTTTTCCAGACTATAGAAGAGAGGGTAATGCCTAAACGGCGACATAGAGAACAGGAGATAAGGACAGAGCCTCTTTTAGAGGAGAAGAATTAATTAAATAGAAGAAAATATGAACTATAAACGGATAATATTTTTCCTGCCGGCATTGTTGTTGTTCTGTGGCTGCGGAATATACACAAACTACCAGCGTTCGGAAACGCTCATGGTTGATAGCCTTTACCGTGATGTGCCGGGATGCCTGCAGGATACTTCCTCTATAGCCAATCTTTCATGGCGAGAACTCTTTACTGATTCTCAGCTGGTAAAATGGATAGAGGTGGGATTGGAAAAGAACAGTGATATTCAGACGGCACGGCTTCTCACGCAAGAGGCACAGGCATCGTTGCAAGCCTCTCGCCAGGCTTTTCTGCCATCAGTATCGCTGACGCCAGAAGGCTCACTGAGTAGTTTCGGTGGGGCAAAACCATCGAAAACCTATTCGCTGGGAGGTACGGCTGAATGGGAGATTGATGCTTTTGGAGGGCTACGCAATGCCAAGAAAGGAAGCTTGGCTGCACTGGAAGCCAGTAGGGCATACGAACAGGCAGTACAGACACAACTGGTGGCTACCATTGCTGAAACCTATTACTCGCTCCTTGCGCTGGATAGAAAACTGGCTATCACTCGGGATGCTGCACGTAAGTGGGGAGAGAATGTGCGTATAATGAAGGCTTTGAAACGTGCCGGAGAAAAGAATGAAGCTGCCGTGGCACAAGCGGAGGCTAACAGACTGGATGCGGAATCTTCTGCACTGTCGTTGGAAAAACAGATGCACGAACTGGAGAATTCTTTCTCTACATTGGTAGGCATTGCACCTTCAGATATTAAACGGGGGCAGTTGCTGGAACTTTCGTTCCCAGAAAAATGGTCGGTTGGAGTTCCTGTACAGTTGCTCAGTAAGCGTCCTGATGTGCGACAGGCAGAATGGCAGCTGGCAGAGGCATTTTATGCAACCAATAAGGCCCGCTCTGCCTTTTATCCGCAGATTACCTTGAGCGGTACTGCCGGATGGACCAACAGTTCTGGTGCTGGTATTGTTAATCCGGGCAAATGGTTGCTCACTGCGCTGGGATCGCTGGTGCAGCCGCTCTTTGATAAAGGAAATAATGTAGCCAACCTGAAGATAGCCCAAGCGAAGCAACAGGAAGCGCTGGTTGATTTCCAGCAAAAACTGCTGGATGCTGGAGCTGAAGTAAACAATGCGTTGACCCAGTGGCAGATTGCACGGAAAAGTCTGAAACTGGATCATGAGAAAGTTGAGGCTTTGAATACGGCTCTACGCAGTACACAGCTTCTGATGACGCATGGCAGTACTAACTATCTTGAGGTACTTACTGCTCAGCAGACACTTCTGGATGCGCAGTTGTCAGAAGTGTCAGATAAATATGATGAGATAGAAGGGGTAATAAGCCTCTATCAAGCCCTTGGCGGAGGAAGCGAATAAGAAACTATAATGGATGCAAAACAGACTTTTGAGAATATGTCGGTGGCAAAGGCGGTTTCGCTCTCCACTCCCGTCTTCCTGCTTTTCATGGCGATAGGTACGCTGTTCGGCATGGGTGGCACAGCCGGTGGCGGATATTTTGTCTCTCCTTTTGGCTGTCTGGCTGTTCCTGAAGACTGAGAAGAAAATCATAAAAGAAAATTCATTTGTTTAACTCTAATTAAAATAATTATGAACTATAAAGAATGTAAAATAATCTTAAGATTAGGCATGGTACTGTTCGCTATGGCGTCATTGCCGTTTGTCTTGTCCTCCTGTTCGGATGACGAGAAGTATGTGTATGTTTATTCCCCGCGCACTGCTTCCGTGAGTATGGGAGTTGCCCGTGACGGGAATATCGTGACGGATAAGGGGAATACGTTGGTGGTTGACAAATCTTCCGTAGGGCACGACCTGACGGACGGCGAACGGGTGTTTGTCAACTGTAACATCCTGGATCGCGAGGACGAGAACACCTACCTTGTCAGGATCAACAAATACTACCAGCTCCTGACAAAGGATATTGTCCGCAGCTCCGAAGTAAAGGATGAAGAACTAGGAGACAATCCTATACAGGTAAAGGACGCATGGTTCGGTGGAGGTTATCTTAACATGAGGTTCGGATTGGAATACAATCCTTCCTCGAAAACGTCGCATCTGGTGAATGTGGTTTATGATGATGTGAAAAGCAATGCGGACACCGTTTTCCTAACCCTGCGGCATAATGCTTTTGCTGATACAATACGGACGAAAGTAGGAGCCGCCACTGCTTCTTTCAATATGAAGGATATAATGGAAGGAAAGGATTCCAAGGTATATGTACGACTCAGTTGGCAGTGGTATACACATCGCGGTACTATCGCAACATGGGAGGACGGAGGCTATTACAATACATCATCCGATAATAACAAGGGAACAGAAAACTCAGATGAAAACGGCAATAATGTAACCATACAATAAAATTTATGATTATGGATAAAAGATTGATTTTAATAATTGCCTTATTGTACAGCTCAGCAGACACTTCTAGATGCGCAGTTGTCTGAAGTTTCTGATAAATATCATGAGATAGAAGGGGTAATAAGCCTCTATCAAGCTTTAGAAGGAGGAATTCAATACCTATTTTTATCTAGTGCGAGAGTCAAGTCTGTGATAGATTAGCTCTCGCACTTTTTCTGTATTCCGTGGGCGTCTTTCCCATCTTTCTCTTGAAGAATTTGGTCATCGTAGCCAAATCTGGGAAATGAAAATCTTCGGCAATCTGCGAAATGGGTTTTTCTGAAATCTCCAACTGCTCTATGATACTTCCTGTCAGCGCAATACTGATATGCTCATAAACAGTTTTTTGTGTTATGCTTTTTATTGCTCTATTGAGATACTGAGGGGTAACACATAATTGGGAAGCATACCAGTTGACTGAATGTTCTTCCTGTATATGTGCAATCAGAAGGCCAGTAAATTGCTTGAATAGGATGTGTTTGCGGCTAACTTCCATCTGTGCTCCACCTTCGTTTTCCTGCCGGATAAATTCGTTGGCTATGTCCATTAGGTAGATTCGCAAAGTACAACTCATCATTTCTGTATAGAAGTGGTGGCTTTCGTCTTTTAAAGACTCCACAATGTAGCTCATTCTTTTTTGTATGCGTTCTGTCATTTCAGAAGATAGTACAGATACAGGCCATGCCTTCGTGTGTAATATATACGAAGGCGGGAACGGCGCTGTATTTTTCATCAGGGAGGCGATGAACGGGGCGGAAAAAAACAGTACATACGCTTGGATATCTTCGGATATATCTCGTATTTCCAGAGAACGTCCATCTATGAAATCAGCAAAACTGTTTTTCGTCAATGGATACAGAATGCCTGTCCATTCAGCCTTTAGCTCTCCCGATAGAACGAGAATATGCACGAATAAATGATTGCCATTTTCTCCCCGAAAGACAGGCAACTCATTTTCTTTGCGTATTATTTTCCAAAGGGTAAACCCTTCGTCCATAACATAGCAGTTGTTGTTCTGCCGCCCGAATTCTAAGAAATTTATTGTTTCCATTTGTAAAATGTAAATAGGTTAGACCATAACAATCTCAAGCCATCAATACTTTGATTTTGTTATTTTCTGAACTTCTTCTTAAACCATTGCAGGAATGATTCGTAAGCACTGATC
>CATXJC010000057.1 GCA_958369755.1 uncultured Prevotella sp.
AGACCTCACCACTTTTGATGCAGCCATCAACCGACTATGCAATGTGATAGGCTAACCAGAGCAAGTGCCTGGCAAGCCCCAAAGCGTATTAATTGGCAAACTGCACGCAGACAGGTTTTCCAACCTTTATATCCTGCTTCGTATCAACCATCATTCCTGTTTTCTTATTGATTTTGAAAACTTGAATCACATGACTGTCACGGCACGCCACAAGCATGAACTGTCCGTTAGGCGTGATGGCGAAATTGCGAGGATGGGCAGCTGTAGGTTGGAATCCTATCTTTGTGAGCAGACCCGATTTCTTATCTACGGCAAATACCGAAATGCCCTCATCGGTTAACCGATGGGAAGCATAGAGAAAGCGACCGTCAGGAGACAGATGAATATCGGCACTTCCAAGCGTACGGGTCTTCGATGCCTGTATGCGCTGCAACTCCTGCAATGTACCCTTGTTATATCCCAATACGGTTACCGTGCCATCCAGTTCGCCTATCAGGTAAGCCACATTGCCTTTTGAGTTGAATACAAGATGGCGTGGTCCCGTTCCTTTAGGAGCCTGATAGGCAAGAACAGGATTAGATAAAAATTCCTTTCCATCATTTACCTGGAAGCGCCAGATACAGTCGTTCCCCAAATCATTGGCAAGCATATATTGATGATCAGGAGTCATCTGGCAGCAATGGATATGCGATACCATGCCGCTCCCCTCTCGATGCATATCGAAATATTGCGATTCTGGCGCCACACTTCCATCTTCCTTGATTGGGAATACGGAAATATCACCCCCATTATAATTGGATGTCACCACATATCCACCATACAGCATCACATTGCATGGTGCCGCACCCGGCATCTTGTTTTCCGGTCGAGTAGCCTTCGTTCCACACTTCTGATACCCAAGCGGAGTCATCGAACCCTCTTTCTTATTGAGAACGAAAGCCCCGAGTCCTTGTCGCCCATCATCATATTCGCTCACGGCATAAACCCGATTTGCATCATGATTCATCATGAGAAACGAAGGGTTGCCCGCTTGCACATCGCCCACCAATTGCGATTTCCCCGTTCGTTGGTTGAAACGATAAACATACATTCCGTCAGAAGTACTCTGGTCGGTATAGGTACCCACTACCATTGTAAGTTCATCACTCGCCGCTACCGGCATCCCCACAGCCATTGTCAAGGACAAGCCTGCCAATATCGTCTTTATATTGTCCATAAGTCTTATCATTTTATCAAGTTAAATAGTATAATATAATGTTTAGAGAAGGCAAAAATACAAAAAGAAAAGGAAACGGGCAAATGAAATGGCAGGAAATTGAGAATATTCCTCAACTTTCTGCTTTTTTCTTTTGCATATTCAAAAAATAGCCGTATCTTTGCCATTACAAAAAAGTTGTAACATAAAAAATGTAATGGCGTATGAAACTAGGCAACAAGAAATTAGCAAATCCTTTCATCTGCCAAGGTTATGAAAGTCCCGAGTATTTCTGCGACAATTATTCTCTGGTGGAAAGAAACTGGAGAATAGGACAACGTATTGTGGAAGAAGAACAGAACGGAGCATCACGTGCTGAATACGGAAAGCATGTGATAGAGGTCGCTTCGGCTGCTCTTACGGAGGAATTCGGGAAGGGATTCTCCGAGACAAACATCATGAAATTCAAGAAGTTCTACTTGAAATTCAAAGAGTTAACAATTCCTCAGACACTGTCTGAAGAATTCCAAAAGCAAAAACAGCAGACACTGTCTGCTGAATCTTCCTTGCTACCCCAAAAAGGTCAGACGCTGCCTGACCTTTTTCATCTCATTTTCGTATAACTATCCATTTATCTATAAAATCATCACTTTTTCTTGCATAAAGTTTGCAATTTCCAACATTTATGCTTACCTTTGCCGTTGTTAAGAGGGAACTCATAACACATTACCAAATATCTTATCATCAAATAAGAAAGGAAATAGCAAATGGAACTGAAAGAGACTTTCCAAAAAGTGAAGGCAGCCAGCAAGACACTGGGCTTGCTCAGCGACAAACAACGTAATGAAATCCTGCAGGCGGTGGCTGACGCTATCATCGCAGAGACTCCTGCGCTCCTTGCAGCAAACGCAGAAGACTTGGCGAAGATGGACAAGGCTAACCCACTCTACGACCGATTGCAGCTCACAGAACAGCGACTCCAGGATATCGCTTCGGATATGAGACACGTAAGTACCCTGCCCTCACCGCTCGGAAGAGTTCTCAAAGACAAAACACTCGAAAATGGTTTGCACCTACAGCGAGTAGCCGTTCCATTCGGAGTTATCGGCATGATTTATGAAGCCCGTCCTAACGTAACCTACGATGTTTTCTCCCTCTGTTTCAAGAGTGGAAATGCGTGTGTACTGAAAGGAGGAAAGGACGCAAACGCCTCAAACTCAGCGGGTGTCGAACTTATCCACAGGGTGTTGATAACTTTTGGTATTGATCCGAATGTTGTTACACTGCTCCCTGCTACCCATGAAGCTACAGGCGAAATGCTGAATGCCGTGGGCTATATTGACCTCTGCATTCCTCGTGGAGGAAAGAAGCTCATCAACTTCGTCCGTGATACTGCCAAAGTGCCGGTTATCGAAACCGGAGCCGGCGTGGTACATTGTTACTTCGACAAGGATGGCGACCTGGAGATGGGCAAGCGCATCATCACCAATGCCAAATGCAGAAGAGTGAGCGTATGCAATGCACTCGACTGTCTGCTGATTCACGAAAGCAGATTAAGCGACCTTCCTGCCCTCTGTGAAGGCCTCGCCGAGAAGCGAACCAAGATTCATGCTGATGCTAAGGCTTACGAAGTCTTAAAGGGACACTATCCAGACACCTTATTATATAAGGCAGAGGAAAGCGAAGCGAAGATGAAAGAGGCTGATGCCAACGTGAAGAGCATCTGGAACACAGAATGGCTCAGCATGCAGATGGGTATCAAGACCGTAGCTTCGGAAGATGAGGCGCTCGACCATATCGCTACCTACGGAAGCGGACACAGCGAGAGCATTGTTTCCAATGATGAAGCTGCCCAGAAGAAGTTCCAGGCAATGGTAGATGCAGCCTGCGTTTATGTAAACGCTCCTACCAGCTTTACCGATGGTGCACAGTTCGGATTGGGCGCAGAGATTGGCATCAGTACCCAGAAGCTTGGAGCCCGCGGACCAATGGCACTCGAAGAGATTACCACCTACAAGTGGTTGATTACAGGAAATGGACAAACAAGGAAGTGAAGAGTGAAGAATTCAATAGCTTTATATTAGAAATAACAAATAAAAAACGAAATAACAATGAAGACATTCTTTAATGTTGAAGACCTTGGCGACCTGAAAGCAGCGCTCGCCGAGGCACAGGAAGTGAAAGCAAACCGTTTCGGTTATCAGGAGTTGGGCAAGAACAAGACCTTGCTGATGATATTCTTCAATAACAGTCTCCGTACCCGACTAAGTACACAGAAGGCTGCGATGAACCTGGGCATGAATGTTATCGTACTCGATGTGAATGCCGGTGCATGGAAACTGGAGACAGAGCGTGGCGTTATCATGGATGGCGACAAGAGCGAGCACCTGCTGGAGGCTATCCCTGTGATGGGTAGCTTCTGCGACCTTATCGGTGTTCGTAGCTTTGCCGGTTTGAAAGACCGTGAGTATGATTATGCCGAAACCATCGTAAATCAGTTTGTAAAGTACAGCGGCCGCCCGGTCTTCGCTATGGAGACAGCTACCGTTCACCCTCTCCAGGCATTTGCCGACCTCATCACCATCGAGGAGCATAAGAAGGTGGCTCGTCCTAAGGTAGTCCTGACCTGGGCTCCTCATTGCCGTGCCTTGCCTCAGGCTGTGCCAAACTCATTCGCCCAGTGGATGAATGCAGCCGATGTAGATTTCGTGGTTACTCATCCAGAGGGCTATGAACTCGACCCTAAGTTCGTGGGCAATGCCAAGGTAGAGTACGACCAGAAGAAGGCGCTAGAAGGTGCAGACTTCGTTTATGCCAAGAACTGGAGCTGTCCGGGCGTGAAAGACCCAGCACAGTATGGCGAAATCCTGAGCAAGGATATGAGCTGGACCATCGACGAGGAGCACATGAGCTGGACCAACGATGGTTGCTTCATGCACTGTCTGCCAGTTCGCCGTGGCTTGATTGTAACCGATGATGTCATTGAAAGCAAGAACAGTCTGGTGATTCCAGAGGCAGCCAACCGTGAGATTTCAGCCGAGGTTGTCATCAAGCGTATGCTCGAATCACTCTAAAACAGGAAATAAGAAAAAGATAGGGGGAAGTAAAGGAAAGCAAGCCTTTACTTCCCTTTTTTTTGTTATACCCAGCATTATCCTATCCCCATATCTCGGTATTTTTATCTTTTCATCCTGTCTATATTCTTATATCTCAGATATTATCCGTACCTTTGCTGACGAAAAAAGAAAAACAAGATGGACAAATACATAATACTATCACCAGAAGCTAAGGGTTCATTCAATGATCGCCTTAACTTTCTGTATCTAAAACTAGGTAACATTCTCGATACAGAGAAACTGGAAAATCGTACCTTGCAATATTGTAAGGTATTCCTCAGCGACTCCCAGAACCAGATAAAAGAGTTAGAAGAATCTCTCCTTTATCAGGAGTTTCTGAAAGGCGCAAACCTCACTATCGTGGAACAGACGCCACTGAATGGCAGCAAGGTGAGCCTGCTGATCAAGACTACGGATGAAGCTACACCTATCTTATTCCACAGTCTTCGTCTTACAGAAGAGGAAGCAAAGGGAAAGGATTCGTACGAGCAGACCCATTTTCTCTTCAATAAATATCTGAAGACTATCGAAGGTACGGATATGACCATGGAACGCAACCTGGTTCGCACCTGGATATACGTCACCAACATCGATGTAAACTATCAAGGCGTAGTAGAAGCCCGCAATGACATCTTCGACCAAGAAGGATTGACTGCCGACACCCACTACATTGCCAGCACGGGTATCGGTGGAGCCACTCCGGTACGCCACGCAGCTGTAGCCATCGACTTCCTCACCATCCCCCATATCAAGGAAGAGGACAAGAAGTATCTTCAGGCACTCGATCATCTGAATCCTACCCATGAATATGGTGTAGCCTTCGAAAGAGGAACCCGGCTTACGCTACCTACCCATACTCTCCATCCAGAAGGAAGCCAGCAGTTCAAGCAACAATACTTCATCTCCGGTACAGCCAGTATCGACAAGCATGGAGATGTGGTCTATGAAGGAGACATCGTGCGCCAGACCGGCAGACTGCTTGAGAACATCGGCGCCCTGCTGAAAGATGGCGATGCCACGATGAATGATATCCAATACTTCATCATCTATCTGCGCGACATCTCCGACTATCATACGGTTGACAGACTGATGCAGCAGTTTTATCCCCAGATTCCCCGCATCATCGTGGAGGCTAAAGTATGCCGCCCCGGCTGGTTGATAGAAATGGAATGCATTGCTGAGAAGGAATCATGTTCTACAGAATAAGGAATTATAAAGATTCCGTTATCTAACCTTTGTCGGAATCCTCTTATCACTCATGATTTCATTTCCTGCCGCACGGGCATCCAGCTCTACTGGCTTCGAAGTGAAATCAGGGGTATTATAGGAATCCAGCAACTCGTCGTAGTACTTTTTCGGATTGCGCTGAGGCAAGAGGAACGGCTTGCTTACATTGCCCTTGTCATCGATGCAGGCAAGATAAAGACGGGTATAGAGACCGTCACCACGGCGGGATGTAAAGACAAACCAATGGGAATCCCTACTCCAGTTGTGCCAGCTATCTGTATTCCTGCTATTGGCAGCCGTCATTGGTCGCGCCTGCCCCGTCTTCAAATCCAGCAACCAGTTATCTGCTTCCTTATGCCAGATCGGGAAACAACCATAATCACTCATTGTAAACATGATGTACCTGCCATCATACGAAGGACGTGGATGGGTAGCACTCTTGCCCAGTTCACGGGCATTGAAGATGGTATCCACCTTATTTCCAAACTTACCCGTAGCCGCATCAAAATCAATCTTGCAGATATTATACTTTATATCCTTATACCCACTTGGGATAGGCTCTGCGGTAGAAGAGCAGAAGTAGAGCGTCTTGCCATCAGGCGAGAATACCGGATAAGTCTCGTAATGGTCTTTCGTCATCAGGAGAGAATCCAATATCAGTTCATGGGTTGATGGCTGATAAACGAAGACATCCGATGCCTGGTCGAAGACTTCAATTCGCTCATCCTTCACGGCATGGAAACTCTGATGGGTGGTATTGGTGCTATAAGCACAATACTTGCCCGATGGATGCCAATAAGGATAAACCATCGAACCCTTCAGGGAATCATTCTTAGCCTTCAGCCACTCCCGCTTTCCGTTCTGAGAAACCAAGGTAGCACCATGGTCACCACGGACATGGAAGGTAAACTGATCGGGATTGGTTCTGTTTGCCGTATGACAGTTGAGACAGGCACCCGGTGCTGCCGTATTTTCAAGGATAGCCGTTTCCTCGAAATTACTCAAGTTGCGCTGATAAATGCCCAACTTGCCATACACCTCATAACCAGGAGCAATACGACGATAAGTCAAGCCCCAGTCCTTTAACTCGTAGGGGCTTACATAGATATTGAAGTCCTTGTACTTCAATTTTTCGCCATTCTTCTCTACAAACACAGAAACTATGAGTTTTTCACCCTTGTTCTTTTTCAAGAAATCATGCCATTCATCTACCTCAAACTCCGCATACTTCTTGTCGTAAGAATATAGCCCCTCTATGGTTTTCGGACCTTGCACACATACATACATATCCTCAATATCCTCGTCCGCCATGTTAAAATCGAGCGGTGCGATATTGGCAGGAACTGTAACCCCAACATAATCGGGGAATATCTTAGGGAATTGATTGATTTCCTTGGCATCTTTCCACGCCGGAGGGTAACAACATGCACTAAGCGAAGCCATCACCACTCCAACCAACAGAGAGCACAATAAAGATTTTATCGTTTTCATTTTCTAACCAAATATTATCAACGTGTATTATGCACTAATTATCAGCAAGATTGCCAACTTAACATTTAACACTTAACATTCAACATTAATATATAGTTTTCTTCTCCTCCTTCTTAGCTTCCTCCTTGTCTTGTATCACCATATAGTACCAGGCATTGGATACATACGGCTGCTGACTGAGTTGAGGAGCCTTCGGATTCTGCATATAGAGCTGGATGAAGTTAAGCGTATTGTTCACGTTCTGCGCATTCACACTATATGGGATGGTACGTGGATCGCTATGCGTCTTCATCCAGTTGCCGATGAGAATCTCCTGGAAGGTACGTGGAATATGGTCGTACCCCACGAATCTGCCCAGCGGATAATACTGCATGAACTTCTCCATATCGCGCTGCAGGAGTTCGTAGCACATCAGATATTCGTATGCCATCCTGTTATGGTTATCGTTCAGGAAAAGCAAGCCCAGCATCTGGTCCATCTCCCGGTCACTGAAGAGGAAGTCCTGCTTCTTCTCACGATACTTTCTCAACTTTCCATAAACGGGATGCCGGTTGATAGCCTTCTCATTGCCCAGCAGCGCCATGGTCTGGTTCGCCCAGTTGCTATAGAAGAGCGTCTTCTGCAGGCGGCGGAGCAGCTTGGCTGCTACCTGATAGTTGCCGTTGATGATTTCGCACTCTATAATCCTGCGAGTCAAGCGGGCACTCTTGCGATAATTCGGTATCGCTTCCTGCGCCTCAAACATATATCTTTCGGCATCATTCACCATACCCAGACGGAAGAAGATTTCTGCTGTAGATACCGGCGAAATCATATCGCGGGTAAAGGTAGGGAACAAGCCCTCGCCTCCATTCTGATAGAACTCGAAAAGACGGTCGGCAAGCATACCCTTCTGACTCAAGGCAAGATTCACACACGAAACACTGAGCGGTGTGGTTGCCGGCTTCTTCTCTGCCTTCTCTATAATCTTATCCCATTGTTCGGTGCGAACCAGGAAATCATAATCTATCAGGTCGTAGGTCATTGCATCAAAAGAAGCCTTGATGCCGAACCATGAAGCCACAATCACCAATACATAGCTCAACACTATGACCACTTTGGATTGCTGCAACTTCTGCAAGGATTTCCGGTGGCATGGAATCATCCCCAAGAAAGGAATCACAACAGCCCATACCATCACAACAAAAGGCAACGGAGATACGGCACCCGGATAACGATAATAATTAAGTCCGGCAAAGATGCGGTGCATTGGATACTGCAGAGTCTGCGTGCTCAGCAGAATCCAGGC
This sequence comes from uncultured Prevotella sp., assembly GCA_958369755.1. Lineage (GTDB taxonomy): Bacteria > Bacteroidota > Bacteroidia > Bacteroidales > Bacteroidaceae > Prevotella. The sequence goes on from CATXJC010000057.1 coordinate 8,318, forward strand.
TATGGTAAGCACAAGGATGCAGACAGAATAGCCTATTCCGGAAAGGAAGTTGCCCTTCTGCTGCGCATTCTTCAGCGTATCACCTATCATCAGGGCGGCATAAAGGAATACCACAGGACCCAGGAACCAATAAACCAATGCCGTGCTTACCAGTTCGAACACCACCTTCACCAACCGGTTGTGGAATCGGTTGTGAATCCATCCCATCAACAGGGCTCCGAAAAGTGCAACCACAAAAGAAAGCAGGATGTTCTGGTCGCCCATGGCACACCATAGGGCGATGCTTGGAAGGAAACTCAGGAGATAGCCCGGGAAATCATGCTTGGCTCCATATTGCTTCATCAGTCCCCATACGGCAGTCTGAATGCCTATCAGGAGCAGTCCGATGATGGCACCACCCAATACTGGCATATAGTAGAACTGTACCAGGAATTCGCTGATATAGTCGGCTAATCCTCCCGGCAGTACAATACGCTCCAGGAAATAGTTGGTATCAAAGAGAAACATCTGATACTGTTCCTGAAAGCAGAGTCCTGCCATATAAGGCACAGCCCAGAACAGCATCACTGCCACGCCGAAGAGCAACGACAGCAGCGGTTTCCAAGTTTTAGTGATCAAATTATTCATTTTTATCAGGTATTAATTTTAATTTCCATTTTCATTTCTCCTTTCACAGATACGCTAAACTTCTATGGCTCAAGACGTTTAGTGTGAAGGGAGATTCCATTGTCTTCATTGCCTTTATTGTCTTCTGCCAGGAAATAGAGAGGAGCATTTCTTGCACCCTTCTTTACCAGAAGTCCTTTCTCCGTAAAATGCTTCAACCATTTCAAGGCAGTCTGCTGGCGCAGGGAGAAATGGTATTCCATGTCACGCCGGCAAATATAGTCATGCACTTTTATAAAAGCCACAATTTTATCCCACAACTGTTCTTCGGTGTATCTGCGAGACTTCGTGGTGTATTTAGAGCGTTCGAACCTTACATTTCTACCCACCTCGTTCAGTAATTCGGCAGTAGGCTTGAAGTTGATGTTACGCAAGCGGATATTATTGCCCGTCACCTTATCCATGGATTTACCTTCCGGCAACTCCGTTGTAACAGACAGCGAGAGATAGCCTATTTGTGGAAGATAGAAACGGGCGCCCTGAGAGAGCTCGGTCACGATAAGATCGTGCAGCGATGTCATTACAGCCTGCACATCACCCCTGGTAAGCGAACATGCTTGCTCTATATGCTGCTCTATCTGCTTACTGGTCATCGGTTCGTGGTCACGCAACCGGACAAATTTCTGTTCTCCACCTTCGCCCTTCGAGTTATGGATGGAATGGATTTCATACTTTATTGCCATAGTTTAGTATTATTAGCTGTTATCACAAGTATGTTATAAGGTGCTAAGTACTAATGATATAAGCTTGAAGTTGCTGGACTTTCCGACGTGCGTCGAACGATGCACGTGCTCACATCGAACGCCGCACGCTCTTACTTCGTTCGATGCACGCACTCACACCGTTCGGTGTGAGTCGCAAAGTTAAGCTGTTATAAGCTCTCAGTTGTACAAACATACCCTGCTAAACCTACTTGTCTTACTGCATACAAAAGTACAATAAAAACTCGTAAACACCAAATCTTTTCAGCAATTATACTAGAAAGTACGGAAGAAAAGCAAAAAAAGTCAAATTCTGTTTACAAAAAGGTATGAAAAAGCCCCGACTGTATCACTACAGCCGAGGCTTAGCCTAATTTTATGTTTTAATCACAACGATTTATCACATACCTATTTAGCCTTTTTCTTGAAGACATAGAACCATGCACAACCATTCTCTGGTAATTCTGCAGCAGTCAATACCAACTTATCATCGCTGGCTACCAATACATAATACTTCTGGAATGCAACATTGCCACCATTCACGTTTACCCCCATAGGGATAACGAAGTTGTCATTGGTTGCAGTTGGGAATGAGATAGAACCCTTATCCCAGGTTGGGTCCTTGTGATCCAATACACTGACAGAGATAGGAAGCTTGACGCCATCAGAACCGATAGCCTGCTTGTTATTGATATCGATAGTGAACCATGCACCGCTACCGTTACGGGCAACGCCACCAGCCTTCTGACCAGCCTGACCATCAATATCAGCACCATAGTTTACAGCCCACCACTGAGGCTTGTTTCCACTACCGAAAGGACCATTGCCCCATACAGCACCGGCAGCTTCGTTCCATTCCCAGGTAGTAGTTCCATCACCATCTTCGCCACCAGCGAGATATTCAA
>CATXJC010000058.1 GCA_958369755.1 uncultured Prevotella sp.
AGAGCACAACCTTGCCAAGGTTGGGGTCGCGGGTCCGAGTCCCGTTTTCCGCTCTTTTTTTTTGAACTCGAGAAACATACCCATTTATGAATTTATATTTAAGATATTTTGATCAGGAGACATTAGTTACTAGTGTTGATGATGCTATTGGTTTTTTAAAGAGTATTCCTGAGATTGAGATGGATGCGGAGCTAGAGGCAGATGTTCGTGAATATGCCGCTAGCGATTTGACGTATCCAAAAAGATATAAGGTACGCCCACGTGTTTATTTTATTGTGATAAAGACTACGGCGCAAACTATGCAGGATTTTAAGGATAAGAAAGCATTGCGTACTCCTACTCCTGCAGAGAGAATGGAGAATCCTGTTGTTGCCAGTTTGGCTCAAGAGGCTCCAGGCTGGTATGAAGGATCACTTGATTTCAAGCGTGTTGTGATGGTACCGGCTACAGGAAAGTTTGAGTACCGTGATACTCATTTCGTTGCGGATGTTAAAGCTGAATCAGGTTTGGATTGTTACAATCGCATCGTAGATTATCTGCGCGATTGTGTAGATTCACGCAGCCAGTTCCCATCTGCAAAAGGTAAGAATTTCCATTTCCGCTATCTGGGAATGTGGAAATAAAATATTCAGAAATTTAAAAGATTCGTGTCATGAACAAGGTTATGCTAATTGGTAATGTAGGTAAAGATCCTGACATTCATTATTTCGAAGCAGATCAGGCAGTAGCTCAGGTCTCTCTCGCAACTACAGAGAAAGGATATACTTTGCCTAATGGTACCCAAGTGCCAGACCATACAGATTGGCACAATCTTGTTTTTTATCGTGGGCTTGCAAAGGTAGTAGAGAAGTATGTGCATAAGGGTGACCGCCTTTATGTGGAAGGAAGAATCCGTTACCGCTCCTATGATGACAAGCAGGGTAGAAGACAATATATTACAGAAATCTATGTAGATAATATGGAGATGTTGAGTACTCGCCCTGCTACTAAAGAACAATAATTATTAATTTTTAGCTCAGAAATTGGATATATCCACCATAACTGATGCCTTCGGTGATGTGATGCTGATGCAGCCTTCCGCCGGGGTTATTGTAGCTGCTGTACTTGCAGCTATATTGTTAGGCATGTCTGCTTTTGCCAGTGGTTCCGAAATTGCTTTTTTCAGTTTATCACCAACTGATGTTGCGGAACTTGAGGATGAAAAGACTGATGCCGATAAGAAAATACAGATGTTGCGTGATGATTCTGAACGTACGTTGGCTACCATTTTGATAACCAATAATTTTGTGAATGTCACAATCATCATGCTCCTTAATTATGTATTCGCAGGAATCGTAGAGTTTGGTCCTAAAGCTTATTGGCTTCAGTTCCTGATTATTACGGTTATTCTTACTTTCTTGCTTTTGCTTTTTGGTGAGATTATGCCGAAAGTGTATGCCCGCCAGGATCCTCTGAAGTTCTGTCGCCGGTGCGTAGGGGGAATTCTGTTTGCCAGAAAGTTGTTTTGGCCTTTAGAAACTATCTTGCTGAAAAGTGGTATTCTTGCAGAAAAGATTATACAGAAGGAAAATCATGTGCTGAGTGTTGATGACTTGGAACAGGCTCTTGAACTGACTGATAAGAATGATATCAAGGACGAGCAGAGCATGCTGAAGGGTATCATCCGCTTTGGCGATGAAACAGCCAAGGAGGTGATGACCAGCCGACAGAATATTGTTGACCTGGATATCCGCAGCACCTATCCAGAAGTGTTGAAATGCATAGAGGAAAATAACTACAGTCGTATTCCTGTTTATCAGGATAATACAGATAATATTCGTGGTGTACTGTATATCAAGGACTTATTGCCTCATCTTACGAAGTCTTCCAACTTCCGTTGGCAGAGCCTGATTCGTCCTCCTTACTTTGTTCCTGAAACCAAGAAGATAGATGATCTGCTTCGCGAGTTCCAGGACAACAAGGTTCATATCGCCATTGTGGTAGATGAGTTCGGAGGAACATCGGGTATTGTTACTCTCGAAGATATTCTGGAGGAAATTGTAGGTGAAATCAATGATGAATACGATGAGGAGGAGAAGTTCTACTCGAAATTAAATTACAACACCTTTATCTTTGAAGGTAAAACGCTTCTTTCTGATTTCTGCAAGATTCTGAATGTAGATGACGAAGAGTTCGAGGAGGTTGAGGGTGATGCTGATTCTCTGGCTGGTCTGCTCTTGGAAATCAAAGGCGATTTCCCAAGTATGCACGAGAAGATAGATTATAGGAACTATACTTTCGAGGTTATGCAGATAGAGGAGCGTCGCATCAGCAAGATTAAGGTGACGGTACATCCTTTGAAAGATAACGTGGAGGATTCTTCTAAGTAATCATCAGTATTCATCAATATCAGAATATAAAAAATATGGCAGTTGTCAATATACGAGAAGTTTATCCGGGAGTGAGTCTTGGTTTATGGCAGATGGATGAAACTGTAGAACAGTTGTTCGGGCAGTATCCTCATCTGCAGGCTTACCGCTCTCAGGTGGAAGAGAAATATAAGAACGATGGCAGGAAACTGGAGTTTCTTGCCATTCGTGCATTAATGTATGAGATGCTCAAGACGAACGGGGCTTCCAAGGGCTTGCTTTCTCATGCGGGTGACATTACCCACAACGAGGCTGGCAAGCCATTGTTCCGTGGTTATCATATCAGCGTTTCGCATACCAAGGGTTATGCTGCGCTTATCCTTTCCAAAAATCAGGAAGTGGCGGTAGATATCGAATACTTCAGCGATAGGGTAGAGCGCATCGCATCCAAATTCCTGCGCAAGGATGAGAAGGCGGAAGATCTGGATGCCAAGCTGGTGCATTGGTGTGCCAAGGAAACGGTCTTCAAGTTATTCTCTGAAGAAAATCTAATGTTTGAGGATATGCGGGTGAAGCCGTTTGATACGATGGCAGATTGGTCGTGTGATGTGGAGAATCTCAAGAGCAGAAAGATGGCGCATGTAGATTTCGAGTTAACCATGGAATTTGTATTGACTTATGCTGCGCTGTAATTTCCTTTCCATCTTCCTGGCATTCAGTCTGTTGGCTGGAGCACAGGATTGGAAAGTAGTGAGAGAGAATCCTCAGAAAGCTTTTCCGAAAACCGTGGCTGCGGGCAACTATAGTGGCATTGCTCATCTGCATGATGATATCTATGCGGTGGTAAGTGACAAGTCGGATAGTGCCCTGTACTTCAACTTCCGGATTCAGGTGAATCCCAAGACTGGCGAATTGGAACAGGTAGAGAACCTTGGGTTTACCGAGAGAACAGATGGAACGCTGAACGACGGAAAGTTTTGGCAGGGGCGGGAAAAAGGCTTTGACCACGAAGCCATCGTGAAGGCTTCTGATTCTACCTTGGTGATAACAAGCGAAGGATATTGCCGTTTAAAGGAGTATCCTGTTCTGCCTACTTCGGCTAATGCTCCCAAGATTAGCTATCAGCAGAACCTTTGGGAGAGCAGATGGCCTTCTTCTGATTTTTATCCAAATTATAATTTTGAGTCTCTGGCTTTTGATTCCGTCCGTCAGTATCTCTGGACGATTCCTGAGAGCACGCTCCGCAAAGACGGACAGCCTGCTACTCCTCAAAACGGATTGGCCAACCAGCTTCGTTTGATGAGGTATGATTGGGGAAAGATAAAGGAAAATCGTAACGAGGAAAATAATGGCAAGGAAGACTGTAGCGAGCAAGAGAGTAGCAAGAAAGCCTCTCGTTACATGACAGCCTATGCCTATCAGATGGATCAACCTTCTACCCATAAGAAAGCAGATATCTATGTGATGGGTGTGAGTGAGCTTTGTGTCTTGCCCGATGGTCAACTTCTGGTTCTGGAGCGTGAGGCCTTTATCCCGAAGATCAAGATTGGGGCTTTCTGCAAGTGCAAGCTCTATCAGATTAATCCTTTGAATTCTGAGGAGTTTTCTATGAAAGAGAATTTTTCATCAGATACTCCTTTCTTGAAGAAGAGATTGCTCGCGGAATGGAAAACCGGCTTGTCTCTTTCCAAGCGTTCCTTTGCCAATTACGAAGGTATGTGTCTGGGATCCAAGTTGGAAGATGGTTCCCAGGTTGTCATCCTGCTGTCTGATTCGCAGGATCAATATGCTGGAGTATTGAAAGACTGGTTCAAGACGATTGTCATCAGAAAGGAATAAAGTTGTTATGACGTAATCCTCAATCTCGTCCATAACCATCTAGGAATGAGTCGCCAGAGGAAGACGAGTATATCATATCTCCAGTCTATTACCTTAACTTCCTTTCCGTTTTCGATGGCACTTACTATATGTTTCGCCACATCTTCCGGTTTGAGTTGCAGCGGATAGCTGCTGCCTGCGATAAGGTCGGTCTTTACGAAGCCTGGTCGGATATCTGTAATGGCGATGGGGAGATGACGCATCCGTGCCTGCTGCGACAGGCATTCCAGATAATGGTTCTGGAATCGCTTGGTGGCAGAGTAGGCAGGGGCAGCACCGAGACCTTTGGTTCCGGCGATGGAAGTGATGCAGGCAATGCGGGCTTTTGAATTGTTCTGATGATGAGTAGCAAACCAGTTGAATGCCGTATCTACCATTCTCGTGAATCCCAAGCCGTTGGTTTCCAGTGTCTTCAACTCCTTTTCTATATCCAGCGTATTATTCTGCCAGCCAATGCCGGAACTATGGAAGTAGAGGTCCATGCCTCCCAACTTATCGATGAGTTCGAGAAGTTGGGCAGGAGCATCGGGAGAAGTCACGTCTATTTGCTGATAGCAGGTAATGCCGCCCTGCGAAATCAGAGCCTGCAATCTTTCAATTCTTCTTCCGGCAATTCCTACCTGCCATCCTTTTGCAGCAAGCAGTTTTGCCACTTCCATTCCGATGCCCGATGTGGCACCCATTACAATTGCTTTCTTTGCCATATAGTCCTATTATATAAGGTGAAGTTTGGTCTAAATTTATCTAAATATCTAAATCGCTTTTACTCTTCAGTAAGTCTTCCGCCTTCTTCACGCTTCCTGCTTTCAGAATCAGTTGTTTCACTTCTTCGTAGTCCGTATATTGCGGATTGCGTTCCATGAAGATGCGGCAGGCGCGGTCGATGAGTTTATGATTGATAAGTTTGGCGTTCACCATCTTGTTGCCTTCCACCCGTCCTTGTCTAATCTGAAGGGAAGTGCTGATCATATCCAGAATCATCTTCTGCGATGAACCGGCTTTCATGCGGGTACTTCCCGTCACGAACTCCGGTCCCGTGATTACTTCTACGGGATAATCGGCTGCTTGGGCGATGGGAGCATGAGGATTGTTGACGATGCAACCCGTAGGAATACCTGCCTCCTTGCAATGCTGCAAGATGGAAAGCACGAAGGGGGTTGTTCCGCTGGCAGAAAAACCGAGTACGAAATCCTGCTCTGAGATATGCTTGTCGCAGAGCTGGTGCCAACCATTCTCCAGGTCGTCTTCTCTTGATTCTCTGGTTTGTGTAAGGCAGCCGATGCCTCCGGGGAAGATGGCTTGTATCTGCGAACCGTCGATACCATAGGTGTTCTGCACTTCGATGGTATCGAGCGTAGCCAGTCTTCCGCCCGTTCCGCAACCGGCATAGAAGAGTCTTCCGCCCTTCTTCAGCTGCCCTTCAATAGCGGAAATCAGTTGGTTAATGGCAGGCAATGCTTGTTCTATTGCCTGAGCCACCTTCTTGTTTTCTGCATTGATATGAGCGGTGAGTTCATCTACGCTCATCTTTTCCAGATGTTCGTAGAGCGAGCTCTGCTCTGTTATTCTCTTTTCTTCTTTATTTGGCATATTACCTTATCTTTAGGGGGTAGATTTAATGTAATGAAGCTTAGATGGTCGCGGAGGATATGGCTTGCAGTCATCTAGAGAGTTCTATCATGATGAGACCTATCATCCGATGGGCTCCTATTCTTCTGCCAGGAAATAAACCGGCGCATTCCGGGAACCTTCTTTTATCAGAAATCCAGATTTTTCCAGTTTCTTCAGCCAGTTGAGTGCTGTCTGTTTACGGATATGAAATTCCGCTTCCAGTACTTTTCTGTTAATGGAACGGTTATGCTTCAGATACTCTCTTATTTTCTCCTTCAATGCATCTTCAGAGAAAGGGTAGGAGCGGGAAGTATATTGTGATTTCTCGAAATGGGTATTATATTTCACCTGTTTCAACAGGTCTGCATTGGGGCGAAACTTGATGCCTCTTACGCTTACATATTCAGCTCTCACTTTATTGTCGGGTTTCAGGTCATCCATATCCAGATCTACCGAGAGCGAGAGATAACCTATTTCCGGAATGTAGACACGTTTTCCATCCTGCAGGTCTTCTTCTATGATATCACGCAGTTTCATGAGTACGGACGAAACTTCTCCTTCTCCCAGACAGCTATGTCTGGCGATTCGGCTGATCATCTCCTTGTCAGTCATAGCTGTTTGCTCAAAGATATGGGCGAATCGGCGAGTCTCTTCATTTCCTCCTGCATTGGGAAGATAATGGATTTCATATTTTATAGCCATCGTTTTCTTCTTTCTGTTTAGCGATACAAAGGTAATCTTTTATTCTTAAACTACCAAATAAAAATGGCACTAATATGGATGAGCGGTTTGATTGATACGAATGAGCGGTGCTATTGATGTGGGTTAGAACTGCTTATCAATAGGAATAAGCATCGTAAGAAGCCTTTATAAGTTGTCGGAAGAAGTAGGATAAGTTGTTGGAACAGTAAGTATATGTTGCCGGGAAAGTCACCTTCGTCAGTCGCACAACAGCTGTTGTGCGCTTGCATATCAGCTGTTATGCGCTTGCACAACACGTGTTGTGCACTTGTAATCCAGCTGTTGTGCAGTAAAATTTGTAACTCCCTTCATCATATTGCAATTTTATAACTTTTTACGGTTAATTTTCTGTAATTAGATAATGTGGCATTATCGTAATTGCAAAAAAAGATGTATTTTTGTAGGCAAGAATCGTATAAAAACAAGACCCGATAGCTTGACGAATCAGAGGCTACCGGGAATCAACGCTACAAAGATAGTGCTTTTTCTTGTTATAACCAAGTAAATGAACGAATTTTTATGGAATATTTAGAATAGCTTATGAATAAAGAAAAAGAAGATTTCTTCCTCCATTCCAATGAGGTGAATCATATCAACAGAGAAGATTACGATAAGATTGAATTATTGGTGAATGCGGCAAAAGCCTTTGCCCGCAGCACCTACCAGTGCGTCTATATCATCGATTATTTTCATCAAGACTTCATCTATGCATCAGATAACCTCGCTTATCTCTGCGGATTGGAACCGGAGCAGTTGATGAACGCAGGCTATCAGATGTATATAGACCATGTTCCGGATGCTGACCTGCAGATGCTGCTCGAAGTGAACAAGAAAGGTTTTGATCTTTTCAATGAATTGCCTGTGGGCGACCGCCTGGACTATACCATCTCGTACGACTTTCATCTTACCAATGGCAGACATAGCCGATTGATTCATCATCACCTTACTCCGATACTTCTTTCTGATGATGGAAGAATCTGGCTTGCCCTCTGCACCGTATCATTGGCAGCTACCGATGAACCGGGACATATCATCATGCAGAAGAATGGTGAGCGTGGGTATTATGAGTATTCCACACAGAAACACAAGTGGGAGAAAAAAGAGGGTTTAACCTTGAGCGAGACAGAGAGAGATGTTTTGAGATTATCTGCCCAAGGTTACACGATGAATGATATTGCCGACCGACTATGCAAGTCGGTGGATACGATAAAGGCTTGCAAGCGCAACCTTTTCGCCAAGATGGGCGTGAAAAACATTGCCGAAGCGCTGTTTCATTCCACGAACTATCAGATGATATAATCGCAATCATATCTCTTCCAACAATGGCGAGAGATAGAACTTGGGGAAGTATTTCACCTCCTTGCCTTCCGCAAGGTTTGCGAGAATGTTGGCACAGTAGCCGGCGGCAATATATGCCCCGATGCCCAGTTGTGGGAAAGACTCCTCAGAATAATGTCTGATGGCTTCATCTATCCAAGGCAAGGGCATCTGCCAGAACATACCGTACTGCGAGATATACTTGCCCAGTGAGCAACGGAAATCATCCGTACCTTTTTTCACTACTTCGCTGAATGGATAGCCTTTCGGTTTCTCTACAGCGAGAAAGGCAGCCTTGCCAAGATTGACAACATGGATAACGGTGATGCCCCGTTCCTTGCATTTTTCATCGAAAGCAAACGAGGCTTCGTTGTCATGCAAGGTTGCATTCACCGCATACCGGATGCCCGACAAGTCGCATGCATCCACATCTTCCACCGTCAGCGTATCCTTTTCTATGCGATAGATTTGAAATCTATCTTCCTGCCGAGAGCTTTTATGGAAGTCATGGTGCAAGGCACAGAAAGCTATCAAGCTTCCCATGTCTGCGCCACTAATCAACAATTTTATTGGGTTGTTCATTTATAGAGAGATTTATTGTCATTACACCATTACCGGATGCTGCAGACAGATTACATTCTGTTCTTCTGGCTTTCTCCAGCACCCGTACCCTTATACTTGCTTCTTGTCGTGTTGAACTTATACCGTACAGTAAGCGACACTTTGCTTGTTGACAGTCCATCAACAATCAAGTCCTTCATTTTGCCATAATGAGCAATCATGTGGCTATCGTTTGTCCCGAACAAATCATAGATGAAGAGCTGAAACGACAAATGGTCTTTCAAGAAAGCCTTATATGCGGAAACATTCGTGCAAAACATAGGCTTGTACAGATACAGATTCTCTTCATGGCCTTTCGTGATATACGACATCATCAACGTAAACATTCCTAATTTGGTGTTGAGCGTATTGTCAAAACGGAATGAAGCCATTGGTTTATTGAGCGATTTCCCATCGTGCGTCTCCATATCAAACCATTGCTTGTCAACGGATGCTGTAAGCGAAGGATGCCAGATGCCAAACGAAGGGCGCAAGTTGATGGATGCAGCTACGTCATTATACGAATTCCCATTTACTGGCTTCATCAAGCCTATTGCAGGATTATCCTTATAAGTCTCCACTGTGGATATAATCGGATTGGAAGTATGGCTGTAGGTCATATCGAATGTCAACCATTTGTAAGCCAACTCGTAGTTGAGATTTCTACTTATCTGAGATACCAGAAATGGATTTCCCGTTTCATACGTGTATCGGTTGTCATACTGAATGCCACTGCGCAAATTATGATAGGAAGGACGATTAATGTCGGCTGCATAGCTCAATTGCATCTGTACCTTGCCTGCAGGCATCGATAAGCTAAGCGATGGGAACCAATTGCCGTACGACTTGCTTTGTCCTGGTATATACTTGCCGTATTCGTAGTAGTTGAAGTCGATATACTCATATCTCAGTCCTGCCTCCAAACTCAGATTACCAAAATCTCTTGAATAGGTCAAGAATGAAGATGTCATGCTTTCTGTAATACGGCTGTCGTCATCCGATACCAAGTTAGTTGGCACCACTTGATACTTTGAGGTACGATGGGTATTGGAATATTCACCACCCAAAGACAAATTACCACCTAATAATGGATAAGAAAGCACCAGTTTGGAAGCGAGTAGATGATAGTCCTTGTTCGTCAAGCTATGAGCCGTCTGGCTTTGCGCATCCATTCCCACTTCCTGGTATTGCTCTTTGGTAACATCGTTCTGGTATTCCTTCGACCATAGCCAATCTGTATTGAAATCGATGCTGAACTTACCTATCTTTCCTACATAGTAAATATTGCTTGAAAGATTATTCTTCTGCCAAAAGAAATCAGCATGACTATCAGAATTTTCAGACAAATCTCCGTCTTTCAATATCAAAGAACTCATATCGCCGTTCCATGTTTGTTTTGGATTTCTTAGAAAGCCAAAGTTGGCACCTATAGAGTTGTTGGCATCCAACTGGTAGCTGGCATCCAGACGAAAGTTCATGGCTTCGATAATACCTACTTGTCTTATCTCACTTTTCTGGTTCCACGTCTTGTCAAGATAAGTCTTCTGCTGTAAGTCTTTATTGTCTGGCTGGTATTGTCTTGCTCCAAAGGCGTATGCGCCCAGCTCTAATCCATTCTTGCGATAGTTCATATTCAGCCTGCCATATCCTCCAAGGTTCTTTTTCTCGTCGTACGATCCTTCTGTTGTAGCGTCAAATCCGAAGCCCTCGCCTTGTATCTTCTTCGTTGTGATACGGATGACCGCCTTGGTGCTGGCTGCGTAACGGGCACCAGGGTTGGTGATGACTTCCACCGACTTGATGTTATCGGAATGCAAACGGTCTAGCTCGCTCTTGTCTCTCATCTGTCGTCCATTGATATAGATAACAGGTTCACCGCGACCGAATACCTTGATGCTGCCATTCTGGGCAGACACGTTAGGGATGCGGTCGAGCAGGTTCTCCATGGTTCCTGCCTTCTCAAGTACGG
>CATXJC010000059.1 GCA_958369755.1 uncultured Prevotella sp.
TTAACGTTAAAAAATACACTCAAAGCTTGCTCAATTAGAGTAAAACAGGGCGTATGAGTAAACACCGTTAGGCGTTCCGGCGGATTTGAAATCCGTTAGGCGTTCCGGTGAATTTGAAATCCGTTAGGCGTTCCGGTGAATTTGAAATCCGCCGTCTAAAAAGGTTCGACCACCCCTGGGGGGATTTGAAATCCGCCGTCTAAAAAGGTTCGACCACCCCTGGGGGGATTTGCAATCCCCCATCAACACAATGAAAGTTTAGTTAAAAAATATATAGAATTGTGCCGTTTTTCCCGATTTTTTAGTATCTTTGCAACATTATTGTGTTTTATTACAAATAACCTAATTTATTCAATTATTCCGTAGATGTTACTATAGCATTATGAGAAAGAGAATTATAAATCTTTTAATGATGACCTGCGTGCTAGCCGGCGGCTACACTCAGGTATCGCTTGCTCAACAGGCTAAGTCGAGCAAGCTAACTCAGTTTGTCAACCCTAGAATCGGAACAGGTGGACATGGACACGTTTTCCTCGGAGCCAACGTTCCGTTCGGATATGTCCAGTTAGGTCCTACAGAACCATCCCGCGGATGGGACTGGTGCTCCGGCTATCATCATTCTGACTCCATCCTCATCGGTTTCGGACACCAGCACCTGAGCGGTACCGGTATCGGCGACCTGGGCGACGTGGCTTTCCTGCCCGTAGTAGATGGCAACCAGAAACAAATCAAGTTCAGTCACGACAACGAGAATGTACGCCCTGGATACTATGCAGTCAAACTGCAGCAGCCTAATGTATGGGTGGAGCTGACCGCTACCCAGCGTGCCGGTTTCCAGCGCTATACCTTTGGTGCTGATGCACAGCAGGCACAGTTGATACTCGACCTGAAGCAGGGTATCGGTTGGGATGCAGCCAAGGACTTCAATGTAGATAACACCACAGCTACCACCGTGGCTGGTCACCGTTTCTCAAAGGGATGGGCGAACGACCAGAAGGCTTTCTTCTTCGCAGAATTCTCCCAGCCTGTTACCGTGAAGCCACTGGGCACCGGCAGATGGCTGATTACCGCTGCTGATGTCACCAAGCCATTGTTGGTAAAGACCGGCTTGTCGGCTGTGAGCGCAGAGAACGCCAAGCTGAACCTGGAGAAGGAGATTCCGGGCTGGGATTTCCGTCAGGTAGTAGCTGATGCAGATGCTGCCTGGAACAAGGAATTGGCTAAGGTGAACATCGAGACCAGCGATTCTACCTCCCGCCGCATCTTCTACACAGCCATGTATCATACCATGACCGCCCCATCTGTCTTCTCAGACGTCAACGGTCAGTATCGCGGTGCCGACGGCAAGGTCTATGACGGCAACTTCACCAATTATACTACCTTGTCACTCTGGGACACCTATCGTGCAGCTCATCCATTGATGACCATGATCCATACCGACATGTTGCCAGATATGGCTAGCACCTTCATCAATATCTATCGCCAGCAGGGCAAGTTGCCAGTATGGCATCTGATGGGTAACGAAACCAACTGTATGGTGGGCAACCCTGGCATTCCTGTTCTTGCCGATATGGTACTGAAGGGCTATGTGAAGGATAAGGAAGGAGCCTACGAGGCGATGAAGAAGTCGGCTATGCTCGATGAGCGTGGCATGGGATTGCTCAAGAAGCACGGTTATCTGCCATACGACAAGGAGCCTACCAAGGAAACCGTTGCCAAGGGCTTGGAATATGCGCTGGCTGATGCCTGCGTGGCAAAGGTGGCTCGCATGCTGGGCAAGAAGGAAGATGCCAAGTACTTCGAGAACAGATCAAAGGCTTACAGCAAGTACTTCGACAAGGAGACCGGCTTTATGCGCGGTCTGAGTTCTGACGGCAAGTTCCGCGTTCCTTTCAACCCATTCTCTGCCGAGCATCGTGAAGATGACTATACCGAGGGAAATGCATGGCAATATACCTGGCTGGTTCCACACGATGTTCACGGACTCGTGAAGCTCTTCGGCAATGAAAAGAAGTTCGTGACCAAGCTCGACTCTCTCTTCATCGTTACCGGTGAGATGGGTGCCAATGCTTCTCCAGATATCTCAGGTCTGATTGGTCAGTATGCTCATGGCAACGAGCCTAGCCATCATGTTCTCTACATGTACAACTATGTAGGTCAGCCTTGGAAGGCTGCCCGTCTGCTCAGACAGACCCTGGACGAGATGTACAAGGATGACTTCGACGGTTTGAGCGGCAACGAGGACGTAGGTCAGATGTCAGCATGGTATGTGCTTTCTTCCGTAGGTCTCTATCAGGTAGAGCCAGCCGGCGGCAAGTACGTCATCGGTAGCCCAATCTTCGACAAGGCAGAACTGAACGTGGGCAAGGGCAAGACCTTCAACATCGTCTGCAAGAACAACAGCAAGGAAAACATGTACGTACAGTCTGTGAAGTTGAACGGCAAGCGATACAGCAAGTCATACATCATGTACAACGACATCATGAAGGGCGGCACCCTCGAACTGCAGATGGGCAACCAGCCATCAAAGTGGGGAACCCGTCCTGCCGACCGTCCATAAGAATCAAGCACTAACTAACAAAACATATAAATAATGAGAAAGACTATTTTAACATTGGCTCTTCTTGCCTCCATGAGCGCTATGGCTCAGGAGAATGCTGAGGTAGATGTGCATGCACGCTATACCAAGGTGGTAACCCCAGTGAATGGCAAATATGAGTCAAAGCGTCCTCCTGTAGAGGACCGTCTCTTCACTTCTACAGCTGTAGAGAAGAAGATCAAGGAAGTACAGAAAATCCTGAAGAAGAATCCAAAGTTGGCTTGGATGTTTGCCAACTGCTATCCTAACACCCTGGAGAGTACCGTTCACTACCGTGTGCTCGAAAATGGTGATGATGATACATTCGTATATACCGGTGACATTCCAGCCATGTGGCTCCGCGACTCCGGTGCCCAGGTATGGCCTTACGTAGCCCTCGCCAACAAGGACGAGAAGTTGAAGAAGATGCTGAAGGGTGTGATTCTCCGCCAGTTGAAATGCATCAACATCGACCGCTACGCCAATGCCTTCAATGACGGTCCTACCGGTGCCGGCTGGCAGAAAGACCGCACCAAGATGCAGCCGGATGTATTCGAGCGCAAATATGAGATCGACTCCTTCTGCTACCCTATCCGTTTGGCTTACGAGTACTGGAAGGTAACAGGCGATGACTCTATTTTCGGCGAGGTATGGATGAAGGCTATCGAGAATATCCTGAAGACCTTCCACGAGCAGCAGCGCAAGGTAACCGCCAAGGCTTATCACTTTACCCGCGTTTCTGACCGTGCCTTCGATACCATCGGTTGGGACGGCTTCGGCGCTCCGGTAAAACCAGTAGGACTGATTGCTTCTATGTTCCGTCCTTCAGATGATGCCACCATCCTTCCATTCCTGATTCCATCCAACTTCATGGCAGTTTCTTCCATGAACAAGGCAGCAGAGATTTTGAAGCACGTGGCAGAGAAGGATGCAGCAAAGAAAGATGCAGCCTTGAAGATTGCGCAGGATTGCAGCAGTCTTGCCGATGAGGTACATACTGCTCTGCAGAAGTATGCTATCTACAACCATCCAAAGTATGGCAAGATCTATGCTTACGAGGTAGATGGTTTCGGCAACCAGCTCCTGATGGACGATTCCAACGTTCCTTCTCTCCTGGGTATGGGATATATGGGTGATGTTCCTATGAACGATCCTATCTATCAGAACACCCGCCGTTTCGTTTGGAGTGAGGACAATCCTTGCTTCTTCCGTGGCAAGGCTGGCGAAGGTATCGGTGGTCCACACATCGGTTACGACATGCCTTGGCCTATGTCTATCATGATGAAGTGCTTCACCGCACAGAGCGATGACGAGATCCGCTTCTGCATGAAGATGCTGTTGAATACGGATGCCGGCATGGGATTCATCCATGAGTCTTTCCACAAGGACGATGCTTCTAAATACACCCGTCCTTGGTTCGCATGGCAGAACACCCTCTTCGGAGAGTTGGTCATCAAGCTGATCAATGATGGCAAGGCAGACTTGCTGAACAACCTGTAATATATAGAGAAAGAGGGTTTATCATAAGTCATATCCAATACGCCCTGAAAGGGCAGAAGCTCCTAGCCCAGGGCAACGCCCTGGGTTTTAGAACAATACAAAAAGTCGCCCTGAAAGGGCAAAAGCTTTGAAATTGAAAGCTTTTGCCCTTTCAGGGCGACTTTTTTGCCAACATTACCCAGGGCGACTGCCCTGGGCTAGGAGCTTCTGCCCTTTCAGGGCGTACGGGGTTATGGCTGCAGGGTGAAACCAACTACCAGATAAGCTTTCTCTGTGCTAGGGTTAGCTGCTACCTGAGCAAAGACAGGAACAGAGAAGGAATCGGTAATCTTGATATCCTTGGTAGCCTTGACACCTACGTGGGTAACGGCAAAACCGTTGGCATCACCATAGAAGGTTGTGGCAAATGGAACAGCACCAATGCTTGCCTCCCAATCGCAACCACCCAACTTGAATGGAGCGGTAGCCTCGAGATAAGATGAATAAGCACGGTCGCCATCCTTGTTGACTCCATCGTTGCCGGCGAAGTTGGTGTACCAGTTCAAGGCAAGCGGACCGAAGTCATAACCTACATTTGCCTCAAAGACATGAGAGGTTTCGTGAGCCTTGTAAGCGAAATACTTCTCGTTAGGAGAGTTGAACCAGTAATCGGTAACACCGATATGGAAACCACCAGTTTCGTATGCCAAGGTAAGATCAAACTCCTTGGTATCTTCCGGCTGAGAAAGACCTACA
The DNA here is from genome assembly GCA_958369755.1 of uncultured Prevotella sp. Taxonomy (GTDB): domain Bacteria; phylum Bacteroidota; class Bacteroidia; order Bacteroidales; family Bacteroidaceae; genus Prevotella. The sequence continues at coordinate 4,814 of CATXJC010000059.1, forward strand.
CTTCCCCAAGCAGTAAGAGACAGACCTTTATATCCGATACCCAAGGTAGGCTGCAGGGAAACGGCTCCCAAATCCTGACCACGCCAGTAGTACTGGCTTACGATATCAGCACCGATAGAAGTTTCTACCTCGTCCTGTGCCATGGCAGCAGGAGCAAAAGCCATCAAACCGAGTGCCAAGGCACCCATCTTCTTCATATCTAAAATCTTCTTCATAATCTCTCTTTTTATGTGATACATTCCTGTTTTAAAAAGTTTTGGCTGCAAAGTTACTACAAAAAACCTTGCCTACCAAAACTTTTATCAATAATCTCTCTCGTCAATATATGAAAGTACTTTAGTTGTAGCAGCTCTCACCATGCTCGTAGATATCGAGACCTTCCTCCTCGATTCGCTTGTCAACACGGAGACCACAGATCTTCTTGATACCCCAGAAGAGGATGATACCTGTTGCAGCTGCCCAAAGGTCGATAACGATGATACCGAAAAGCTGTGCTCCGAAGAAACCGAAGCCACCACCATAGAAGGCACCGCCATCGAGGGCGAAGAGACCTGTCATCAAGGTACCGAAGATACCACATACACCATGTACAGAGCTAGCACCTACAGGGTCATCAATATGAAGCTTGGTATCGATGAACTCGATAGAGAATACCAGGATGATACCTGCCAGAAGACCAATGATGGCTGAACCCAACGGACTAACCAAGTCGCAACCGGCTGTGATAGCTACCAAACCTGCCAAGATACCATTCAATGTCAATGAGAATGATGGCTTACCATACTTGATCCAAGATGTAAACATAGTACCCAAACCACCGCAGACAGCAGCCAGGTTGGTGGTCAGGAATACGTGACTGATAGCAACACGGTTAACCTCACCAGAAGCAGCGAGCTGAGAACCAGGGTTGAATCCGAACCATCCGAACCAGAGGATGAATACACCGAGGGCAGCAGCCATCAGGTTGTGACCAGGGATAGCCATACTCTTGCCGTTGCGGTACTTACCCAAACGAGGACCTAAGCAGATAGCACCTACAAAGGCGAGGACACCACCAACACTATGTACAATGGCAGAACCTGCAAAATCATGGAAGGCAGCACCAAAGGTGTCCATCATAAATGAACCGGCATCAGCATTGCAAAGCCAGCCGCCACCCCATGTCCAGTGACCTTCTACAGGGTAGATAATCAATGAGATGAAGAATGAATAGATGCAATACATAGAGAACTTGGTACGCTCTGCCATGGCACCTGAAACGATGGTAGCACTGGTAGCGCAGAATACAGTCTCGAACATCAGGAAGCCTTCTGTAGGAAGACCAGCTGCATTCTTGTAGAAAGAAAGGTCGCCGAAGTTAGGCATACCGATGAATCCGGCGCCATCGCTACCAAACATAAATCCAAAACCTATGAACCAGAAAAGAACCGAGCCGACCATAAAGTCAACGAAGTTCTTAAACAAGATGTTCGCGGTGTTTTTACTACGGGTAAAGCCCGCCTCGCAGAGGGCGAATCCCGGCTGCATGAAAAAGACCAACATGGCTGCCAAGAGCATCCATACGGTATCTAATGAAATTCCTAAATCCTGTACACTCATAACACAAAATCTTTAAAGTGTTGATACAATCTGAAAACTAATCTCTCTCCTCCCTTCCACATCTTATTTTTCCTGCTCCGCATTATAAAGAGCGATGTCGCCTCTTTCACCTGTACGGATTCTTACGGTATCCTCTACAGGAATTACAAAGATTCGACCATCACCAATCTCGCCGGTACGGGCAGCCTCCTGGATGGCATGAATTGTTTTCTCTACGTTCTTGTCGCGCACGACAACATTCAACAACACTCGCTCAATACTGCTGGTATCATACATGACACCACGATAGATACGAGCCTGTCGCATCTTGCCCTCTCCTCTTACATCGTAGTAAGAGAACCACTCAATGTCGGCGGCAAGCAAAGCTTCCTTTACATCCTCAAATTTCGTCTTGCGGATAATTGCTTCGATCTTTTTCATGTTAATCTCTCCTATTATTTAAATTACATATTGTTCGTTTTCGAGTGCAAATGTACGACAATTTGATTAATTAAATAGCTATTTACTTACTTTTTGCTTTTATTATTTTAGTTTGCTTTCTATTTGATAGCCTTTTTTAAGAAACATAATACAAAATAAAAGGAAAATAATGGTTTTAACTTTCATTTTGCAACAAACCTTCATAAAAATAGAAAAACCAGTGTGGATGAAGCCTCGCCAGACTATCATACCACACTGGTAGAATCATTAATTAACGTAAATCTAACTGAACTATACCGGGTGAACGAAGACCAGGCTTCAATTCACCGCCAATATAATATAATGTATGTTTTCGCATTGCCACTTGGGCTCCCGCTCTAGCCAGCAGAGGGGTTTGGTGGGAAAGAATTTCCCAGCGTTCAGTTTTCAGTTTATATGTCAAAGGACAACCGTTGAACTGATACCACGAAATGTCCTTCTTCAAATAATCAGCTTGTGCCACCTTGGAATAGGTTCCGCTGATGGCATCCCAGAAGATATCATGGTTCACGCCTCCGGCACAAATGATCTGGGCTTCACCATCGGGACCCACAGCCAGCATGGCAGTAGCGCCCGTCAAGGTGAGTTCCTTACCTTCGCCATTACGGGGTGCCGGAAGCGGATTCCAGCATTTGCCCTGGAGAAGATAACGCAATCCCGATGTGGCAACGACACTTGACTTGCCATTCTGATAGAAGCCACCCCAGACATAGAGCTTGCCATCATAGGCAGCGCAGACCGGTTGAACTCTCGGTTCGCCAATCATTTCCGTTTCCTTTATCCATTCCAGATTCTTTCCGAGTTCACAGGTGAGAACGGAAGCGGAAGGATGACCATCCTGATTGCCCCCCACAACAAACAGACGATTGTCCATCAGACAGACACCCATGTTATCTACCGTACAAGGCAAGTCTGGCAAGGATTTTAATATCGGTTTACCGCTCTTCTTGTCCAAATGGATACTCAAGACGGTTTTCAAACTATGTTCGCCGTTGCATCCACCAACCAGAACCAGGCTATCACCAGTGGCTACCAAACCACCATAAGCAGCAGGTTCAGGCAAGTGGCCTATCATCTTCCAATGTAAGGTTTCCTCGTTGCCTGTCACTTTCGCTGCATAGATACCCGAATAGTACTTCTTCTTTCCAGGTTCAGGAAAATTGCAGCCACCAGCCACTATCAGGTAGTCGCCGATGAATCCTGAATAACAAGCAGAGACACCGAGCTCATAGCCAGCCTCACCAGAAGGGAAGCCAGACAGGGACTTGATGCTCGTTTTGATTTCTCCCCGGAATGTAGATGCCGGCAAACCATCCTGGTTTACCAGATTGGCACGTGTGAAAGGTTGCCATGCGTATCTTACAAATCTCGGCTTCTTGAGTTCTGGTGAAGTGAGTCGAACCTTGTTTCCCTCAATCTTCACCTGTGCAGGATAGAAGAGACCCTCTTCCTCAGCCATCTCGAAGCAGGATGGAGCCTTGCCGTCGGAAGTACGGAGACCATCGCCATAGGTAAATGAAACCACCAGCGACTCGCCCTCTCTTACCACCTTATTATATATAGGACCCGATGGGGTTACGCCATGACCATAGGTCTGGTTCAAAGCCCAGCGCCCCAGGCGCTCACCTACCGGCTGCTTGTTCGTAGGATGCACATCAAGCGAATCTCCCTGATCGGAAGACACCGCCATTCCGGTATTCGGGATGGATTTCATCAATCGGAGCTGACTGTCACGGAACCAGGTCCAGGAAGGACGGTTCAGGCTAGACAACTGCACGAAATAGAAAGGCATCTGAGGATTCTTCCAATTGCTTCTCCAACTATCCACCAGAAGGCGGAAGAGTTGTTCGTGAGCATCCATATTGTGGGCATTCGATTCACCCTGATACCAGATCACTCCCTTGATAGGATACTGCTGCAAAGGCAGGATACCACTCTCGTAGAGATAACATGGCTCGTATGGATGACGACCGAGATGTGTAGCATCGTGGGTGAGATTCCTGGCAGCCCTGCCTCTTACCCAATCCTGGATAAAGTCATTGTGCAACCAGTCTCTCAAGATAGCCGGGAACTGGGTTTCCAAGGTATTTCTATCTACCCAGGCTTCCGTCGGAGCACCGCCGATGGCATTGCATATCAATCCCACAGGCACCTTCAGACTATCCCGCAACATCTTACCATAATAATAGGCTACGGCAGAGAACTGGGCTGCAGTTTCCGGAGAAACCTTCTTCCAGGTTGTAGGCTTAAAATACTGTAGATGGTTCAGGGAATCCAGACAGGATGCCGGCCAAGCCACATCATAAGTCTCCCATCTTCCCTTCATACCGAAAAGACGGAAATCAGGGTCATCAGCCTGAGCGATGTCTTTCTTGCCGGTAACAGCCTGATTCAATCGGAATGCCATATTCGACTGTCCCGAACACAACCAGACCTCACCTACAGCCACATGGCGGAACTCTTTCTTCTGCTTGCCAGCCTGAATGGTGAGCGTATAGTCGGTGCCCACTGGCAGCGGCTGCAGCACTACGCTCCATTCGCCACGGTTGTTGACTACAGTAGAAGCCTTCTGTCCGGCAATGCTCACCGTTACCTGGTCGCCCGTGTTGGCGATGCCATGGATATCGAGCGGCACATTGCGCTGCAATACCATATCATCCGTATAGAGACCGGAGAGTTGCAATCCACCATAATTTCCGGTAATACCGCCATAAACGGTTTTCGCCAGGATGCCGGCACCTTCCGCATTCGGATGGATGGCATCCGGCAACAGATTAGGATAAGGATAGAGAGGAGCATGGAAATCGATCACTTCCGCCCCACTCACCTTTGCTACCACCTGGATAGCATCCTGTATTTCATCATGCCACTGCTTGGTGCCCGAGATAAAACGGGGATGGCGGTGGGCAATCGGAGTCATTCGAGCCAAAATAAAACGTACCTTCGGATTCACGGAACGCAGAGAGTCCATCAGGGAAAGATAATCTTTCACGAACTCATCACGATAGTTAGGCCAGTTTCTTGGGTCCGTATCGTTGATACCCAAATGGATGACAGCAATATCGCCCTTGAACGCCATTGCCTGTCTGTACTCTTCCTGCTGCATGTACGGACGGTGTCCATGCTTCAACAGGGTAGCACCCGGCTTACCGAAGTTACCTACCAGGTACTTGTCGCCCAACATCTTCTGAAGTTGTACAGGATAAGAGAAATGTTCTCTATCCTCGATTCCCGTGCCATAGGTGATACTGTTGCCCACGCAAGCCACCTTGATTTTCTGCACAGTTTTCTTTCGGGCAGCCTCAACGGAGAGGGAGCCCGTGAGGAGCATCGACAGCATCAAAGCCGTCAACGCTCCCTTTGGATTCATTAATTTATCATACAACATACCTATATAAACTATTCTAGTTTTCGCAAGTATGCTCCACACGCCCTGAAAGGGCAGAAGCTCCTAGCCCAGGGCAGCGCCCTGGGTATACAAGCAATCAGCAAGGCGCCCTGTAAGGGCAAAAGCTTTGTA
>CATXJC010000060.1 GCA_958369755.1 uncultured Prevotella sp.
AGAATATGGAAATCATTACCAAGGATGGACAGAAGATCAATCGCTATACTCCTTCGGAAGACCAGAACAATAAATCTGGTAACAAGGGAAAGAAGGTGGGCATCGCTTACCAGCTGGAGAATGGTGAAATCATCTATGTTCCGGAAGATAAATAGCGGGGATTACAAATCCCCTTGAACAGGGAACGGGGATTACAAATCCCCTTGAACAGAACTTGAATAAATAATATTGTAACTAAAAGAAAAATAAAGAAAAATGAAAAAGTTTAAGACAATGATGGCCATGATGTTGGCTTTGGTTTCTATGTGTGTAGCATTCAGCTCTTGCAGCAGTGATGATGATGATACAGTGGCAGCTGCCAAGGAGATTGCTGGTACATACACCGGCAGCCTGGATATGACCGTAATGGGTCAGGCTTCTACATACGAGAATCTTACCATGAAGATTGAGACGGTAGATGATGCTACAGTCAAGGTTACATTGCCAGCTTGCGGAGAGGGTATGATGGCTCTTCCTGCTCTGGAGGTTCCTGCTGTAAAGGTTTCCGGTTCTAACGGTGCTTATGCATTCGCTCAGGAGAACTATGCAGGTACTATTACCGTGAATGGTGCAGAGAAGAAGTACACTGTTACTTTGCAGGGTACATTGAAGGACAAAACCCTGACCGTCAACTATTCTGTGCAGTATGGCAAGATGCCTATGCCAATGATTGGTAAGTTTGTTTGTACAAAATAAGAAGATTGTTTCAGGATAAGCTTTGATATAACTCGATGAAACAAAAGATATTCGCACTATTCCTAATCCTTTGCGGATTGTGCCTGAATCTGAAAGCCGAAACCCAGGGCGATGTCGTGGGTAGGGTGCTCGATGATTCGGGCGCACCTCTGGCGGGTGCTACCGTCCAGATTTTGCATGCAAAGGGTGGGGTAACAACTGATGAAGACGGATATTTCCGCATTCCTTACAGCAAGGATGGAGCGGTGAGAGTGAAGGTGAGCTTTGTGGGCTATCAGACTCAGACTTTCGTACTGAAAGCGGATGAGAGAAAAGGTGAGCAGCATGTGCTTCGCCTTCAACCGGATGCTACTGCCCTCGATCAGGTGGTAGTTACCGCAACCCGAACTCCAAAGGCTTTGAAGGATGCTCCTGTGGTAACCCGTCTGATTACCGCCAATGATATCAAGATAGCTGATGCTACCAATATCCAGGACCTCCTCACCGAGCAGATGCCGGGTCTGGAATTTGGCTATGCCATGAATCAGGAGACTTCTCTCAATATGAATGGTTTCGGTGGAAACGCCGTGCTCTTCCTCGTAGATGGCGAGCGATTGGCTGGTGAAACCATGGATAATGTTGATTACAGCAGATTGAATCTGGACAATGTGGGTCGTATCGAGATTGTGAAAGGTGCTGCTTCGGCACTCTATGGCGCCAGTGCCGTAGCCGGAGTCATCAATATCATCTCCCGTGAAAACAGCGAACCTTGGACTGCCAATGTCAACACCCGCTACAACGACTTCAACAAGGAGTGGCGCCACGGCGGAAGCTTCAGCTTCAATGCCGGAAAATGGAATTCGCAGACCAGCATCCAGCGTACCACATCGGATGAGGTTCAGCTCACCAGTCCTTTCGATACAGAATCCAACATCCTCCATATCTATGGTGGCGAGACCTTCAATGTGAAGGAGCGACTTACCTACAAGCTCTCTGATAAGGTGAAGCTGATAGGTCGTGGCGGTTATTTCGCCCGTATCAGCAATCGCAGCAACTACGATGATCATTACATGGATTATTCTGCCGGACTGAAGACGGTGATGAATCTCTCGGAGAATGATAATCTGGAGATTTCTTACGGCTTCGACCAGTATGACAAGACTCGATTTGTGAATAATGAGCGCACTCACGATCACGATTATACCAATCGTCAGAACACCGTCCGTGCCCTCTATTCCCATATCTTCGGCAAGAACACATTGACGGCAGGTGCTGATTTCCTGAACGATTATCTCACCACCTATCAGTTTGCCAACAATGGTTCCAAGACTCAGAACTCATACGATGCCTTTGCCCAGTTCGATTACAATCCTTTGCTGTGGTTGAACATCGTGGCTAGCCTTCGTCATGATTACTTCTCTGCATCCAGCCAGCATGCCACCACCGGTCGTCTGGCTCTGATGACCAAGTGGAAGGGCTTTTCCATCCGTGCCAACTATGCCGGTGGATTCCGTGCCCCAACCCTCAAGGAGATGTATATGAACTTTGATATGGCGGGCATGCAGATGATTTATGGCAATCCGGATTTGAAGCCGGAGAAGAGCGACAACTTCAATCTGGCGCTGGAGCATACCGGCAGGGTGAAGAATGCAGGCTTCTTTACCGGTCAGTATAGTCTTACCCTGATGGGCTATTATAATAAGTATGATAAGCGCATCACTACCGAGGATTATGCCGATTATACCCCGGGAACCGGTCAGCCGGATGTGGCTTCGCGTTATTGCAACGAGGATGGAGTAGAGGTGAGCGGCATCGACTTCAGTGCCCAGTACCGTTCGGATATGGGACTCGGTGTGAAACTCGACTACAGTTATCTCCATGTGGGTGGCAGAAGTGTAGATTCCCAGTTCTCCCAGCCTCGTCCGCATTCTGCAACCTGGCGTCTCGACTACGATCGCCAGCTCTGTTCGTTCTATCGCATCAATGCCGCTCTGTCGGGCAGATACCTGTCCTCTCCAGATACGAACATCGAGAAGCATGACAGCAGTTATCAGTTGTGGAAGTTCACTCTTCAGCAGCGATTCCTGGATGCCGTCAATCTGAACTTTACGGTAGATAATCTCTTCGATTATACACCAGAGAAGTATTATTGGAGTTCGGCGATGACCACCGGTCGCACCTTCTCAGTGGGACTTTCAGTTGACATCGACCGCATCGTGAATCTCTTCTAGAAACCGCCATCTGGCAGTTTCCAGACCCAAAATAGGTTAAAAAAGCCATAGTGAAGGATGCTTTTCTTCAAATTATGCCGTACTTTCGGTATAAAATCGTAATTTTGCAGTGATTTAAAACCTATTCATTCAAAATTATGATACGAAGAATCATTCTAACTATGGCTTTTTTGGCTAGCCTTTCATTATCAGCCAAGGATGTGAACATGGGCAGTTGGCAGATTGTTCCATTGCCTCAGCAAGTCAAGGAGATGAGCAGCGCTCCTTTCCGCATCACAGCCAAAACTACAATCTATTATGCTGCTGGAGATGAGAAGCAGAAGAAGGATGCCGAGTTCCTGGCATCTCATATCAAGGAGGTAACCGGTATCGGGGTAAAGACTACCGACAAGCAGGCGAAGGGTCAGATCCGTCTGGCGCTGAATGCTGGCGATACCCAGTCTGAGGCTTATTCTCTGGTGGTCAACAAGAATGGCATCACCATTTCAGCCACCTCTCATGTAGGTATCTTCTATGGCATCCAGAGTGTGATGAAGGCATTGCCTATCACCAAGAATGTGAAGAGCGTTTCTCTTCCTGCTGCCGAGGTTACCGATGCTCCCCGCTTTGCTTATCGTGCATTCATGATTGATGTGGGCCGTCATTATTTTAGCGTACCTTATCTCAAGAAGTTGATTGATGTCTTTGCGATGCACAACATCAATTATTTCCACTGGCATCTTACCGAGGATCAGGGTTGGCGTCTTGAAATCAAGAAGTATCCGATGCTTACCCAGATTGGTTCCAAACGCAAGGAGACCATCCTGCCAACCAACAAGAACGAGTTTGATGGCGTACCCGTATCGGGTTATTATACCCAGGAAGAAGCACGTGAAATCGTGAAGTATGCTGCCGACAGATACATCACCGTGATTCCGGAGGTGGATATGCCGGGTCACATGCTGGCAGCCCTGGCATCTTATCCGGAGTTGGGCTGTACCGGTGGTCCTTACGAGGTAGCTACCCGTTTTGGTGTTTTCGAGGATGTGTTGTGTGCCGGCAAGGCTCAGACCCTTCAGTTTGCCAAGGACGTGATGGATGAGATCATGGATATTTTCCCATCAGAGTATATTCATATTGGTGGCGATGAGTGCCCAAAGAACCGTTGGAAGGTTTGCGAGAACTGTCAGAAGAAGATTGCAGAGCTTGGCATCCAGGAGCTTCCTAAGCACAGCAAGGAAGAGCAGCTCCAAACCTGGTTTATGGGTGAGATAGAGAAGCAGATCAGAAACCGTGGCAGAAAGATGATGGGTTGGGATGAGATTCTGGAAGGAACTCCGTCCAAGGACATCACCGTTTGCGGTTGGACCAGTGTGAATGCCAGTATCCGTTCAGCCCGTGAAGGTCATCCTACCATCGTGGCTCCTATCAGCAATTTCTATTTCAGCAATCCTCGCATCAACAAGATTGAGGGTATTCCTAGCATCCAGCGAGTATATGATCTGGATCCTTGCTCTGATAAGTTGACTCCTGCCGAGCAGCAGAACATCATCGGTGCCGAAGGTTGTATCTGGACCGAGTGGGTGAAGGATGCCGAGAAGATGGAGTGGGAACTGTTGCCAAGACTTGCCGCCCTTTCTGAGGTTCAGTGGACTGCCAAGGATAAGCGCAACCTGGAGAACTTCTTCCCAAGAATGCTCCATATGCAGGATCTCTACCGCCTCTACGGCTTGAATTACAAGGCTGATATCGAGGATGCCGTGAAGAAGCATCTGGAAGAGAAGAAATAATATTTGTAGATAGCTCCGCCCTAACTCCCCTTTTCAAGGTTGTTTAGGGCGGAGTTCTTGTATTTTAATGTCCGTTTTCAAAACTGATACTGTCCCCATGAGATAGGGGAGGAAGATAGATGAAAACATTGAAAAAACGCCCTAGAAATATTTCTTCTTCATTTTCTTCAAGAAATCCTTGGTGATAGGGAAGCCGGAGGCATCACCTATTACGGAGTCGGTATAACAGAAGGGACATTCGGCTGTAGGCGGCTCATCAGGGAGGTAATCCGTGATTTCGGATGGCGAGAAGATTTCGCCGCAGAAGAAACAGCCGCACTTTTCTGATTTTTCTATCTGTTCCTTGTTGCTGAAGCAGCAATCGTGAGCCTGGCGGAAGATCCTGTCTTTCTCCTCCTCTTCTTTCTGCTTTTTCTCAGCCTTTTCCAGATAACCCTTGAATCGTCTCTGAAGATAGAGCGGCACATGATAGTGAGGGGCGAAGACATACAGCGACGGAACGTGGTCGTGGTATTCGTAGCCGGGACCATCTATCACGGTATAGCTGTCATCCGTCTCATCATATGGCAGTTTATCCAATCCCCTTTTATCCTTGGCAGCCTGGTTTCTCTCCCAGATCCATTCGGTGGTAAGCGGAGTACCGACAACGATGGCAAGTTTCACCTCATCGCCACGATATACTTCCACGATGTCACCTTTCTGGAATCTAATCTGTTCTGCGTTTCTGCCTCGGAAGGTCTCGTCAGGATGACGGTCGTATGCAGGCAAATCGCAGACTCCGGGATAGTAAATGCTGAAACGCGAACAGCAGTAAGACCGGTCGATCAGTTTTCCTTCCCCATCATACATCCTTTCCGAAAGACATTCGCGGTCGTAGTGCAACAGTCCCAGCGGAATCTCCGAGATATAATAGCAGAAGGTATCCAGCGGATAGTCGTCTTCCTCCTTCATCTTCTTGCGGTAAAGGACATCCTGGTGCATCAGTCTCTCTGCCTCCTCCAAAGTTGTAGTGAAGGCTTGCGGACAATAGGTGTTCACCTTATATTTCGGATAATGTGAACGCTTCTTCTCCTCCAGCTCTTCCGTTTCTAAAACTTCGAGCTTGAAGATGGCAGGAACATCCCGATGCTGTGGATGCTCAGCCAAATGCTTGAATTCTTCGTATGTCATGGGATGGTTATCTTAAGAATTTATGAAACTTGAGAATCTGAGATCTAAGTTCAGGTATTCTGATGCCTTCAGAGTCTTTGCCTTCTTGATTGTTAAGATTCCTTTTGGTGATAGTTTTATGAATTTTCAGTTTTCTCATGTCCGACTTGCCGTTAGCTTTATGGTTCCACCAAGGCTTGGGATATGCATGTCTTTTTTTGTATCTCGTGCCATCGCAGTTCTGGATAAAGATTTCCAATACTAATCCACCCATTTGACAATCATGCGGAATGTTGACGGCACGGCGCAGAATGTCGCTTTCGTAGAAGATGCTGCCATCCTTCTTGCAGAGCAGCATATCCACATGGTCTGGCATTTCCATGTCAGAGCCAGGCTCAGAGACCTGCGGATTGAAATCTGCAAACTCCTTTTTGACATACTCATAGATAATGTTGGACAGTTTTTCCACATCGATACCTGCGTAATGCTCGTAGTTATAACTGATAGTGCATAAAGACATTTTTGCTGCCATATTCTTCCTTTTCCTTTGTTTGTTAAAGTGATATTTCAATACTCATCTCGAAGTTTTCGGGCTTGATTTTCATGATGTCTTCCACCGTGAAGATGGAGAGATAGTTGAAATAATGGCTGAAAGCCCAGTTGAGCGAAACATGATATTTCTCCCAAATTTCATTCCAGAGTTGTCCGATGCTATTTTCTTCATTATTGAATATCATCTCCTTGTCGAAGGCATCGTCCTCTTTCACTCCTGGTTCCAAATCAGCGCCCCATCCGATGATGTCGCACTTTGCCATTTCGAATGTAAGTCTGATTTGTTCTTCCAAGGTCTCGTCGCCATCATCAAGGTAAGTCATTCCGATGTAGCTCTCTATTTGATAGTCCTCGAAGTCCTTGTAGCCTTTTTCTATTTCGTCGAGGAGATGTATCGATACCCGAAGCGTTTTGTCGATAGTGGAAGAAGTGAGCTCTTTCAGGTGGTCGTTGAGCATGAAGATATGCTCAAGTTCTTCCTTGGAGAAAGGTTTGAGCGTACCTTCCTCGTTAATCTCTCGCTTCTTCCAACTCTCAGCATATCGCTGTTCGTACATTTCCAGTCTCTTCTTTTCTTTCTCTGTCATAATTACTCTGTTTTGGTGATACCTTATATAATATAGTAATCTTGGGAGAAAATTTCAAAAAAATGCTGATATTTTTTGAAATACTAGCATTCTTTTTATAGTTACACTTTCTTATGTTATACCTTCTTGATGTCCCAGTAACTTGGATGGGAAGCATCACGAGATTTCTTACCAAACTTTGCTTCACAAGCATCAGCGATGTTGTGAGCGTCACAACTAGCGAGAGAGGTCGTAACCTCAATGACTGTGCCTTTCTTCATTCCAGCACGGTCAGCCTTTAATGTACATTTAAATTTGTTCATAATATATTGTTCTAAAGTTTTACCTACGTTCTTTACAGTATTTAAAAGATTAAACATATTAAGACGAATGCTACAATGAAAAACCAAATGAATTTGCAGAAACATCCGATGCACCCAGTGATACCTTCACCTAGGAAAGAGGCGACAAAGCCCAAGGCTTGCACACCCCAGCCAATTAAGCCGAGGATGACAAAAGCAATAACCAATATGCCTATGAATCCTAGTATAGCCATCATGTCTTTTATGCTGTTATATCGTTATTTCTTGGTTACGGTTCCGCTATGCGAGCGAACATAAGTACCCATGGAGGTACTCATGATGATGTCGCTCCCCTTGGTGATGATGTCGAAAATCTCGGCACCATTACATCCGCAGACGAAACTCCAGCTGTTACTCCCCATCGTGGCTCTTTGAAGCTCTGTGGGCTTGTCTGGATTAATGCGGTAAATAAAATTACCTTCTTTTACAGTAGTTGCCATAATATAGTGTATTTAAAATCTAAGTTCTGAGGTCACTTTTGCCTTTCGGATTCTTTCAAGAGTGGTGTAGGTCTGGCCTTGTGTGAAGGCTATGCGTCTTCCGGTCTTTCCGAAAGAATCATTTTGAATGGCAGGTGAGAATTCTTCTATTTTCTTGAGCTTGAAGAATGTTCGTTTCTCTGGTTTGTATAGAGGTTCCTTTTTAGCAAAGTACTCTTCTGGAACATATTCTTTTAACTCTCTGATATCTACATTTTCTAGTTTTTTTTCAATTTCAAAGAGATATTGGATTCTTTGTGCGTAATAGAATGCTAAGTATTTGGCATTCTTGAAGCTTCTGCCGCCTTGACAGGCATAGAAATTATATTCCAAAGCAATAGGCTCACCCCATCTTCCGCCTACTATGATGACGCGGTTTTCGTGATCATCATATAAACCTAATGAGGTGATAAGAAGCTCAAACTGTTCTATGAGATAGCTGAGGACCGGATTCGGAACATCTTGCTGATAGTCATTGAGGATATTCATCAAGGTGGTCCAATTAGTCCATATTATCTCTTGGGGAAGAATTTCTGGTCGTTTGTCGTGTGTAGTGATATAGATGAGTTTATTGCGTTCATCTCTGTCTTCGACAATCAACTTCTTGTGATTTTCTAGTTGGGGTAGCTTGATGACATCAGACAGTTTGCTTTCAATATAAATGTTGAAAGCATAGTTGCAAGAGATTAAACCATCTGGTCTACTATGGATGTCTGTGTCGTCAATATGACTTTGAGTTTCAATCTTTAATGTTTTTTCTGGCAGTCCATTTCCTTCATCAATTCGCTGAAGAATTTCATCTAACAAACTGCCTCCCCCACAATCTGTTTCTAAGATTTTGAGGAGTGCCGATGTTACTTGATTCTCTGTCTGAAAATAAGTTCCAAAGACTGATTGTTCTGTGATATTCTTACTCATTTACTTTTTAGATTATGATTTTTATATTGTTTGTCGTGTTTATCTCAACGGCATTGCAAATATAGTTATTTTTGTGGAGAATTTCAAACTAAAAATGGGGTTTTAATATTCTTTAAACTTTGACGATTGGTTCATTTTGGTTCAATTTGGTTCAAACTCATTTTTTTGAATTTACACCTAATTATATAGGGAAATAATTGATGCAAACCAACTCTCTTTTCTCTTATGAAATGAGGAGCCCTATCCCCTTAATGTCCGTTTTCAAAACTGATACTGTCCCCATGAGATAGGAGACTTGTCTAGTCCTAAATGGAGTTTCAGAAAACATAAATCCCCAATCTGTTGAACTTTACAGATTGGGGATTTCTCAAGTTTATACATTATTCTCCTAGGATAGGCGTGAATTTGGAATTTTTGGTAAAATTCAACAGAAAGTTAACAAAAAGTTTGGTAAAGTGAAAATAAAAGCATATTTTTGCAGATTAAATAAGTACATAACATTAAAAACAAGAAGATTATGGCAATAGAAATTAAAACAATACCTGTCCTTCATGGTGAGGCAGCAGCTCGTTTCGTTGAAGCAGCTGATGAGGCATTGGAAAAGCGTGGCTCCATTGACTTCTCCAAGCAAGTAGCCAAGGCACGTGCTATATTAAAACGTTCAAAACTGTACATTTAAAATGTTAGAGCAATGTGATTTTATGTATGCCTATCAGTTGTTAAGAAAATCATATTGTTTTGTTAAACCAGATACATCTGAAATAGTCTGCGCATTTACAGTCGCTAATTCGAGTGTAAAAGTAGATTCACTTCCTTCAAACCTTCGGAATAAGCTTAATAGAAAGATTCCGAATGCCAAGCGAAGACCGCAGTATCCAGCAGTGTTGGTTGGACAGTTGGCAGTAAGCGATTTATTCAGTGGACATCATGTGGGAGACAAATTGTTGGATTTCATCAAATCATGGTTTATAGACCCACTGAATAAGACTGGATGCCGGTATGTCATTGTTGATGCTGTCAACCATCCGAAAGTGTTCGAATATTATCAACGAAATGGTTTCAAATTTCTGTTTTCGTCAGATAAGGAGGAATGGACGTTCTTGCACAATAAAGGTCTAGAACCTACAACTCCTGTTGAGCCGATGAAAACACGGCTGATGTATTTTGATTTGATTTATCTCCGTACAAAATAACAAATAAAAGATAATAAGCCCCTCTGGCGCGCCGAAAGGCTGCATACTAGAGTGGCATTACTTATTTTAGGCAGTTTACTTTGTGCTTTTGCGGTAAACGGTATTTTAATGTCCGTTTTCAAAACTGATACTGCCCCCATGAGATAGGGGGCAGCTCGGTGAAAAACGTTGAAAAATCGCCTAGAAATATCTCTTCCTCATTTTCTTCAAGAAATCCTTGGTGATAGGGAAGCCGGAGGCATCACCTATTAC
>CATXJC010000061.1 GCA_958369755.1 uncultured Prevotella sp.
TCCTGGGCGTATCGAAGAAAGTTGATACAGCCATCGGTATGGGTGGTGCCATCGCTTTTGTCTTGACCCTGGCAACCATCATTACCTGGTGTGTTCAGAAGTATGTACTTGATCCGTTCGGATTGCAATATCTCCAGACCCTGGCATTCATCCTCGTGATTGCAGCCTTGGTTCAGATGGTAGAGATTATCCTGAAGAAGGTTTCTCCTGCACTTTATCAGGCACTCGGTATCTTCCTGCCTCTGATTACTACCAACTGTGCCGTACTGGGTGTAGCCATCCTGGTTATCCAGAAGGATTACAATCTGCTTGAGAGCGTGGTTTACGCCTTCTCTACCGCTCTCGGCTTTGCCCTGGCTCTCATTGTCTTTGCCGGCATTCGCGAGCAGCAGGCTTTGGTCCGTATTCCTAAGGGCATGCAGGGCGTAGCTATCGTCATGGTAACTGCAGCGCTCCTCAGCCTCGCCTTCATGGGATTCTCGGGCGTAGATGGTGGTTTGAAATCGCTCTTCGGATTGGAGTAAAACTTTTACTGAAAGTTGATAAAATAATAATGGGAATTTGCGAATGGTATGAACCGATGCAAATTCCCATTTTTTGTACTTGATTTTTCTTACTCTCTTGCTTGAGGTCTTGATTTTTCTTAACTCTCTGTCTTTATAAACTTGAAATTTTAACTCTTTCTCTTTTCTTATCTTCTGTGTCCGAAGCTTCCACCGCCATTGTTCTTGCTTGGTGTAGAAGAGCGAGGGGTGAATCCGCCGCCACGGTTGCCAGACCCGCTGCTGAATGAACGGCTCATGCTGCTGCGGTTGCCCCCGAAGATATTACTTCTTCCGCTTCCGAAGCTGCTGTTGCTCTGACGGCTGCTGTTTCCGAAACCACGGTTGTTGCTGGTGCTGCTGTTGCTGCTGCCGAACCCGCGGTTAGGGCGACTGTTGCTATTGCCGAAGCCACGGTTGCTGCTGTTGCCGAAGCCTCCGTTGTTATTTCCGAAGCCTCCGTTCTGAGGGCGGTTGCTGTTTCCGAAGCCAGCGTTGTTGTTAGGGCGGCTTGCATTACCGAAACCACGGTTTGGGTTCATCTGAGGTCTGTTCTCGCGGTTCAGATTTCCGAAAGATCTTCCTCTGCCGTAATCACCACGGTTGAATCCGTCTCTCATACCTACTCTAGGATGTCCTCCTGGGTGAGGGCCGCCAAAACTTCTTCCGTGATACCAGCTTCTGTTTCCGTTTACTCGCCAGCTATGACCTCCACGGTAAGATACGTAGAAGTGAGGGCGACCGAAGTAGAAATAGTCGCGGCGCGGATAGCGGGCGTAGATGCCGAAGTGCCAGTAGCCCGCATTCCAGTAGAGCGGACGGTAGAAGTAGGTGGCATTGAGATATGTTCTATACTGCCAGTCGAGCAGGATATAGCTCAAATCCATATTGCGCTGGCGCCAGTAAGCACCATATAGGTCATCGTATGTATCTACACTCATCAGGTAGTCGAGGTTCACCTCGTAAGCTGCCTCATACTGGTCTTCCGTAAGATTGAGCTCGTAAGCCATCTTGTCTGTCAGGAAGAGAGCCTGCTGTCTTGCCTGCTCATAACTCATTGCTGAAGCGGTAGTGAATGTCATCATGAACATGGCTACCAGAGCTATTATCATTCGTTTCATAATCGTATATCTTTTAATTGTTATACTTCATGTTTCTTTTTTCTGGTGCAAAGATACGATGTTTTTTGCTTCCACGGTCGGGATTTCCCCTAAAGGGGTGGGGGAAAATCCCTACTTCTTTATTTTGTGCCTGCGCAGTTCTATATATAATAAGATATAGAACCGGTGAGGAGCGTAAAGGTTTGCGTGAAGTTTTTCGCTGTTTTTGGAACAATCAAACGAAATATTTACTACCTTTGCACTCAGAAAAAAACAATCTGATGAATAGATTGGAATTTAAAACGAAAAGTAAAATAATAAAGACAAAATAAACAAATCATGAAAGAGCTAAAAGCATTAAACAAGCGCACTGCTCCTAAGAGCGTCGCTCCAGAGAAAATCATTCAGTTTGGTGAAGGTAACTTCCTCCGTGCATTCGTAGATTGGATTGTATGGAATATGAACAAGAAGACCGACTTCAACGGTTCTGTCGTTGTAGTTCAGCCATTGGCTGGTGGTATGGTCGACTGGCTGAACGGTCAGGACTGCCTCTATCACGTAAACCTTCAGGGTAAGGAGAACGGCCAGGCTATCAATACATTGGAGCGTATCGACGTTATCAGCCGTGCACTGAATCCATATTCTCAGAACCAGGCTTTCATGGCTTTGGCTGAGCAGCCAGAGATGCGTTTCATCATCTCTAACACTACAGAGGCTGGTATCGCATTCGATGACTCTTGCAAGTTTACAGATGCTCCTGCAGCTTCTTATCCAGGCAAGTTGGTTCAGCTCTTATTCCACCGCTACAAGTTCTTCGAGGGCGACCCAACCAAGGGTATGATCCTGATGCCATGTGAGCTGATCTTCCTCAACGGTCACCACCTCAAGGAGTGCATCTATCAGTATATCGAGCTCTGGAAGGGCGATATGGGTGCTGATTACGAGGGCTTCAAAGAGTGGTTCACCAACCACTGCTACGTTTGCGCTACATTGGTAGACCGCATCGTTCCTGGTTTCCCACGCGATACCATCAAGGAGATTCAGCAGAAGATTTGCTACAAGGACAACCTCGTAGTTAAGGCAGAAAGCTTCCACCTCTGGGTTATCGAGAAGGCAGAAAATATGACAGTAGAGCAGATGCAGGAGGAGTTCCCAGCTCATAAGGCAGGTCTCCACGTGCTTATCACAGATAATGAGAAGCCATACCACGAGCGTAAGGTTACCCTGCTGAATGGTCCTCACACCGTATTGAGCCCTGTTACATACCTCAGCGGTGTAAACATTGTTCGCGATGCCTGCGAGCACCCGGTATTGGGCAAGTACATCCACAAGGTACAGTTTGAGGAGTTGATGCAGACGCTGAACCTCCCAATGGATGAGCTGCAGAAGTTCGCTTCTGACGTATTGGAGCGTTTCGAGAATCCATTCGTAGATCATCAGGTAACCAGCATCATGCTCAACTCATTCCCTAAGTTTGAGACTCGCGACCTGCCTGGTGTCAAGATTTATCTTGAGCGTAAGGGCGAGTTGCCACAGGGTTTGGTATTCGGTCTTGCAGCTATCATCACTTACTATAAGGGTGGTGTTCGCGAGGATGGTGCTCCTATCCAGCCAAACGATGACCAGAAGATTATGGACAAGCTCACCGAACTTTGGGCTACCGGCGATACCCAGAAGGTAGCTGAGGGCGTATTGGGCTTCGACTATATCTGGCACGAGGATTTGAACAAGACAGTTCCTGGTCTTACCGAGTTGGTTAAGAAAGATCTTGACCTTATTCAGGAGAAGGGCATGCTGGAGGCTGTTAAGACTATCCTCTAATTAAAAAAAATGTTCGTTCATAGGTTCAAATAACGATTAAGATTTGAAAAACAGTTATAAGGTTTTGTGTTAGTTGTTAGCTAAAATCTTCTAGCTAATAGGTTAAAGGCGGGGAGCTTGAGAAAGCGCCTCGCCTTTTTGCTTATTGTCAGCTTTGTGATGTTTCAGAATCCTTAATGACCTTAATGACCTTGTCCTTAATGACCGGATGGTTGATGATGAGCGGCACTCTTTCTACCACTACCATGGAAGTGTCGAGGCCCAATGCCTTAGGCTCGTCAATACCTATCTTGCTGATAAGGGCGTAGATACTCATCAGCAGGTTCTGTTGGCGATTATCTGAACTCTCCGGGTAATATACGCGGTGAATGATGATGAATCGGAAATCGCCCGGAATTCCGTATTTGCGCAGCGAAGGATAGGTGCTTTGCAAATCTACCTTTCCGTCTGCTACCAGATCTTCCACTACTTGTCGCAGATAGAGACTCACCCTAGGCTCTATGCGGAAACCAATGTGCATGGTTACGCTGTAGAGGGTGTCGGGAATCAGGGTCTCGCAGTTGTACTCCAGCGTGTCAGGGGTGTCAACAAACTCCATGTTGATAAGCCAGTAATGGTCAGCACGTTTCGGCTGCTTGTTGATGATGGAGTAGAGCAACTTGTCATCTACGGCACCTTCCTTGTTGGCGTGGTTCACATAAACCAGGTTGGAAGCATACTTAGGGATGCTCTCGTCGGCCTTGATGTCGGAGATAATCTGATAATAATCATCCAGCGGTTTGGTGCTGATATAATGGCGTCGTATCTTCATGGCTTTCACCCACACGTACATCATCAGGAACAGGATTCCTCCAATGAGCATCGTACACCATCCACCTGCAAGAAACTTTGACAGATTGGCAGTCAGGAAGATGGCTTCGATGATGCAGTATGCGCCCATAAACAGCATCGTGAAAATCCGTGCCACCCCCTTGCTGTGCAGGTAGAAACCGAGCAGCAGGGTAGTCATCAGCATGGTGATGGTGATGGCGAGTCCGTAGGCTGCCTCCATGTGCGAGGAGTCGCGGAAGAGCAGGATGATGAGAACCACGCCGATGTACATGGCGAGGTTGATCATCGGGATATAGAGCTGCCCCTTAACATGGGTAGGATGCTTGATTCGCATGCGCGGCCAGAAGTGCAGGTTCATGGCTTCGCTCAATATGGAGAAGGTTCCGCTGATGAGTGCCTGGCTCGCAACGATAGCCGCACCCGTGGCCATGATGATGGCGAAGAACAGCATGCTCTGCGGCATGATGGCAAAGAACGGATTCGCTGCCAGTGCCGTATCAGCATGATTCAGCACCCATGCTCCCTGTCCCAGATAGTTGAGAATGAGCATGGTCTTTACGAAGCCCCAGCTGATGGCGATGTTCTTTCTGCCGCAATGTCCCAGGTCGGAGTAGAGAGCCTCGGCACCGGTAGTACAGAGAAATACGGCACCCAGAATCAGAAACCATTCAGGCGATTTTGCCAGCAGCATGGCAGCATAATAGGGGTTGAAAGCCTTCAGTATCAATGGGTAAGACGTGATGCTGAAAGCTCCCATCACGCCCAGCAGCAGGAACCATAGCAGCATAAATACGCCAAACGATTTGCCAATACTCTCTGTGCCAAACCGCTGCACGAAGAAGATGATGGTGATGATGCCCAGGGTGATGGGGATAACTGGCAGGTTGGGACTGATGCTTTCGAGTCCTTCGATGGCTGTGGTCACGGTGATGGCAGGGGTGATGATTCCGTCTGCCAGCAGGGTGCTTGCGCCAATGATGGCCAGTAGGTAAATCCACTTGTACTTGAGTCGGCGCAGCAAGGCATAGAGGGCGAGGATGCCTCCCTCGCCATTGTTGTCGGCACGCAGCGCCACGCATACATATTTGATGGTGGTCTGGAGGGTGAGTGTCCAGATGATGCATGACAGTGCGCCCAGGATGGTGCTCTCGTTGATGCTTTCGCCCGTATGCAGGATAGCCTTCATCACATAGAGAGGTGATGTTCCGATGTCTCCGAATACAATGCCTAATGTAACGAGCAATCCCAGGAAGCCTACTCTGTGATGATTGCAGGCTGCTGAACTTTCTGCTTTTTCTTTCATTTTTCTTCTCTTATTTAAATTAAGTATTATCCTTTTTGGGACATGAAAATGTCCTTTGTGATTATAAATTTGCGTGCAAAGGTATAAACATAAGAGGTAAGATAGAATTTGTTTAACAAGATTTATCGGATTTAACCTTTATTCTTTGTCGATATGAAGAGACGAATAGAGGCGAATGCCGGTAAGACTACTCCCGAGAAACTTCTGAACTTGAATAATAAATAAAGGCGGGGAGCTTGTGGAAGCGCCTCGCCTTTTGCGTATGTTTTGTAAGTTTCTTTTCAAGTGACTGTTGTAAAGAAAAACAGTTATTCAATGATGTGGTTGATGACCATTCCTGCGATAGCCATTCCGAAGGTTGCGGTGATGTGACAGAGCGAACCGTTGATTTGTGCCTTAGTAGAGCACCATTCGTGTTCTACCAGTTGCTGGTCGCCCGGAGCATCATATACGGCAGTATCGGTACCCCTCTCTCCGCTAATGAGTTTGGCTTTCGGGCATAGGCATCCGCCAGTGCCGCAGGCTTTGTTCACCCCCTGGTTCTGCATCGGTTTTTCTTCACTGTATACGCACTGGAATTTTCGTCGTGGGAAGGTTTTGTTCTTCTTGAATTTCTTTCGTAGTGCTCTTGCCAGCGGGTCTCCATCCACCTTCCAGAATTCAGATTTTCTTACCTTGAAGGGGTCGGTGCGCAGGGCAGCTCCCATAGAAGATATAAAGGTGATTTCCTTAGGCAGGGCAGTGGCACGCAGAATGAGGTCAGCCTTATCCTTGAGCGAGTCGATGGCATCGATGATGAAGTCGTATTGCTCCATGTGGAATTCATCGGCAGTATCTGCCTGATATATTTTCTGATAGGCTGTGATGTTGGCATCGGGGTTGATTTCGAGCAGTCGGTTGCGCAGCGCCTCTACCTTCACTTCGCCTAAGGTTCGGCTTGTAGCCATCAGCTGGCGGTTGCAGTTGGTTACGCATACCCTGTCGCTGTCTACGATAGTGATGTTTCTCACGCCGCTTCTCAGGAGTCCTTCTGCGCACCATGATCCTACTCCTCCGATACCGAAGATGAGCACTCTTGCCTTCTGAATTTTCTCAAGATTATCCTTTCCCAGGAGCAGTTCGGTGCGTCGCTGCATTCCCCGCTCCATTGTCGTTATTTTATTCTCCATTTTATTGTTTATAAAGAATTCTAATGTATATATCTGATGCAAAGTTAGTGAATAAAATCCGATGTCGGCTGATATGAATAAATGTTTATAATTCTTTAACTCATTCAACTTCTGAACTTGCGAAACTTGAATCAACTTTAAAAAATAAATATGATGAAATCCTTTTCCATATTTTTTTTGAATTTCTCTTCTTTACACAATAATTAAAGCCCGATAGGAGAGCGTTGCTGCTTCCTGTCGGGCTTGAATCAACTTAAAAAATAAATATGATGAACTCCTTTCCGAAAATTCGGCTAGATGTGGAAATCTACCAACTTCAGCCATCGCTTGACATCAAACGACGGACAGTCTTTGTGAACGTTCGGCAAATCGCGGTGGCCCAGTATCTCTGCATCAGGATAGGAGAGGCAGAGGCTCTCCAGAAGCGAATATAGAGCCTGATTCTGGGCTGGAGTGCGCGTATCGGCAGGCTTGCCGTTCTTGTCGAGACCTCCCTCATAACAGATGCCGATGCTGTGGGCATTGTAATGACGGGCATGGGCTCCTACCTCCGATTCCGGACGACCCGGATATACCACACCATCCTTCGTGATGTAATAATGATAGCCGATACTCTTGAAACCGCGGGCAAGATGGCAGGCCTCCAACTGCTCGAATGTGAAATCCTGAGTCACTCTCGTGGCAGAACAGTGGATCACGATGAGTGAAATGCTACGATGTTTCTGTGTCATGGCAACCTCCCTTCTTTTAGCAGTTCTGTACACAGAATGAGCTGGCTACAGCTGTTAATACCGTGATGAGGAAATTGATGATGGTTTTCCAATTTACTTTTTTCATTTTGCTTTGTTTTTTAATGATTAATACTAAGTGGATAATGATAGTCACATGCTTGTTTTAGTGGTTGAAATTTAGTTTCAGTAAGCGTTTCTGGAAGAAGAAGGGCGGGGGAGTAACTGCCAGCCCGGATACCCGTAAAAGGCAGGTTCTTGGGTCATTATGATTTGCTGTTTATCCGTAATCGTCAGGATGAAAACCAGCCGCTTTGTGCCTTCGGAATATCCCTGTCGCCGGTCAGTTCATTCCTTCCTTCTTCTGTCGTTTCGCATATTTGAGAGACGGATTACTACTCCAGACCGTCTCCGTTGTCGCCTGTTCCGTCGGTGCTGCCGCCCTGTGATGTACCGCCGCCCCCAGTGGTACCGCCGCCCCCAGTGGTTCCGCCGCCCTGTGTGGTATCGCCAGTGGTGTTATCGCCTGCAGCGCTCTCGCTAGAGTTGAGAAGATCCATGGCGTTCTTGGCGTTGGCATCGAGAGAGAGCTGTGTGTTGCTGAGCTTGCCGGTAGCACGTGCTCTGAGGCGGTAGCCTTCTACAAACTTGGCGAGGCTCCACTCCTTGATGCTGGCGGCTCCCATCTTGTTGATGATGCCGATGGAGAAGATGGCGAGGTTGTCTATCTTCACAGCCTTGTTCTGGAGTACGAGCTCCTTCACGCAGCTCACCATATCGGTGAGAAGGCCCTTGATGGCACCCTTCGAGAACGGGGTGTTGTGGCTCGCCATGTGTTCGGCGAGTTCATCGATGCCGATGGTTTCTGTTACTACTGGTCGCGCATAATACTTGCCATACGCTTCCTTGATTGTCTTGTTCTTGTTCTTCGCTAATTTGATGAGAATCATACTTTTAAAAATTTAGTTTTAGTAAAAAGCAGTCTGTGTCTCCGCCGAGACCGTTGCTGCATCAACCTCTCTGATTGACGATACAAAGATACAACATTCCCGAACCCCCAACTATGCGATTTGTGCGATTTGCAGGGATTCGGGAAAAAAAGGTTGAAAAAAGTGGTATTTTTTTATGTTACTGAACTTTCAACGATGTATAGCGGAGCGCAGGGATATATAGCATAAGAATTGCTTTTATCTGAAAATAAAGACATTTTATTCCGCATTATTTTGCAGATACCAACTTTTTTCGTAACTTTGCCAAAAATTCAATAAAAAGCAACAATATGAAATATCCTATAGGAATACAAGACTTTGGAAAAATCAGAGATGATGGTTATGTCTATCTTGACAAGACAGACTTGATTTATGATTTAGTACACAATGGGAATATATATTTTCTGAGTCGTCCAAGACGATTCGGAAAGTCTTTGTTGATTTCTACCTTGGAATGCTACTTCCAAGGAAAAAAAGAATTGTTTAAAGGACTTGCCATCGAACA
>CATXJC010000062.1 GCA_958369755.1 uncultured Prevotella sp.
AATTCTCGCCTTTCTTTCCAAGAAAAGTTGTATATTTGCAATTAAATGATTTTTTTGTTGATTAATTAAAGAAAGGACAATAATATGGATGCAACCTATATTGATCTTACCATTCGTCTGTCTCTCGCCCTGCTTTTAGGAGGTGCGATAGGCATTGAGCGAGAATATCGTGCTAAGGAGGCTGGTTTCCGTACTCACTTTCTCGTGGCATTGGGAAGTGCGCTTTTCTGTGTCGTTTCCCAGTATGGATTCGGAATTGACTTAAAGGATTCTTCCCGTGTGGCTGCGCAGGTGGTTTCGGGCATTGGATTTCTGGGCGCCGGAACGATTATCTTCCAGAAGAACGTGGTGAGAGGATTGACTACTGCTGCAGGCTTGTGGGTTACGGCAGCCATCGGTCTGGCGTGCGGTACGGGAATGTATGTAGCTGCAGCTATTACCACGGCGATGGTGTTGCTGGGACTGGAAGTATTGAACTACTGGATTCCGCAGTTGGGAACAACTACCATCGACTTGACCTTCACTGCGCCATCTCGTGAAAGCGTGAAGGAGTTTATCAGGCAAATCAAGCAGAAAGGTCTGGAAGTTCATTCCTATGAGTTGAAAGAGCGCCGCTACTCGAAGGAGGAATTCCTGGAAGCGAACATAGAAATCAAGGCGAAGCGCGATTTCCACACCATGGAGATTCTTGATTACATGAACGAGTTCTCAGATGTCACGATTTCAACGATAAGATAAAATAGGTTAGGAGGAAAAAAGTGAAGGAGCCAAGAACATTTGTCTTAGCTCCTTCACTTTTTTATGATGTTTTTTAGAAAAACCTCGCCAGATAGTCGTAGTGTTCGCCTTCTGCCGCGAGTTCACCATGCAACCCGCAGGTTTCGGCGATGGATTTCAGTAATGGGAAATCTACGTAGAGCCAGTCGAAGCGGTCGCCCTTTACATCCTTGTAGATCATCTGATAATCTACTTCTCCGTAATAGGCTCCATTCAGATTGATGTCGAAACTTCCATCCTCATTCTCGTAGATATATTTCAGATCAGAGGAATCGATGAGAATCTGACCGCCTGGATTCAGCAACGCCTTCAGGCGCTGGAAGAGGGCAGGGAGATGTTCTATCTTACCGGCAATTCCCGTTCCGTTCATCAGGAGGAGGATGGTATCGAACCCTGTTTCCAGATGTTCATCGAAAAGATTGATGCATTCCGCATCCTTTACTCCTCTCAGTTCCATCGCTTCGCAGCTCAGAGGAGAAATATCAATGGCTTTTACCTCCAAGCCCTTCTCCTGCAAGGCGAGCGTATGGCAGCCGCTGCCGGCTCCGATATCCAGTACACGCCCTTTTGTGAGTTGCAAGGCCTTCTGCTCCAGCATCGGCATCTCCTCAACTTTTCTGAAGAGATGTTTCACCGGCATTTCGTCCTCTTCGAACATAGAAGAGAGCACACGTAATCTTCCTGCTCTTCCCGATTTCTGATAATCAAGGATAGCGGCACCCATCGGGTCTTTGTCTTTTGATAATATCTTTGTATTCATTTATTTTGCAATTTTTGAGTGCAAAATTAATGCTTTTTCATTGAATATGCAAGTTTTGAGGAGATATTCTGCTGCTTCTTAATATTTCTCCTACCTTTTGCTTTTCGCTTTCAAAACTGAATTGCTGATAGATGATAATGGCATTCTGCAAATCTATGATATGAGGAGCCATCAGTCTGAGGGCTTTCATCTTGCTGTCACCAAAAGTGAATATATTCATCATGCTGACGGCTTGAGCACAAGAATAGTAACAGCCGAGACTTGCTACTTCTATCAAGTCGAACTTGTTGTCATCAAAGCTTGCCTTCTTCACCTTATTATATAGTTTGGAGAAGGAAGCATCGTCGAGACAATAGCCGTAATCCATTCTGCCATCTGGATCACATCTTCCATCGTAGAGGGGTGGAGTTGGGTGTGGTTGCTGTACATTCGACGTCTGGCTGTTGGGTTCTATGATTCTTGTATCGTACTGCACTACCTTTCCGTTTCTGTCGAAGAAGACCGTGATGTACTTGGAATCTCCAAACAGATTATTATATTTGGCATATTCCCATTTGTCCCCATACATGTCGAAACTGGTGAGCTTAGGTTCTCCAAGAATGGCTATTACTTCCTGCTTGGTCATTCCTCGCTCCACGTTTCTTTTTCCTTTAGCCGAAGCCGAGAGGCATACGGCAAACATCAATATGGTTGTGGCGATGAGCGCCATCCAATCATTTCTTTTCATAAGCTAAACTGTTTTTATAAGTTATTATATTGTTTTATGGTTGCAAAAGTACAGCTTTCTTTTGAAATAAAAAGAGAAGGATTCCCTAAAGTAGAAGGGAAAATCCCTATTTCCGATTTTGGTTATTTGTTTCACTTTTCGGGAATGGCTGTGATTATAAAAAGAGATTATCATTTACTGCTAAAGCCTAATATGACTGAATAACCGCACCGAGACGACTGGGTAAGTAACGAAAGGCGTTTAATCAGATTCAATGGACTAATATATTAAGTATACGTCAATAAGATTATAGGTAACTACTCATGTCCATAGGGGGCTTCAATGGGGACTGAGTAATTACGAAGAAATCTGCTTATAAAGTATATTTATGAGGTGTACACTTCTTTTGCTCCGATTGAGGTAGATGCTTGTTGCATTTTTTTGCAGAAAGTTCCTTTTAATCTTGTGCTTTGCTGTACATAACTTGATATTTTTGCTAATTCAATGAAAATGAGAAAGATAGATATGTAGTATCCGATTCCCCCGAAATTCTTACCCTAATAATATCCGATTCCCCCAAAATTTTTGGGAGTATATCAGGTAAGTAAAGAAGAAAGTTTGTAATAAAAAAGTCCGTGAGCATTCATTGCCCACGGACTTTTTAAATTATCTGATTCTTATAAATGTCTTATGCCTTGAAGCTCTCCAAGTCTTCTGCCTTGAAGTTCTGGATGTATGCTGAATGACCGAGAACTTCCTCCTCTGCCATGCGAACATATACGTTGGCACTCTTGGCAAACATCTCTGGAGCCTTGGTTGCATCGTCGAGGATGAGGAGTGACATCACGATGTCGCCAGTCATGTTGTAGAGACGGCGAGCCAGGAAGTCGTGAACAGCCTGATCGTTAGCCTCCTTCACCTTGTTGATGGCTGCCTCGTAAAGTTCTACGAGCTTAGCCACGCGCTCCTTCAATGCCTTCAAATCATCTGATACCTCATTCTCCAACATCTCCTTGATAATGCTGAGATAAGTACCGTTGGTGATGTAGCGGATGGCTGCAACAACCTGAAGCTGGGTGGTACCCTCGTAGATAGAGAAGATGCGGGCATCACGGAACAAACGCTGGCACTTGTACTCCATGATGAAACCAGAACCACCGTGAATGCTGATGGCATCGTATGCATTCTGGTTGGCATACTCAGAGTTCATACCCTTTGCCAATGGAGTGAACGCATCAGCCAAGCGGGTGTATTTCTTCATCTCCTGACGCTCCTCTGGAGTGAGCTTAGTGTCGCGGGCGATGTCTTCCAAAGCCTTGTAGATATCTACGTAGCGGGCGCAGCAGTAGAGGAGTGAACGGCCTGCATCCAACTTAGCCTTCATTCTTGAAAGCATGTCGTATACAGCTGGGAAGTTGATGATCTTCTCACCAAACTGAGCACGCTCCTTGGCATAGGCCAAGCCCTCGTTGTAAGCTTCCTGCTCAACACCTACACTCTGAGCTGCAATACCCAGACGGGCACCGTTCATCAAAGCCATCACGTACTTAATCAAACCGAGACGGGTGTTACCGCAAAGCTCTGCCTTGGCATTCTTGTAAACCAACTCGCAGGTAGGAGAACCGTGGATACCCAACTTGTGCTCGATGTGACGAACGGTTACGCCACCATCACGCTTGTCGTAGATGAACATAGAAAGACCACGACCGTCCTTGGTGCCTTCCTCTGAACGAGCCAGAACCAGGTGGATGTCTGAGTCACCATTGGTGATGAAACGCTTCACACCATTCAGACGCCATGTGCCGTCCTCATCCTGTGTAGCCTTCAGCATTACGCGCTGCAAGTCAGAACCTGCATCAGGCTCAGTCAAGTCCATACTCATGGTCTCGCCTGCGCAGATGCGAGGGATGTACTTCTGGCGCTGCTCCTCAGAACCGAACTCATAGAGTGTATCGATACAGCTCTGGAGTGACCAGATGTTCTGGAAACCGGCATCGGCAGCAGCAATGATTTCAGAAGCCATAGAGAAGATGGCGTTAGGCAAGTTCAAGCCGCCGTAACGGCGAGGCATTGACAAACCCCAGAGGCCAGCCTTGCGGGTAGCATCGAGGTTCTCGAATGTCTTGCTGGCATAGATCATGCGACCATTCTCCAAGTGTGGACCTTCAAGGTCAACATCCTCAGAGTTTGGTTCGATGATGTTAGCTGCTACATCGCCGGTAATATCCAGCAATCGCTTGTAGTTCTCGATGGCATCCTCGTAGTTGACAGGAGCATCTTCAAACTGGTCTTTTTCTGCGTAATTTCTTTCCTTCAAGTCCACAACACGCTTCATGAGCGGATGATTCAAGTGGAACTCTATTTCAGGATGGTCTGTATAATAATTAGCCATTTTGCTTTTCTTATTTAAATAATGTGTAATGCAGATTACTTAGAATTCTGCTTGTAGTACTTGATGAGCTTAGGAACCACATCCTCAACATTGCCGTTGATAACGTAGTCGGCAATCTTGTTGATTGGAGCATCAGGATCGTTGTTTACAGAGATGATGATGCCTGAATCCTGCATACCGGCGATGTGCTGAATCTGACCAGAGATTCCGCAAGCGATATATACCTTAGGATGAACGGTAACACCAGTCTGACCAATCTGACGGTCGTGATCTACCCAACCTGCATCTACTGCAGCACGGGAAGCACCTACCTCACCATGGAGGAGATGAGCCAATTCGAAGAGCTGGTCGAAGCCTTCCTTGCTTCCTACGCCATAACCGCCGGCTACAACGATGGCAGAACCCTTCAGGTTGTGCTTGGCAGCCTCTACGTGGTGGTCGAGTACCTTTACTACAAAGTCCTCGGCAGGAACATACTTGCTTACCTCAGGGTAAACTACTTCCTTCTTGCACTCACCCTCGTAGATGCTCTTCTGCATCACGCCAGAGCGGACTGTAGCCATCTGTGGACGGTGCTCTGGGTTGACGATGGTAGCCACGATGTTACCACCGAAGGCAGGACGAATCTGATAGAGCAGACCCTCATAGTGCTTGCCGCTCTTCTTGTCGTCGTAATCACCGATTTCAAGTTCTGTACAGTCGGCGGTAAGACCGCTGGTCAATGAAGAAGAAACACGAGGACCGAGGTCGCGACCGATAACGGTGGCACCCATCAATGCAATCTGAGGCTTCTCCTCCTTGAAGAGGTTGACGAGAATGTCTGTATGAGGAGCTGAAGTATATGGGAACAAACCCTCAGCATCGAAAACAAATAATTTATCTACACCATAAGGGAGAATCTGATCCTCTACCTGACCCTTGATGCCGGTACCAACTACGATGGCATGGAGCTCCACGCCCTGCTGGTTAGCGAGCTTACGACCCTTGGTGAGCAATTCCTGAGATACCTCGGCAACGGTTGTGCCTTCTACCTCGCAATATACAAATACGTTGTTCATTGTCTTTTCAAAATTATCCGATAATACTTTCGTTCAACAATTCCTTCATCAGTCCGTCGATGTCTTCATCGCTGCTGGTCAAGGTCTTGCTTTCCTTAGCCTGGAACACGATGTTCTTCACGGCCTTCACCTTGGTAGGTGAACCGCTCAAACCGCACTGTGCAGGGTCGCCGTCAACATCGGCAACGCTCCACTGGTTCAGAGTGAGGTAAGGGCGCTCTTCATAGAGGTTGGCCCAAGGCTCATCACCCTTGCGCTCCATAGGGCAGGTAGCGTATTTATATTTCATTACGAGCTTCACGTTGCATGGGCGACATGGAGCAGCACTTCCGTTTACGGTGATAACCAATGGCAATGGAGCCTCAACAGTCTCCACACCACCATCAATGAGGCGGCGTATAGTAGCCTTGCCATCCTCTACCTTGAGGATTTCCTCTGCGTAGGTTACCTGGTTCAATCCCAACTTCTGAGCCACCTGCGGACCTACCTGGGCTGTATCACCATCGATAGCCTGGCGACCACCGATCACGATGTCAACGTCACCAATTTTCTGGATTCCGGTAGCAAGGGCATAGGAAGTAGCCAATGTATCAGCACCGGCAAAGAGACGGTCGGTAAGCAACCAACCCGTATCAGCACCACGATAAAGACCCTGGCGGATGATTTCTCCAGCACGTGGAGGACCCATGGTCAAAATACCAACTGTAGAACCTGGATTCTGCTCTTTCAATCGGAGAGCCTGCTCCAATGCGTTCAAATCTTCAGGATTGAAGATTGCAGGAAGGGCAGCGCGATTTACTGTGCCTTCGGCGGTCATCGCATCCTTACCCACATTTCTTGTGTCAGGTACTTGCTTGGCAAGTACTACGATTTTTAAACTCATATTTTTAAAAATGGTTATTGTTATAATTTCCTAAGTTTGTTAGTGCTCAGTACTCAAGTTGTACGTCGTCTAGTGCGATTGTCAGACTTGCTATCGTCTAATAAGTTACTGTCCAATGTTCAATTTGGGACAAAACACGGGGGCAAAAGTAACACTTTTTTATGGCTTACGCAAATATTTTATTAAAAAAATGCCCATTTAGTCTTGCTTTGTGCGCAAAACGCAAGAAATGTGCAAGTTTTTTAGAACGTCCGTACTTAACTTTGCTGGCTTATTCAAAGCTCTTGAGTCGAGCGATATATTTGCCCAGAATGTCGAATTCGATATTCACTACCGTTCCCACTTCGATGTCGCAGAAGTTGGTATTCTCTCTGGTATAAGGAATGATAGCAACGGTAAATGTGTTGTCTGTAGGATCACAGACGGTGAGCGAAACGCCGTTAACGGTAACGCTGCCCTTGTCCACCGTGAAATAGCCTTTTCTTGCCATTTCCTTATTGAGCTCATATTCGAAAGTAAAATAAGTAGAGCCATCAGCGTCTTTCATTGCGATACATTTGGCAGTCTCGTCCACATGTCCCTGTACGATATGACCATCCAGACGGCCGTTCATCACCATAGAACGCTCTACGTTCACCTTGTCGCCCACCTTGAGCAGACCCAGATTACTGCGGTCCAGGGTTTCCTTCATGGCGGTAACGGTATAGGTACCGTCCTTGATTTCCACCACGGTGAGGCACACACCATTGTGCGCCACGCTCTGGTCGATGCCGAGTTCATCTACGAACGAACATTTCAGGGTAAAGTCGATGTTCTCCTTATCATGTCTGATAGCTACGACGGTAGCCATTTCTTCTACGATTCCACTAAACATATATTCTATTTTTATTTGGTTTCATTATTATTTAGAATGCAAAGATATTGCATTAGCTAGAAACAGCCAAATTATTTAAGTTCTTTTGATAAAATAAGCAAGATAAATTTGTTTAATTGCCATATTTTTTATATTTTTGCACATCATAATATATGCACATGATAAATGTGATATACATGTCTTTTCAAAACTCCACCGAATATGAAGAATAATGAAGACTATATAATAAGGTATAGGAGCAGCAAAATTAGATAACACAGTTTAGGTAACAATAAAAACATTTGAAGACAATGGAAATCAAGGAAGGTTATATGCCCTTCATGGGCTATCAAACATATTATCGTATCGTAGGTAAAACAGAGGAGGGCAAGAGCCCTATCATCCTCTTGCATGGTGGACCAGGCAGTACCCACAACTATTTCGAGCTATTGGATAGGGTAGCGGAATCAGGTAGAGCTGTCATCATGTACGACCAGTTGGGCTGTGGCAACTCATTTGTGGAGGGACATCCCGAGCTCTGGACTCCTGAGACTTGGCTCAACGAACTCTGTGCGCTCATCGACTATCTCCACATCGACCATTTTCATCTCTTGGGACAGTCGTGGGGTGGCATGCTCGCCATCATCTATCTGATAGAGAAGCAAGCAAAGGGCGTGAAGTCAGCCATCCTCAGCAGCACTCTTTCGAGCAGCAAGCTTTGGGCAAGTGAGCAACATCGCATGATTAAGTTTATGTCGGAGGAAGACCAGCGTGCCATCGCTGAGGCTGAGGCGAAGGATGACTTTTCGAGCGAGGCGTATGCCAAGGCGAATGAACACTTCATGCTCCTGCATTGTGCCGGTGAGGTGACGGAGGATAGTCCAGAGTGTCTTCGCCGGAAGAAGCGTGCTGGTGCTGAGGCTTATCTCCATGGTTGGGGACCAAATGAATACACTCCTACTGGTACGCTCCGTGATTATGATTACACCGACTGTCTGGGCGAAATCCAAGTGCCTTGCTTGGTGATGAGTGGCACCAACGACCTCTGTACTCCATTGGTAGCAAAGACACTTTATGATGGTATCCAAGATTCCAAGTGGCATCTCTTCGTAGGAGCCCGACACATGCCATTTGCCGAGCAAAACGATGAATATTGCAAGGTGTTGGAAGAATGGATGGAGGAGAAAGAGGGAAAGTGATTTGGCACTTTCCCCTTTTATTTTATGATTCCATTGTCAGTATCAGAGAGGTTGATTCTCTTTTTGTCCAATTGATTGTAAGCGTCTCCGCGTTTATACCTTGCATAATTCAAAAAAGCAGTAAC
>CATXJC010000063.1 GCA_958369755.1 uncultured Prevotella sp.
ATCTCCTCTCCATCCATCACCTTCTTGAGGTTACCTACAACATCCATATTGAACACGTAGATAGGAAGGTTGTTTTCCTTACACATGGTGGTAGCAGTCAAATCCATTACCTTCAAGCCCTTGGTGTAAATCTCATCATAGGTAATGTCCTTGAACTTGGTAGCTGTAGGATCCTTCTCAGGGTCGGCGGTATAGATACCGTCTACACGGGTACCCTTGAGCATCACGTCAGCCTCGATTTCGATACCGCGGAGAGAAGAACCGGTATCGGTAGTGAAGTATGGACTGCCTGTACCTGCAGAGAAGATGCAGATATAGCCTGCCTCCATCGCCTCAATCGCCTTCCACTTGGTGTAGAATTCGCCAATAGGCTCCATACGGATGGCAGTAAGCACCTTGTTCTTAACGCCCAAGGCTCCGAGTGCGCTGCTCAATGCCAGGGAATTGATAACGGTAGCACACATACCCATCTGGTCGCCCTTGACACGGTCGAAACCCTTCTGGCTTCCGCTCAAACCGCGGAAGATGTTACCACCACCAATCACAATGCCTATCTGAACGCCCATCTCATGGACCTCCTTTATCTGCTTAGCATAATCACTCAGGCGCTCTGGGTCGATGCCGAAGCTCTGCTTGCCCATCAGACTCTCGCCGCTCAATTTCAAAAGAATTCTTTTAAACTTTGCCATAATATAGTGTTTAATGTTTATTGTTTAATGTTTACTGAAGGGATTAGGAACTTAATTTCTCCGAACGCATACGAGCGTATCACTCCCTTCTTGTCATGAAGGATGAGATGACCATCGTCCTCCACCTCTACGAAGGCACCCTCGAACTTACCGTCCTTATCCTCATACCAGTGATAGCCCTTGCGACGGTAGAGAGAAAGATGATAGATGCCCGACACATCCATATAGTCGGCACGACGCAGAAGTTCGTAGTATTTGCAGAAAGCCTCAATCACCTTCTGCAGCACCTCTTCCCTATCCACCTCATGACCCAGAATCTGAGCCAGAGATACAGGGTTGGGCGCATCGCTGTGGAACTCAGTCTGATTGACATCAATGCCGATACCGAAGATGCAGCGCTTGATGCCCTTGGAGTCGATGGCAGTCTCTATCAGCGTGCCACTGATTTTCTTGTCATACCAGTACACATCGTTCGGCCATTTTAGCGTAATACCGTCCGTATAGGAATCAAGAGCGTCCTTCACGGCGAGCGCACCAGCCTCGGAAAGGAGGAACTGCTGGCGCAAAGGAACCCACTTAGGACACATCATCATACTGAAGAGGAGGTTCTTGCCCGGCTCACTCTCCCAGGTATGCACGCCCTGTCCCCTGCCTGCAGTCTGATAGTCAGCAATGGCAATGGTCAGCGCATCTTCATCGTAAGTATCCAAATTCTTCAGGAAGGTATTCGTGGAATCCACTTCCTTTAATCGTATAATCTTCTTTTCCATGTCTATATAATAATGTATAGCGAATCACAACGGGTTATCCAATCAGCAACGGGTTGAAGGCATCCACAAGATGCTCGATGCGTTTCACCTGATGACCTACCCCTACTACGGTAACAATATCAAAGCGAAGTTCTTTTTCCACCTTCTGTTCCTTGACGTAAGTATTGGCGGCTATTGCCAGATTACGCATCTTCCTGACATCTACGGCTTCCTCGGGCTGCTGGTATTCTTCACCCGAACGGGTCTTGACCTCTACCACAACCAGCGTCTTACCATCCGGCGAAACGGCAAGGATATCCAGATCCCGCTTGCCGGCTTTCCAGTCTCTGTCGATGACGACATAGCCTTCATTCTCGAGATAGAGAGTAGCCTCGTCTTCTCCCCATTTGCCTAATTCATTATGCTCTGCCATAGTCTATTTTCTTTATTTTGCACCAAAAGATGCTTTTACCTTGCAAAAATAACAAAAAAAGTCCACACTTCAAACTTTTTTATGTAATTTTGCACGAAAAACAATGGAAGATATCAAGAAAAAAGACGAAACATTCATGCGCCGTGCCCTGATGGAGGCTCAGGCGGCATTCGATGAAGACGAGATTCCGGTAGGCGCCGTCATCGTTTGTAAAGACCGGATCATATCGCGAGCCCACAATCTTACGGAGATGCTGACCGATGTTACGGCTCATGCCGAAATGCAGGCCATCACTTCGGGAGCCAACATGCTGGGAGGAAAATACCTGAAAGACTGTACCCTCTACGTTACGGTAGAACCCTGCGTGATGTGCGCCGGAGCGCTGGGATGGGCACAGATCAGCCGCGTGGTATATGGTGCCAGCGACGAGAAAAGGGGGTATACAAAATATGCGCCCGATGCACTGCATCCTAAGACGACAGTTACATCGGGCGTATTGGAAGATGAGTGCCGCGCACTCATGCAGGATTTCTTTCAGAGAAAGAGATAATTACTTAACGAGCACTACAAGATACTTGCTGGTGCTCCAGAAAATCTGTGGATTGGTGATGCGGAGAGTATACTGCTTGTTGGCATCACGTACCAATGCATAAGAGCTGGATGGGTGGGTAGTGAGCAACTTAGCAGACTTTGACATCAACTTGATTTCAGAAATGTTGCGGATATCAACCTTGGTGAAATAACTCTTGTTGAAATTGCCGGTCATTACCTTACCCTTTTCCATGATATGCTGCTCCTTCAACTCCTTCTTGGTACCGAATACGTACCAGGCAGTGTTGATCTGCTTGTCCTGTGCATTGATTGTCTCTGTCTTCTGGTTGCTTTCAGTAGTAAGACGAGAGGTCTTGGTATTCAGATTGTTGATAGTCTCGTCGAGCGCTGCAATATGAATATCCTTCTTATCCAACTCCTCGCGAAGCACCTGAAGTTCCTTATCCTTCTGTGCAATCTGCGCCTGAAGGTTTGCGATGGTCTTCTTCAACTGGTCAGCCTGCAAAGAGCTGTTAGCCATCTGCTTCTGCAGTTTAGCCAGGAGTTCGCGGTTCTGCTGCATACGGGTAGCGATGAACTGAACATCCTCCTTGAGCTGCTGTCTCTTGCTGGCACCCTCACCGTTCTTCAGGAGAGTTACTCTGTGCTCAGCCTCACTGATCTGGTTCAGACCATCCTGGATTTCATTCAATGTACCCATCATATCGTTAATTTCGCTATCTTTCTGAGCGATGATACTGTTTAGCGAATCATTCTGCTGATTTGCCAAATCCTGGGTGTTGTTCTTGCCGTTGTTGCAACTGGTCAAGCAAAAAGCAGCTAAACATGCCGCAAATAATAGCTTTTTCATAATCATTTTCCTTTTTAATGTTTGATTTAAAAAATTATCTTTTCGCGTAAAACGCGTCGCTTCCTATACTTTATTCATTACTTTCTTCATCCCTGCGAGCCCCGTTTTTCTTCTGCCGGCGCTCTTCACGCTTCTTTTCCTTCATCTCCTCCTTGAGCTGTTTAGGATCTTTTCCAGCCAATACGATGACAAATTCGCCTCTTGGTTCTGTCTCCTCAAAATGAGCGATAACCTCGGCAAGCGTACCCCTCACACTCTCCTCGTGGAGTTTGGATATTTCACGACAACAGCTCACCTGTCTGTCATCCCCGAAAACCTCGGCAAACTGCTGCAAGGTTTTCACCACACGATAAGGCGACTCATAGAAAATCATGGTGCGCACCTCATCCTTCAATGATTCAAGATAGGTCTGTCTGCCCTTTTTCTGCGGAATGAATCCTTCGAAGCAGAAACGGTCGCATGGCAAACCCGATGAAACGATGGCCGGTATGCATGCCGTAGGTCCAGGCAAAGTCTGCACCGTGATGCCTGCCTTGGCAGCCTCGCGGGCGAGGTAAAAACCAGGATCGCTGATACCCGGTGTTCCGGCATCGCTGATCAAGGCGATGGTTTCGCCACCCTTCAGTCGCTCTACGATGGCAGAAGATGTGCCATGTTCGTTAAACTTATGGTGAGCCACTAATCGATTTTTTATATCGAAATGCTTCAGCAGAACACTCGATGTTCGAGTGTCCTCAGCGAGTACCAAATCCGCTTCTTTCAGTATGCGAATGGCTCGCATTGTCATGTCCTCCATGTTACCAACTGGAGTCGGAACGATGTATAATGTGCCCATACTGACCGCAAATGTAGTTAATTAATCTTTCATAGCAAAAAAAAAACGCGTTTCTTTGCATTTTTTAAAACCTTATTATTAATTTTGCCCCCGAAATGACAGAAAATCTAATTGGGGAGGCGCACCGTCCCGGAAGAATTGAAGTGGTGTGCGGATCGATGTTCTCCGGAAAAACAGAGGAATTGATCCGAAGAATGAAGCGTGCGAAGTTCGCCAAGCAGAAGGTGGAAATCTTTAAGCCGGCGCTTGACACTCGTTACTCCGAGGAAGATGTAGTGAGCCATGATCAGAACTCTATCCGGTCTACTCCTATTGAGTCCTCAGGATCGATACTGCTATTGGCTTCTGATATCGACGTGGTAGGTATCGATGAAGCCCAGTTCCTGGACAATGGGCTCGTGGAGGTTTGCAACGAACTCGCCAACCGTGGCGTGAGAGTTATCGTGGCTGGACTGGATATGGACTTCAAGGGTGTTCCCTTCGGTCCGATTCCTGCTCTCTGTGCCATCGCCGACGAGGTGACCAAGGTTCATGCCATCTGCGTAAAGTGCGGTTCGGTTGCCTATGTGAGCCACCGGTTGGTCAATAACGACAAACGGGTGCTCCTGGGCGAGAAAGATGAATACGAGCCACTCTGCAGGGAATGCTACCAGAAGGCGATTCTTAACGAAAAATTATAACAAAAGGAACAGTTATGGGAAAGGAGATTACATTTGATAAATTTATAAGATGGGCGGGTGTTACCCTCATCGTACTGGCCGTGCTCTACATGACCAATTATCTGAGCAGCGTACTGCTGCCATTCTTCATTGCATGGTTTTTCGCTTACCTGCTCTATCCGGTCGTGAAGTTTATCGAAAACAAACTCCACGTCAGAATACGTGCGCTGTCTATCCTCATCGCCATGGGAACGGCTATCGCTGTTATAGGAGGCGTGCTGTGGCTCATCATCCCTCCGATGATTGACCAGTTTGACAAACTCGGTGAGGTGTTGACACGATGGCTGCATCAGACGACTCATACCAACAACCTGACGGCGCTGATCAAAGACTGGCTGCAGGCCAATCAGGAACAGATAGAGCATTTTCTGAAAAGCAAGGACTTCAGCGATGCCATCAAGACCACCATGCCTAAGGTCTTCTCGGTAGTCAGTCAGACGGCAACGGTACTGATGAGTATCGTGGCATCGATGATTACCTTATTATATATGTTCTTCATCCTGCTCGATTATGAGACGCTGACAGCCAACTGGGTGAGAATCTTCCCTAAGAAGAACCGTCCGTTCTGGAGTGCGCTGATGAAGGATGTGGAGCGCGAGCTCAACAACTATATCCGTGGTCAGGGACTGGTAGCGCTCTGTATGGGCATCATGTTCTGCATCGGTTTTACCATCATCGGTTTCCCGATGGCGATAGGTCTGGGCATTCTCATCGGCATCATGGACCTGGTTCCGTATCTCCATACCTTCGCCCTCATCCCTACGGCATTCCTTGCCATGCTGAAGGCTGCCGACACAGGTCAGAACTTCTGGCTGGTATTCGGTCTGGCTGTTCTGGTGTTCTGTGTGGTGCAGGTCATCACCGACATGGTAGTTACCCCGAAGATCATGGGTAAGGCGATGGGATTGAACCCAGCCATTCTCCTCTTGAGTCTCTCGGTTTGGGGTGCACTTCTGGGCTTCCTGGGATTGATTGTAGCCCTTCCGCTCACAACGCTCATCATAGCCTACTGGCAGCGGTATGTAACGAAGGAGAAGCCGCAATATCATGAAGAAACGGGCAAAAATGTCCCGATTTCGGATAAAAATGAAGAAAATCAGTAAAAATATGGCAAAATATTTGGTTATTTCAGATTTTTGCCGTACCTTTGCACTCGCTTTTGAAACATAAAGCAGAAGATTGACTCGCTAGCTCAGCTGGTAGAGCACAACACTTTTAATGTTGGGGTCATGGGTTCGAGCCCCATGCGAGTCACAGATCTTCAAGAAAAAGGCTTTCCATTACGGAAAGCCTTTTTTTGTTATATCCTATTACTGGATACTGCAGAAATTTCTTTTTAAAACATTTCAGCCTTAGCCTCTACCCTTTTCTCAACATCATCCGGAAGCTGAGGGAAGAAATCATAGCCGGTGATACGCTCCACTTCATCTACTGAATTTACGAATTCCGTCTTCTTTCTGCCTTTCTGCGACTGGTTACGGCAGATAAAGCCGACGGC
This sequence comes from uncultured Prevotella sp., assembly GCA_958369755.1. Classification (GTDB taxonomy): domain Bacteria; phylum Bacteroidota; class Bacteroidia; order Bacteroidales; family Bacteroidaceae; genus Prevotella. The sequence continues at coordinate 6,326 of CATXJC010000063.1, forward strand.
CTGCGGATTCTTGCCCGTATGAAGAACCACTTTGAAGAAGGCATCAGGCACTACCACCTTGTTCTTGCCCAACTTGCGATGCTGCTTATTCAGAAATATCGGTCCGCAGACAATATAAACCTTACCATACTGCTTCGCCCAGTTGCGGCACTGCTGCTCTATCGTGTTCCATACCCCCGCATTCAGACTGTGGTTCTGCGGACACATATTGGTCATCAGGAAACATTCATCCATCGCCTGCTGGCTCCATTTGTTATCGCCTGCCGGACACATGTGTCCCCTGTCCAAACCACTGTTATAATAATCCGCCAAAGTACCCACGGGTGCCGGCATCTCCTCATCATCAGCAAACTTACCGCGCGGCAACTTACCAGATGCATGCTCCCCCGTCAGCGCCCAGGCTACCCAATTCGGCTGTCGCGTATCATGATTATAAGATACCGTATAAGCCAACCGATGCTTGATGGTCTCAGATACCTTAACCTTAGATACCGGAATCTCCAGGCCCTGCGCCTCCAGATTCGCACTCTCTACAGCAGTTTCCTGCTTGTTCTCTGCAGACGGTTCATAGCCCGCAGCATCAGCAGCCTCCTGCTTATCCTCCTTTACAACAAGTGCCTGATCTTCTGTTGCCAGCGAAGAAACCTTCGGCAAGACAGAAAACGCCACAACTGCGGCTATCGCCAACAGCCAAATCTTAAATGTACCTACTTTCTTTTTCATATCATATTCATCATTATTTCATTTTCCGTAAAATTCAGAGTCTACACGATTCATTCCGCTTTTAGGTGAATAATCCCTAAAATCTCCACAAAAGTAGTATTTTTATGCGAAAAAGAGAAAGAAAATCATAAATTTCTTGCGCATTTCAAAATAAAACACTAACTTTGCATCGCTATGTAGGACAAACCTAGACATAACACAGTAAAAAGCTCAAACAACTAAGAACTGAAAGTCAGAGGTTACAATACATTGGCAAAAGTGCTCTATGAAATGGACAAGTGAAGAGCATTAACAGAGATTAACTAAAAGTGATGCAAGTTTCCCGCCTTTTCTTGTTTTATACAAGGACTGAAGAGCCTCGAGCAACCATATCGGGGTACATTTAGGCTGAGAAATATGAGAAAATAAGAATCAAAACATAATAGCAAAATGAAAAAAATCAAATTATTCTCAATTGTAGCTGCCTTCGTTGCAGCTTTCGCATTCACTTCTTGTAATACAGACGACAGCGATGGCTTCCAGTGGCCAACGCCTCAGGAGTCTCAGGCTCTCTTCAGCCAGATTCAGGGTATGCACAATGGTGGAATCCTCTTCCCTGGCAGCGTAGGCACTACAGATGCAGAGAAGTTTGACAAGGATTCAGTTACCACTTATTGCTATGTAACTCCTAGCGACAGTATGCTCACTGTTAGACAGGTAGAGGTGAGCAAGTTTGCAAAGTACTTCAGCGATGCCACACTGAAAGCTGAGGTAGAGAAGTTGCCTGCACAGGACTTAAAGATTAAGTTGCTGCCTTACAATGCAGCTCAGCAGTTGTTTATCACTGCTACTCAAGACATCACTTACACCAATGCTGATGGCAAGAAGGTGCAGATTCAGTTCTATAGCGGCTTGAACAACTATAGCTTGGCTTACATCGGCACAAAGAAGACCAACAACAAGAAGGAGCTCGGTGTATATATCACACCAGGCAGAGTGCTCGTAGATGGTCAGACTAAGGCAAATGCTCTCAAGTCATACGTTTACGGTGGTTATCCACAGGCTTACTACGCTATGCTCGAGATGGAACTCTAAGCCCATCTAAGAGCTAAGTTGCACAAGGAGCAGTAATCCTTATATATCGAGTAAGAAACTTACACTTACAAATATATATATGTTAATACTCTCTTAAAAATTAAACAAAAAAAGAAAACTATTAGAGGCGCAGTCTTCGTGAGAAGGTTGCGCCTTGTTGCATATATACAAAGAACGCTTTTGGTTGTACTCCTACCGAATGGCGGGAGAAAATGGCTGAAAATCATTCGTATTGAATAAAAAAGTACTGATTTTATTCAATACGATGGATAAAATGAATAAAAAACGACAAGGGTCTATATGCCACGATAAACAGGTGGCGTATAGACCCTTGATTATATGGAGATATTCGTAATCTACATCTCAGCTATTATATTTTTTATGAATTGCTCAGATTCTTAATGATTTCCAAAGGTAGCTGGGTAGCTTTGGCAACCTGTTCGGCAGAAAGTCCCATTGCCAGCAA
>CATXJC010000064.1 GCA_958369755.1 uncultured Prevotella sp.
TTTTGAAATTCAACTGCAAAATTATAACTTTTATTCGAAATGAGCAAATTGTAAGTAAGAAAAAGACAGATATTCGGAGCAAAAGAACAAAAGAAAAAGTCTTAGGAGTAAGTGCAGATACGACTTCTCCTAAGACCTTATTATTTATATAGTAAAAAAATCAAGCCTTATTTTTTCTGGAATACTCTCACGTAATCCACTTCCATCTGAACAGGGAGGGCGCTTTCGTCAACACCCTTCTTGCCGCCCCAATCACCGCCCCAAGCCAGGTTGAGGATAACATAGAATGGTTTATTGAAAGGCCATGAACCCACTTCATTTTTACCATCATTGTTGAAATTGAGCAGTTCTTTACCATCCACATAGGTCTTGATATAATCAGGAGTCCACTCCAGGCGATAAACGTGGAAACCGTCTTCAGCACCCACAGTCAGACGCTCCTTGGTAATCTGGGTTCCCATCACGTGATTAAACTTCTCAGTATGGAGCGACGAAGAAGTATAGTTAGGATTAAAGCCTACCTCTTCCATAATATCAATCTCGCCACATTTAGGCCAAGGATTTGCTCCGAAATCATTGTTGCAAGGCATCATCCAGAAAGCAGGCCATGTGCCTTTACCTTTAGGCAATTTGATGCGAGCTTCGAAGATACCGTAAAGCCAGCCCTGGGGTTCGTGAGCATATACGCGACCCGAATAAATCTTGCCGTTGCTGCCCTTGAAACAGTTGATGTAAAGCCGGTTATCTGCAATTTCTGTTACGCGCTTACCATCAGCAGAGCCGTTCGCATAATTCTGAAGCTCATTATTCACCCAGCCCGACTTCTGCACCTCATGACGCCAGTCGGTACTATTCAGCTCAGAACCTTCATTGAACTCATCATTCCAGACCAGTCTGTAACCTTCCGGAATCACCATTTCGCCTCCTTCAATAGGAGTAACCTGTTTTCCAGCCTGATGCACTGGCACCGATACCTTCTTATCCTCTAATGAAATCTCGACACTTCCGTCAAGAGCTACAGACGATTTATTCTCTTCCACATCTACAGTTACCATACCCATAGCTTTGTTATTACCACTGGCACTCACTTTAAACCAAGGGGATACATTTGTCGTAGGACCTTCTCCTGGGAAGGATGCTCTCGCCTCCCAGCCTCCTTCAGAAGCCACTACCATGATTTTATAAGTACCGCCTTTGGCAGGAACATCGATGCTCGTAGGAGAGCAGGCTATCGTTATCTCTCCATTGACGTCAGACGAACTACTGCTGCAAGAAAGCAGCATGAACGAAAGGAGGAAGGAAAATATTTTCAAGAATTTCATGTCATTTAAAATTTAGAAAGGGAGCCACTCCTACTTACTTATTTATAGGAGCAGCTCCTGTATAATTCTATATAAACCTATAAAACCTAAAGCCTATTTCACAATCAAAACAATGTCGCTGATGGTTACCTCGGCATCCTTAGGAGCACCAGCAAGGTCGATGACGAGTTTCATCTTGCTCATATCCTGAGGACCGCCATCAGCTTCTTTCGTACTGTTTGGTTGGTTCTCATAACGGAAGACGTATTCGCCTTTAACATCAGTAGACTCCTGGAAGAAGAGGTTTCCATCATTAGCGTCATCACAAAGCTTCAATGTCCTCATTGGCAATGGAGCAGAAGTGGTAACCTTGCAAGAGAAATCAATCTTGCTATCAGCTTTGGCAGATACAGGAATACCAAGCATTTTCCACTGTGCGTGCCATAGCTCAGCAGGAGTTTCACAAGGCACGATAATGATGTGCTTGCTTCCCTCATGCTTGATAACAGGAGTTACATCAATCTGTGCCCAAGAAGCATCACCATACCAAGTTTCCTCAGTAAATGACTTGTTGGCATCAATATCCTTCCAAAGGTTACCCGCTGTATTGTAGTCGAATGGCACCTTCAATTCTACAGGAACCACAGTACCATCATCGTTGGCATGATCTTTCAGTACCAGGCTCTCTATCATGATTTCGTCATCAGCAGCATTACCACCAAAGTCGAATACAATCTTCAAATTATTGATGTCCTTGCCTTCGAGGTCTGAACCATAAATACACTTAGGCTCACCTGCTTCCAATTTTGTATTTGCATCCTTGGAATCGAAAAGGATGATATTGTCACCACCTTCTCCAGAATCACAAAGTTTCACTTTAACGGCATTATGTCCCTTGGCAGATGTAATGATGCAAGAGAAGTCATAATGCTTATCTGCGCTAGTAGAGATACCTAGGTTTTTGAAAGGAACCTGAGCTTGCCAACGTTCGGTAGTTGCCTTAGGGAGCTTCAATGTATAGCATCCCTTGCTGTAGCTACAAACCGGGTCAGCAATTTGGGTCCATCCTGGAGCATAATAGCCAGCAGAAGGTTTTTCAGGGAAGGTAATTCTCTTGAAGAGATTAAACTCGCTGTCCTCTACGAAACCTGCGAAGCCATTCATCTTGGTTTTCTCCACCGTGAAATGCTTCTTGACGCTCTCCTTGCTAATACCATTACGGTTCTTCACAAAGCACTCCACATCGTAAGTACCCTTCTTGCGATAATACTTAGAGAGGTTGAAAGCAGAAGAATAGGCACCATCTATCACCCATACCGGGCTTACTCCCTCTGCACCACCAAAAGAAAAGTTGGCTGTGTTGGTCTCTTGGTCTACATCAATCTTGAAGTTGTCGGCAAAGTCGGCTACATTAGGCAACTCACCGTTGGCACCAGAGAACTCCTCTGCAGAACATGCGCTGAGCATCAATCCACCCAGAAGAGCATAAGCCATATTTCGAAATATCTTTTTCATATTGCTGAAATCTTAAAGTTAATATTTTATTAGGTGGTAGAGGAAACTATTGTTCCTCTACCTTAATAAGTTTTAATAATTATTCTGAACCAAAGCAGGATCAGAGTCAAGCTCTGCCTGAGCGATAGGAACATACTTCTTGGATTCTGTCCAGGAGTTGGTGCGATAGCCGTAGCTGTCTGGTACCAACACGGTAGCAGCCTTGCCTGTACGAACGAGGTCGAAGTAACGCTTACCCTCACCTACAAACTCCAAGCGGCGCTCATTGATAACATCATCCAGAGTTACGGCTCCAAGCTCTGCGATTCCTGCACGGTTGCGAATCTTATTCACATAATCCTTAGCCTGATTAGCATCGCCACCTGTCTCCAACAAAAGCTCTGCAGCATTGAGGTAAGCCTCAGCCAATCGATATACACGGAGATTGTTATTATAGTTAAGGTTATTATCGAAACCTGCGTCAGCATTGTTCTCTGTAAACGGACGATACTTGGCCAGCCAAAGACCAGTATCCTCATAACGTTTGGTATATTTCACGCCACGACAGTCCCATACAGTAGCATCACGGCGCTTGTCGTTGTCAGCAAACAGAGCATAGGTTTCGGTACGAACAGGTAGGAATCCCCAACCGTCACCGCCTTGGTTCCAACCATCGCCACCAGGCCAAGAGTTTGGAGAAATCAAGGTAGGCAATATTGTACCACCAATAGCCAATGGTGAATCCCAACCACGCTCGTTGTTACCATCCTCATAGTTTACTTCCCAGATGCTCTCCTTGCACCATTCGCCGCTCTCTTTCCAAATAGAGGCGTAATCGTCTACTATATCATAGTCACTCTTGTCGGCGATGAGCTCCTGCATATACTGGAGAGCCTTAGGATAGCGAGTCTTGTCATTCTGATACATCACCATCTCGGCATACATCATATAGCACATGGCCTGCGACATTCTTCCACAGTTGGCATCGTCCCAACGCATTGGCAGGACCTTGGAGTCAATTACAGCCTCAAGCTCTACTATCAATTTGTCATATACTTCATCAGCCTTGAGCTGTGGGGCTGTGTAAGGAGCAGACAAGTTCTCCAGATAGAAAGGAATATTGCCGAAGTAGTGCCACAAGTTATTGTAGAAATATACACGGAGGGCTCTACCCTGCATCTCATAAGATGCCCTGTTTTTCTCGGTCAAGTTTGCCTCTGCCCAGCCCAAATACTTCAAGAGGTCATTACAACGCTTGATGCCTGAGTAGTCCACTGTCCAAAGTGAGCTAAGGGTATTGCTGGCATTTGCCTCATAGTTGGCAAGCATGTGCCAGTGCTGTTGATCGGTTTTGTTAGAACCGCCTACCCAGAAGTTATCGCCCATTATCTCGGCATCGATATTGAGAGCATTATACTGTCCCAATCCCCAGTCTGGCCAGTGGATAGGATCGTAAGCCGCATTCAGAGCCTCATTGATATGGGCATCTGTGGTATAATATTCTTCGAGGTTTTCACCTGATGGGTTCTCCACCTCTAGGAAGCTGTCGCTGCAAGATGTGTTTGCCAGTGTCATACTGGTTGCCAACACTCCTAAAGCTATATATTTTATTGTCTTCATAATAGTCTTTATTTTAAAGGTTCTTATTTTAGAATGAAAGGTTTACGCCGATGGTGTAGGTGCGAGCCTGTGGATATACACCATAGTCTACACCGAGAGAAGTTCCACCTGATGAGATTTCAGGGTCGAAGCCCCAATACTTGGTCCAGGTAATCAGGTTCTCTGCCATCACGTAGAAACGCAAGTGACTGATAGACAACTTCTGTGTAAGCTGCTTTGGCAAGGTGTAACCCAAAGAGATGTTCTTCAATCTCAAGTAAGAGCCATCGCAAAGATAGAGGTCAGAAACCTGCCAGTTGGTAGCATCGCCATTCTTCAGGATAGGATACTTATTGGAGGTACCCTCGCCAGTCCATCGATTGAGCATCCAAGTAGGGAAGTTGCCAGAGAACACATCTGTACGATAGGTTGCATCAAATACCTTATTACCCGTTACGCCCTGCAAGAAGAGGTTGAGGTCGAAGCCCTTCCACTCTGCATTGAAGTTGAAACCGAAGGTCCACTTTGGTGTACCATTACCAATATTGGTGCGGTCGTCTGGAGAAATCTCACCATCGCCATTAACATCTACGAAACGTACATCACCTGGCTTGGCATCTGGCATAATCATATTGCCATCCTTGTTGACGTAAGCCTGAACCTCTGCCATATTCTGGAACACACCAGCTGTCTTATAACCATAGAAGTATGGGAAAGGCTGACCGTTAGATCCACGAGTGCCACCACCAGAGATACCCAGGAAGCCATCGAGGTCGATGTAACCTGTATCATTACCGAGGTTGGTCAACTCATTGTGCAGATAGGTAACATTAGCCTTGGCATTGAAGCGAGCATCAGAGATGTGCCACTTATAGCCGAGCTCAAACTCAAGACCTGAGTTCTTCATGTCACCCACGTTACCGATTGGCTTGGTCTCACCTACGTAGCTTGGGATAGGCATAGTAATCAACATACCGTTGGTCTTCTTTACATAATAGTCAGCTGAGAATATCAGCGCACTGCCGAAGAAACCGAAGTCGAAACCGATATCAGTCTGCTCACTCTCCTCCCACTTCAAGTCTTCATTGGCTGTGGCATTCGCCTTAGAACCATTAAACTTGACTGCATTCTTTCCGAAGAGCACGTTGTTGCCCATAGCGGTCAATACGGTATAACGGAAGTCACCGATGTTATCATTACCATTCTTACCCCAGCTGGCACGGAACTTCAAGTTGCTCAACCAATCGCGAGTACTTTCCATGAATTTCTCGTTCATAATATTCCATCCGATAGAGGCAGATGGGAAGGTACCATATTTATGAGATGGTCCGAAACGGCTTGAACCATCTCGGCGGATTGTAGCCTGAAGCATGTACTTCTCATCATAGTTATAGCTCAATCGACCGAAGAGAGAAGATATAGCATGCACTACATTATTGCCACCTGATACAGCATGCTCGATGGTTGGAGCACCTACAGAGATGATGTTACCTTCAGCATCCTTCACGATGGTCTGGCTATATTTACCAGTAGCATAGTCGATAGAAGGCTTGTTTACATTCACAAGGTTCCAACGGCTACCTTTCAGATAGTCGCTCTTGTTCTTCATCGCACTCTGGCCCAGCACAACAGCAAAGCTATGTTTGCCTATGGTTTTGTCATAGGTCAGGGTATTCTCCACCTGCCAGTTGATGCCCTTTTCAGAACTCTTGTTAGCCTGGGTATGCTCAGCCTTGACGTTACCAGAGAGGTAATACTTGGATGCGGTGTAGCTATCTGAACCCCAGAAGCTGAGGTCTGCACTATAAGTGAAATGATACTTCAAGTTATCCCAGAGCTGAAGGTCGATAGAGAACTTAGGCACAAACTTATGTGACCAGTTCTTAGCTGCTGGGCGCGCCATCATGGCAAGAGGGTTGTTCATCTCCTGATAGGTACCTCCCATACCTGGGATGGTATAATAGTTGCCATTGGCATCACGAAGAAGCTCGTAAGTATCACGAGTACCTGTAATATTACCATCTGCATCGTATGTATTAGGATCCTCGTAGGTATTATAATACTTCTTCGCCACATTGCTATTGGTTACCGTAGGAGCCAATGTTGGAGCAAGATAGAGGGCACTACCCAATACTGAGCCATTACTATTAGCATCGATACCTGTACTCTTTACACGGGTGTAAGCCATGTTGACGGTTACATCGAGCTTGTTGAGGAAGTTGCGATCCTTGCTGGCATCCAATACATTATAAATGTTGTTGCTACGCATAGAGAGACGCTCATAGTTGCTCTGTCCGTAGTTACCACCTACGATACCTTCCTGCTTGTAGTAGCCCATGGAGAGGTAGTAGTTGATCTTATCGGATGCACCACTGATGCTTACCTCATGGTTCTGTACAGGGGCATTGTCGTTGAATACCAAGTCCTGCCAATCAGTACCAAATCCATTGATAGGATTGCCATTAGAGTCAGTCAGTTTGTATGGATCAGCATAGATAGGAGCCTGACCACCATTCACTGCACGCTCGTTCTGAAGGATGGCGTAGTCAGTGGCGCTTGTTACATCACGCTTCTTCCATGCGCTTTGCCAACCGTAAGAGAAGTTATAGTTGATCTGTGCCTTTCCTATCTTACCCTTCTTGGTGGTTACGAGAATTACACCGTTGGCAGCACGGGCACCATAGATAGCACCCGAAGCAGCATCCTTCAACACCTCGATACTCTCGATATCACTAGGGTTGAGATAGTCGAGACCACCCTCGATAGGCATGCCGTCTACGATGTAGAGAGGATCTGAATTGCTGATAGTACCTGTACCGCGAATACGGACTTTAGGAGATGCACCAGGCTGTCCTGAAGAAGAGGTTACGTTGACACCGGCAGCCAGACCCTTCAATGCGTTATCAACACGCACTGGGCTCTTGCCTGCCAAATCTTCGGTGCTCACTTTAGCGATAGCTGCAGTTACCACGCTCTTCTTCTGAACACCGTAACCTACAACAACCACTTCGTCCAAAGCCTTGTCGTCTTGTTTCAGAGTAATCTTCATGTTGGCTGAAGGACGAATCTCTGCATCCTTGTAGCCAATGTAGGTGATAACCAAGGTCTGGTTAGCATCTGCATCAATGACAAAGTTACCATCAAGGTCGGTAATTGCACCGGCACCCTTGACGCCTTTAACCTGTACGGTGGCTCCGATAACGGGTTCACCCAGGTCATCCAACACGACACCCTTGAAGGTGTTTTTCTGTGCGAGCGCTGACGTCGACATCAATAATGCAGTCGCCAGCAATAGACTTTTTGTTTTCATATTCGATTATTAGTTTAGAAAAATATCTGTTTGTTAGTTCACTCTATTATAATAATGTTTAAGACTGTGCGGCTGTGCATTTCCTAAAATGCGTTAAGCCGTGTTTTCGTTTGCAAATATAATATGATTTTTTGATAATTCCTAGCCCCTTCAACAGATAAGTGGGAAAAATACTTGCTTCAAGCAACTTATATCGTTAGTTTTCAGATACTTATCTATTTTTTAATAACTATACGAAAGTGGATGGGGTAAAATGGAGAAAATGAGGCTAGAACACCCCTGAAACGTTATATCAGTATATTTCAGTGTTCACACTCTGCCACTTTTCAATAACGCACATCGCTCATTATACTTCTCATTATCAACAACTTACAAAAGTTATATTTTTGCACCCATCCACTTTTCACTTATCACACATCATTTTTTCATTATTTATTTAGTAATTTTGCAGATGAATGAGTATATACGCC
>CATXJC010000065.1 GCA_958369755.1 uncultured Prevotella sp.
GTTTGTCCTCTCTGATAATCTTCGGCTGAGCCTTGCCAGCGAGAATGAGAATCTTTTTACCATTACGATAAATATGAAGCTGTCGTGAGCGAACTATGGCTGTCAACTCCTTATCGTTCTGCATGGCTTGCCAGATAGGATAATATACGCCCTCAGGTTCAAACAACTTTTTTTGAAGATGCGAGCAGAGGTTTGTTGTATCAATTGTCATTGCCATAATTTTCTTCAAACTATTTGTTTCCAAAGATTCATGTGCAAATACGCCATCAGCGCAATCTGTATCAGCAGAATGGCAGGAATGCCGTATTTGAATTTCTTGTGCATCGTCTTATGGTGCCAGACTTTCATTCCCATCCATGCCCCGATGCTTCCTCCAATGACAGCCAGCAATAAAAGCGTTACTTCCGGAATGCGCCATTTGGCTTTCTTTGCCTTGTACTTATCAATGCCGTACACGATGAATGCAACTGCATTGATAGCAAGGAGATAGTAGGCGAGGTAACTATGTAATGTATTCATGCTCATTTTCCTATTTTACTCCTTTATTCTTTTCATCTGTTATATCAAGAATGGATCAAGCGTAGCCAGAAGTTCGGCTTTATCTACCACACCGCTTGTGCGCCACAATACTTCTCCGTTTCTGAAAAGCATCAGCGTAGGCACGGATTGGATGCGGTATTGGCTTGCTGTTACGCCGTACTTATCTACATCCACCTTGATGATTCGGATGCGGTCGTCCAATACACTCTTCACCTGCTGCAGAATGGGGTGCATCGCCTTGCAAGGTTGGCACCATGTAGCAAAGAAATCGACCAGAACAAGCTGGTCACTATTGATTACGTCATTGAATGTCTCCATAATTATCTGTCTATTTCCGTGAAACGATTAAAAGTTCTGCCATCCCTCGTAACTTTCCCGAAGAACATATCTTCCGGTCTTACCCAATAGGCTTGGTCTCCATAGAGAGCCTGATAAACCACCATGCGCTCCTGAGTCTCGGAGTCGAAGGCAGAATGGATGAATTTGTATTTGCCGCCCTTGAAGTGCTGGAAATATCTTTCTTCCTTTGCCGAAAACTCCATCAGCATTTTCTGGGCGAGGGGAGCGTACCAGGTCTTTACCTCCTGCTCAGTAGGCGTGTGACCCCCAGGGAAATGGAAGGCTTGGTTGTAATGCTCTAGGAAGAGAGGGGAGAAGTGAGCCAGGGTGTCCTGTTCACCAAAAAGTCCCCACACACGATCCTTATAATAGGGGTTGCAATGGTCAAACTGCACGGCTTCCAGTTCTGCAAACTCCTCTATCAGCGCCTCGTCAATCACCAGCCGCTGATTGCCGTCCCTTCTCGGCGCCTTGTATTCATGCTCGCCGATTCGCTCCTTCAGAAACTCCGTCATCATGAAATACGGATTGCCCAGCAGGGCAGGAATGCCCACCACCGGAGCCAGCATCTGGGCGAGGAAAGAGCCGCAACTGTTGCCCAGAAGCAAGTCGGGCTGCTCCCGGTCGATGATGGAGCGAATCTCCTTCAGTGCCTCCTTGGGGTGCAAAGGGAGGTCGGGAGTCAGCACCACCGCCGTCCCCTCAAACGCCTCTTTCAAGGCTCTCGCCATCGGACAGCTGCCCGTGGCGAAGAATCCGTGTAGGAAAAGTATTTTCTTCATGCTCTAATCATTTGATAATGATGCGCCTATAATTTAGGAGGATAAGCCATGCTCAAACCCCATGTTGGCGCATTTTATTTCTGCAAAAATACAAAAAATATTCAGAAAAGTGATTTTATGGATGGATTTTGTTTGCAGGGCGAACTTGATTTAACCTTATTTTATAAGATAGAGGGATATTTTGATAATCTGAAATCCTTAATGACCTTAATGACCGGATTTATGAATATATGTACACATATACACCAAGGGGAGTTTGCTCGTGATGAGTAAACTCCCTAATCTTGTTTTAGGAAGATACGGAATTGTACTGGATGTCAGTAATTTATTCTTGGGTGCCACTTTGAGTGCCATCTTGGGTGCCATTACATAATTTCTCTTTACCTCACTTTGCAAGTGACACCTCTCCTTACCAAAATAAAATCTCACGAAATTATAATTTTTCATAAAAAGAACATTATATGATACTTTTCCTTGTTTAATCCAAAAACGAATCAAAACCATTATATGTTGGTCATATCTGTCTAAAACGTGTTGTTGAGTGACATTTATCCCTGATATTTGTATTTTTCTGTTTGCAAATTTCGTTTGGAAATGAAAACTGCAAACGGAACTGCAAGCAGAATTGCAAACGAAATTGGTAGGGCTATTTTTTTTCTACTGTATTTTAGTTTGTTAGCGTATTTTTTTGTCTGTTTTCAAAAGCGTTTTCATTAAGCAGGTTTTTAAGTGAAACTTTGGGTGACCAATTGCGCACACAGTGTATTCGCATTTTCAATAAAGTTTAGTCAGCTGTACTATCATTATTGGATGGTATGGGTAAATAAAATGAAAATAAAGCAATAAATTAAGTATAATCTTTTATAAAAATTGCGCAAAAACGCATCATCTTTAAAGAATATTCATTAAATTTGTAGCCATAAAACATATATATTTATGGAAAGTAAAAAAGATTTGAATCGTATAAAGGTTATGTTGGCAGAGAAGAAGAAAACCAATAAATGGCTTGCTTCTACCTTAGGAGTTAATGCCGCTACAGTTCGTATATGGTGTACAAACTCTTCATAGCCATCACTTGAAACATTGATGAAAATTGCAGAGTTACTGGAAGTAAACTATACAGAACTTATAAGAGTCGAGCCAAAGTTATGAAAGCAAAGAATACCTTCACCATCCACACAGAACTGATGGATGAAACTCTACCAGGAGTTAGGAATATCTATATGGGGCAAACTCTACTTGTCACCTCTACGTTATTCCATGTGATAAAATTAATGTAGCCAACGATATAGCAGACATAGCAGGTCAACCTGCTTTTTATATTCTGCTAGGTGATTCCAAGTTTCAAATCTGTTGCATCACGTCAGAGTTTCATTGATGAACATTGCAAAACGGGAAATGGGCAGATCAGCCTTCAGCACGATGTCCCTATGGGCAGTCCAAGTGGTGCAAGTGGAATAATACTCGGCCGACCAAGTAATGGCTGGGATGACTGGAAGAATGCTGATGGCAATAAAATAGGTAATGCCATAGAGCGATAGGAATAAAGTAAATGAAACATGCTTCAATATCCTTCATTCCATTCAGCGGTACAATTGGTTTAATCGGAAGAATATATAATCGGAAAAATAATGAATTTAGAAGAAAAAATCATAAGCGAAATAACTGGTAAATTCACAATAGAGGCATATCAGAGAGGCTATCGTTGGGGAAAAGATGAAGTTGAATATCTTCTTGAAGATATCAACGAAATTCCTGATGGTCAAAAGTATTGTCTCCAGCCTGTTGTTGTGAAAAACGTGAATGATACTTATGAACTGATTGACGGGCAGCAACGCCTGACAACTCTCTATTTGATTATGAAGTATCTGAATGCCTACGTTGATATAAAATTTAGCATAGAATACGCTACACGAAAGAGCGAAAATGGGCATATCGGAAGTAAGGAATTGCTTGAAACAATTGATGAAATTGATCTTTCTTTACCTTCTAACAATATTGATGAGTTGTTTATCAAGAAATCATATAGTATAGTTAAAACGTGGTTTAATGGTGAAAAGTCTAAGATGATGAGTTTTGCCGATAAACTGCAAAACTATGTCACAATTATCTGGTATGAAGTAGATGACGATGAAGATAGTGTAAATATATTCACACGTCTGAATATAGGTAAAATAAATCTCACCAATGCAGAACTCGTAAAGGCATTATTTCTTAGCCGTGGCAAAAAGGATTCCGAAGGTCGATATGCAGGAAATCCTTATGGCATAGAGGAAAAAAAACAGCATGAAATTGCTCTCGGTTGGGACTCAATGGAGAAAGATTTACATAACGAAAAATTCTGGACTTTCATTACCAATGAAAAGTCTGATCATTATCCCATTCGTATGGAGCTGTTGTTTGATATGATAGAAATGAAACCGAACGGCGAGAGTAATTTCTATACATTTAACAGATTCTATGAGAGGTTTAAGAATTCAGACAATAGATATGATACTTGGGAACTGATAGAACGATACATGCAACAGCTAAAAGAGTGGTATCATAGTTTTGACTTATTCCATCATATTGGATTTCTTGTTGCTACTGGCACAAGCGTGAAGTCTCTTCTTGACATAGCTATGAGTACAGATCATCCTATTAAGAAATCTGATTTTAAACTTAGAGTGCTTGATATGATACGGGAGAAGATGGCATTTAAGGTTGGAGACAATGATTTCGGAGAAGACATAGACTACGCAGAACTTAATTATGAAGATCATTCCGAGTTTATACAGTATGTTCTTCTTCTGTTTAATATTGAGACTATCAGACAAAAAGGAGACGAGAATGTCCGTTTCCCATTTTATCGATATAAAAACGAAGGAACATGGTCATTGGAACATATCCATGCTCAAAATTCAGAGAGCCTGAAAACAAACCAAGAATGGAAGGAATGGCTTGAAATTCACAAAAAATCTCTTGAAGGCTTGGAAGTTAGTTCTGACGATAAAAAACAAATTGAAGAGGTTATTGATAAGATGAACACTGTTATTACCCATGTTAATGAAAATGGGTATAAAGGTTCTATAAGGGATGAGTTCAACGCAGTAGCTCCTGCAGTGATCAATATTCTGTCAGATGGTGATGACAAGTCGCAGATGCACACCTTGTCAAATATGGCATTATTGACCGTTGGTGAGAATGCGGCTCTTAACAATTCCACTTTCGATGTTAAACGCATGAAGATTATTGCTATGGATAAAGCTGGAGAGTATATTCCTGTATGTACTCGAAACGTCTTTATGAAGTACTATTCTTCCTCAGATACGAAGCTGCATTTCTGGTCTGAAGAAGATAGAAAAGGTTATATAAGTGCTATGAATAATGTCTTATACGACTATAAAGAGAAAAATAGCAACAAAGAAATTAAACTTATAAGGAACAGAATAAATTATGGTAACAGAAAATAAGGAAAGTAAACCTTTTAGTTTCAAGTCTTTTCTTGAACAATATCATGTGGTTATCCCCATGGTGCAGAGAGATTATGCACAGGGGCGTACCACAGATGATGTCACCCGTGTGAGAAATAGATTCTTAGATGCTATTAAGTCATATCTCGTAAAATCAGAAGATGATAACGATGTGATGAAAATGGACTTTATCTATGGAGAAAAGGAACTGGTCTGGAGCACTACTACAGCAAATAAACTGGAGAAAATAATTGTGACCCCACTAGATGGTCAACAACGTTTAACTACTTTATATTTACTGCATTGGTATGCTGCAAAGAAAGGTGTTGTAGAAGCAAGTAATTACGAGTTTCTAAACAACTTCACTTATGACATCCGTCCTAGTTCGCGAGACTTTTGCTCACATCTTTTGCAATATGTCCCTGATTGGTCTTTATCGTTTCACGACCAATTGGTTGACCAAAACTGGTTCATGGGTGAATGGCTAAATGACCCCACAGTAATAGGTATGCTTGTAATGCTTGATTCCATCAATGATAAATTTGGCAACATAGCTAATCTTTGGGAAATCTTGACAGGGGAGAAGGCGCGTATAGTCTTTTATTTCCTCCCCTTATCAGAAAATGGACTTTCTGATGAGTTGTATATCAAGATGAACTCTAGAGGAAAAAAATTGACAGCGTTCGAACATTTTAAGGCTGAGTATGAAGATCTGTACGAAAAAGACTCTGATGAGGCAAGAACGGTAAATCATAAATTTGATGTAGAATGGGCAGATACTTTCTTTCCATATCGTAATCAAGATGACATCGTTGACAATGAGTTCATGAAGTATTTCTTTTATGTAAGCCATATCCTTTGCTATAACAAGGTATCAAGAAGTCTAACGATGAGTTTGAGCTAATTAAACTGATATATAGCGACTCGCCTAATGCAGTTGCCAATCGCAAATATCTTGAAGATGCTTTTGACTGCTGGTATAGGGTTATGAAAGATTATGGATCGATAGACAATTTCTTTGCGAAATATCTTTCCGGATTTACTTATGAGAAAGGTAAGGTTACTACATTTAAGAGTGTTTACGAATACCTCGATACTCAGAACTTCTTTCATGCATGTGTGAAACTCTATCAGGTAAATAACAATTTTTCATATAGTGATTTTTTGTTTCTTTATGGCATAATAACCTACCTGATTAACAAGGATGCAATAAAAGAAGATGAATTTATTGATCGTCTTCGTACATTGAGAAATCTTATTTGGAATTCTAATTCAGGTGAAATTCGTGGTGATGCTGATTATATGAAAGATTTGCTTTGTGAAGTAAAAGACTTGATGTTGGCAGGTGTTATAAACAAGGAACTTTCCCACAAGTTTAATGGCATTCAAATAGACGAAGAAATCGAGAAGAAAGAGAAAAAACAGGAAATAGATATAGAAAACCTTCATAAATTTGAGGATCATCCTTTAATTTATGGCTATGCGTCTGGATTGGGATATGATAATCTTGGTTTGGTTGATACATTTGTTTCTTTGTTTGATAGCACGCCAGAATTTGTTAAAATACACCGTGCGATGTTGGCTATTGATAATTATATGCAGACTGATTCCAATCGCTACTATATGGGAAATCATAACAGATCTACTTGGTCACAACTATTGCATAAAAGCCGTAATAGAAATAATTTTGAAAAAACAATGGCTGTTCTGCGTATGCTTCTTCAAAGAATTAAAAATGGGGAGAGTTTGGATATTATAATCAATAAATACCTTTCGGAAAAGGAAGAAAAACAGATTTTCGATTGGCGATATTACTTTGTAAAATATCCAGATATGTTACGAGGTGCTGATGGAGAACTGACATGGGACGATTCGAATGATTACATTTGTACTACGCTTAATAAGCATCAGTTCAACGGACAGCACTGGAATCCTTTCTTGAATGTAATATATCAGAATTTGTCAGATAAGTTGCGCGACAAAGATGGTAATGAAATTATTAGATTAGAAAATTATGGGGATGATTTGAATATTCTGAAACCTATTGCATCTATAGGTACAACTGGTACAGGCTTTATCTATTATCATCAAGATACTAGTCAGCCTTGGGATGTTGAGCAGGAGAATTCCCTTGACAAAGTAGATCGAGTTGCATTTGCCATAATCAAAATAAAGAAAATAGTTCAAGAAAACTTAAATGAACGTACACAATCATAGATAAGTGAAGTACAAGATCGGGACTATAGGAAAAAGGATAGTATCTCACTTCTATTATGATTTGAAAGAATTAAGTAAACCCACTGTTTTTAGCGTTTATGCTAAATCTCAGCGGGTTTCTTGTTTTACTATAACATTCCAAACCATATTAGTAAGACGTTAGATAATTTGGGGAAAATAAACTATTTGCTAGCTTTTATCATAGCAATTACCCACAAATATGAATAATCTTCGAAATAATATAAAAACGAAGATAACCATTAGTAATTAGAAATTACCTCTTAACAAAAAAGACAGCCAACATAGTGGCTGTCTTTAATTGAATGGGATGAATTATCGTCCTCGATGGTAACGTTGCTCTTCTTCCTGAGCAACAACCTCTTCTTTTTCCATTTGCTTGGCAACTTCCTTTACGTCGTCTGTTGCATCCCAATTCAATTGCGCACACAGTGTATTCGCATTTTGCACCCCCAAAATCCTTAATGACCGAAAATGACCGTGACCTTAATGACCGAATTTAAGGGGATTTGAAAATGATAATGACCCTTAATGACTTTGACCCTTCATGACCGGATTTTAGGTAGAAACAAAAAAAAACGCTCTCCCCATATTGAGGTGAGCGGTCGTTTTCATTTATGATTGAGTCTGCTTATTATAATAAGGTAGACTC
>CATXJC010000066.1 GCA_958369755.1 uncultured Prevotella sp.
CTGATTTTTAAACAAATATTAACGCAGAAAACTTGAAGTTTCGCATATTAGATTCAGGTTTCGCAGGTTCAGGAGGTAAAGGAGTTAAATCGTTAAATGAGTTAAAGAAGTTAAATGAGTTATCGCTCCCTACGTTCGCTAGGAGTTAAGACAACAGTCTTTTTGGCGTAGTTTTTTAAGCTGCAAGACATACGTCTTAACTCCTTAACTTCCTTAACTCCTTTAACTACCTGATATGCGAAGTTCAGTTATTTGGCCAATAATGATGTTAATTTCATTCAAATATTTGGCGTTATCAAGATTTTGCAGTATATTTGCATCCAAAGAATTTAAAACTACTTTAGCAACCAGATCTTATTCCAACAAAGATTAAGGATATTGTTAAATTTAAAATAATTAAGGATTATGAGTGAAAGTGAGATTGAGGGCTTTATCAACAAAGTTGAATCAGGCTTAGTTGAAGCTCAGCATGATATGTTGGTAGAAAAGGCTTTATACAATCGTCCTGTTGTCATTAGTGACGGAAATGGCGGGGTAGTAGAAGTTTCTGCCAAGCAATTATTAAATTAGAAAAGGTTTTATCATTCTTTTAACTAGAGTCGCCCTTTGCGGCATGGATTTTTAAAACAGAAGATTATGAAGCAGGTAGAAGAAAGATACATCAGCTTGCTGACCGACTTCGGTTTCAAGCGAATTTTTGGAACAGCAATGAACAAGGATTTGCTCATTTGCTTCCTCAACAGCTTGTTTAATGGCAGACAGGTTGTGAAGGACGTGTCGTATCTGAACCCGGAGCACGTGGGAGATGTATATACCGACCGAAGAGCCATCTTTGATGTATATTGCGAGGGCGAAAACGGCGAGAAGTTCATCGTAGAAATGCAGAATGCCTACCAGACGTATTTCAAGGATCGTGCCCTTTTCTACTCAACCTTTCCTATCCGTGAGCAGGCACCTAAGGGGAATGACTGGGATTTCAGACTCAATCATGTCTATACCGTAGCCCTGCTCAACTTCAGCATGAACGAGGACGCCTTCGACAAGGAGAAAATCCGCCATCATGTGCAGTTGTGCGACACAGCTACCCACAAAGTATTTTACGACAAGCTCGAATATATCTATGTAGAGATTTCCAAGTTCAACAAACCCCTGGAAGAACTGGATACGCTCTACGAGAAGTGGCTCTATGCACTGAAGAACCTCTATAAGCTTACCCAGCGTCCGAAGGAGCTGTGCGACAAAGTCTTCGACCGCCTCTTCGAGGAAGCCGAGATAGCCAAGTTTACTCCTCAGGAAATGAGGGAGTACGAGACCAGCAAGATGGCATATCGCGACATCAAGAATTCCGTAGACACTGCTAAGCGTGAAGGTATAGCTGAAGGTATGGAGAAAGGCATGAACCAGAAAGCCCTTGATATTGCCAGAAATATGCTTGCTGATGGCGTTGACCTCAATCTGATTATGAAGTATTCCGGTCTTACCCAGGAACAGATAGAAAAATTGAAATAAGATATTATCTTAGAGGTAACAGATAAGAATTCCCCCATCCTGCCATCAAAAGCAGGATGGGGGAATTTGCTTAATAGCTAAGAATATGCTGGCAATGGGACTTTCAGCCGAACAGGTTGCCAAGGCTACCCAGCTGCCTTTAGATATCATCATGAATCAGAACAACTCATAAAAAACAGAAAGCGGAGATGTAGATTACGAATATCATCCTATAATCAAGGGTCTATACGCCACCTTTTCATCGTGGCATATAGACCACTCAACATTCAACAATCTCTAACATTATCGGAATTTCTATATTCTGTTTCCTGATTTTGAAAAAGTGTACGAGTTCGTACACAATCTTAACTGGACTCATATTAGGCGACGGTTATCTGAAAATAAAAAAGAGGGTGAGTCATCTGGTTATGACACACCCTCTTTTTGGCTTTTATTTCTTTTTCTTCTTCTTCTTTTTGATGCCGAAGAAATCGCGCCAGCCGTTGAAGTCTTTCTTCATGATGAGACCGAGACCCTGCGTGTTCAGACTGTTGCGCGTAAAATAGCGGTCGTTGGTCTGATTGTACATGCGTATGGCGAGATTGCCGTTAGGGAAGATGAGGTAGCGGAGGTCAAAATCACCGATGAAACTCTGCGTGGCATTCGGATTGTCGCGATAACCGAACTGGCCATTGAAGAGTAACCGGTTGTTGAGCAGCTTGCCACTCAGAATGCCCTCATATTCGGCATTGTTGAAACCTTCATCGCCCGTAGATATGTTGGCACCGAAATTCCAGTTGTTGCTCTTTACCACGTTGGAAAGTACGGTGTTCAGCTGCTGCGAGATGGTGCCGCTCAGCAGGCTCTGCATCGCCAGCGAAGTCTGACTCTGCTGTTCGCCATCCTCGCTCACCTGGTTGTTGTTGGTCTGGGCGTAGAACCGGCCGATGCCCAAGAGATAGAGCACCTGCTGGTTCATCTCTTCCTGCGAATTGATGATAGAGTAGATCATCTGCTTCGCATCGCTGTTAACCGTAGGCAGGTCCATAGAGAAATCTACCTTAGGCGATTGAGGCGTGCCGGTGATGTCCATCAGGCAGTCTACGCGGATGTTGTTGCCCGAGAACGAACGGCCTATGCGCAGGTCGCTCAGCGGCACTCCGTTTACGGTATATTTAGCCCGCAGGTTGAGTGGGGCGTTGTATGGGTTGCCACCGAAGGCGATGGTTCCGCCAGGCATAAACTCGAACTCCTTCTTGATGAGATTCTGTATGGTGAGCTTGTAGGTGCCGTGGTCTACCACATAGTTGCCAAACATGTCGAACGAGCCCTTGTTGAAGTAGTTGGCGCGAATTACGCCATCTCCGTTCAGGGTGATGTAATCGCCCGACTGCTCGTCCATAATCAGCTTGAGCGTGAGGTTCTGGTTGGTGTTTACGAGGAAGTTGATGCGCATATCCGATTCGAAATCGATGTCATCCTCTCTCTGTTTCGAGGTTGGAGCTCCGTTCAGGCTGTCCATGATATCCGGCACAATCTCGTGCCAGTGGATAAAGCTCTTGTCGCTGATGGCATCAGGACTTGCCACATTATATACAAAGATGCTGCCCGGTTCGGGCTCAGCGTTGATATCGATGACGGTTTCGCCGCTCTTGCCGTGGATGCCTACCTCGCCTGTGGCATAGATGGTGCCATAGAAGGTGTTGTCGCCAAACTCGCGGGTATCGAAGCCCAGGAAGTTGTGCGCCTTGATATCGAGGTCGTAGCTCAGCCTGGTGAGGTGCTTGTGGTGGATGCCTCCGCTCAGGATGGCTATGTTGCGGTTGCGGTCGAAGATGGTATCATTCTCTATGAGGATATCATCTGGGATAGCGTGTGCATGGAGCGCATCGAAGGTGTAATCGGTGTTGAGCTGCTTGAGGTGCACCTTGCCGTGAGCGGTAAGGTCGCCCACGAGATTGATGTTTTTCAAATCGCCCACCACATTGAGATGGCCATTGCCCCAGGCTTCTACCTGGTTCATGAAACTGCCGCAGAAATTCTCGAGGAATTTCATGCTGGTGCCCTGGGCATCGATACCCAGGTCGATATAGTTGCGCTTAGGCGAGACGTATCCGTTGATGAGCGTCTGATGCTCCGGACCATCATCGGCAACTGCATGAATATCAATCTGTTCGAGCTCCTTGTTGAAGTTGACACCAGCATGGAGCACACCGAGCGGTCCGTTTTCGAAGGTAAACTCCTTCACGTCTAGCTGGGCGTAGGCATCAGGGTCGTTGAAGAGGCTCTTGATGATAGCCTTGCCCGAAGCCTTGCCGGTGAAATCTACCGAATGGAAATTGACGAGGTTCAGCACGTATGCTACATCTACATCCTTCAAATCAGCTACGATAGAATCGGCCTTCTCGGGTGTAGCAAGACCGGAAACGATGACGTGCTGCTGGTCGTGGCTCACGGCGAAATGGTCTACCAGCAGGCGGTTCTTGCTGTAGATGATGTCGGCAGGATGAACCTCCCACGGCGTGCCGTCGATTCTGATTTCAGACGGGTGTATGGTTACGTGGGCGGTAGAAACATGATTCTCGTTCTTGAAGAACTGCGCCCTCGTATCGATGATGCCCTGAATAGGGAGCTTAGCCGAATGGTTGTCGTAGAAGAGCTTGGCGAAGAGCTGGTTGTCGGCAGCGGCTGCCTTTACGTGGATGCCCGGTCCGTTATCTCCCCATTTGCCCTGCCTGATCTGTGCATCTACCTTGAGCGAATCGTTGATGGTATGCAGTCGCACTTTGACGCCATGATAGTCTTTTGCGCCATAGCTGAAGTCAGGCACGTTGGCATAGATGTTGACGGTTTTCTCGGCATCGTTCATGAATCCATCGGCAAAGACGGGCTGCTCTATCTTCAGCGGAATGCCCAGCATGCGCTGCAGAATCTCGGTAGAGGTGATTTCTGCCTGGAAGGTGAAATGGTTCTTCGCACTCCTGTCTACCTTGCCGATGCCCGGAAGGGTAGGCAGTTTGCTGGCTACCAGGTTGGTGAAGCTCTTGGTGAGGGTAGCGTAATCGTACTCTCCGTCAACATGGATGCTGGCGAACGGGGCTTCGAGGTCGAAATAGCTGTCCTTGCCCTGGTTCTTGGCGCTTACGGTGATGTCATTGAGACTGTAGGTCTTGTCGGCTACCTTCAGTCCCAGGATGGTTGGCAGCAGATGCTGAACATGGGCTGTTGCGGCATACTGCTTGCGGGGGATGGAGTAGGAGCCTTCTACCTGGATGTTGGCGTTAGGGTCGGCGATGGATGCGAGTCCTTCGAGCAATCCCCGGTTATAGCTGCCGTCTATCTGAATGTTGCGGTAGCTGTACTTGTTGAAATCGAAGCGCGGAATGCTGCCCTTGGCATAGAAATGCTGCTTGTTGCCGTGAGCCGAAAGCGATGCTGCCAGGATGCCGAACTGCCCGTTGTCGAGGATTCGGCCCAGGTTGATGCCCTGGGTATTGATGCTAGCCTTGAGCTCGGAGCCAGCCTTTTCTGCCTTGATGGCTACTTCGCCCACGCCGGTCTTCAGCTGGCCGCGGGTGCCTACGTTCTTGCCTGCACCATATACTTCACCTATATAATATATGTCGCCCAGGCGCAGCACTTCTTTCGGAATGCTGATGCGTTTGCCTAGATTTCTGGAAACCTCTCCGATGCCATCGCCTGATATCTTGAGGGCTGAGATGTTTGCCTTCCAGCGCAGAAGGCGGTCCCAATCGCTCACACGGCCGTTAGCCCTGAGCAGCAGACTGCCGCTCTGAGTCTTGAATTCGAGGTTATGGATGCGGGCAGATGTACTGGTGCCCGAAAACTGGAGATGAAGCTGCAGGGCATCCTTGAACTTGCGAAGTTCAGGCACGAAGCAGGCAATATCGGCAAGCGTGATGACGGACGGCTTGATGCCGCCCTGAAACTGGAGTGTAGGCTTTACGATATGCTTGTTCTCGATGCGGTAGGTAGCGCGCAGGTCGTCAAACTGCAATTGCGAATGAGGGAGCTCGATGCTGAAGTCTCTGAGCAGGGCTTGCTGCTGGTCGGCATCGAGTTTGAATCTCAGATTTCTGAGTTGAAGTCCTGATTTATCTTTCAGCGCTATCTTCTTGACAGCCAGATGGATATTCTTGTCGGTGAGATGGCCCAGAATGATGTGGGCAGAGAGGTCGGTGATGCCTAGATGCTGCGGCGAAAAGACGCCCGGCTTAGGCGCAATATCGCGCTGGTTGTAGGCAACGGCACCATGGCGGATAATCAGGCTTCCGATGTGCAGGTCGAGCGGAGTATGGCGGGTGGTATCTTTCGAAGCCAGCGAATCGAGCACGAACTGGATGTTCATCGGGCTCTTGGCATCCTGCTTGTAGATGTTGGCGTTGAGACCGAATAGCTGGGCAGATGAAACCGAAATCTTGCCATCCTTCAAAGGCAGGAAATCGAGCTTTGCCGATACGCGCGAAGCACAGATCATGCTGTCGCCCTTCTGGTCGAGCATCATCACGTCATCTATGATAATGCGGTTGAAGAAGCCCAGGTTCACCTTTCCGATACTTACCTGAGTGCCGAATTTCTGAGCCAGCGCACCGGCTACTTCTGAGCCGATGAAGGCCTGTACTGGTGGCACGTGCAACAGTACGACAAGCAAGAAATAGACAGCAGCCAGCGTCCATATAATGCTATTGATGATATGTTTTAAATGTTTCAGAGTTGCTTTCTCTAGTTTACAAAAATGTTACTAATTTGAATTTTGCGACAAAATTACTGAAAAATCGGCATAAAATCGAATAATTCACACAATTTTTCTTTTTTATATCACTTTTTTTCACTATTTTTGCAGCACGTTTAGAAGTTTCAGCATAGAAGTAGATAAAATATATGTTTTATGGCAGATGGCCAGGATAGCGTCTTGATGAGGGCGCTGAAGCATATATCTTGAAGTGATTAGTAAGTTTATATATAATATTTTTTAATGTAGTTATGGCAAATGTAATTAAGTTACGTAAAGGCTTGGACATTAACCTTACGGGTAAGGCTTCCAAGGATGTAACGCTCCAGGTGGCTCAGGCTGGCGAGTATGCGCTGGTTCCTGCGGCTTTCGTGGGTGTGACTCCTAAGGTAGTGGTACGCGAGGGCGATCATGTCAATGCCGGAGATGCCTTGTTTGTGAACAAGGTTTGCCCGGAGGTGAAGTTTGCCTCGCCAGTGAGCGGAGAAGTAACCGCCATTGAGAGAGGTGAGCGCCGAAAGGTGCTCTGCGTGAAGGTGAAGGCCGACGCAGTACAGACCTCTACGGATTTTGGTAAGAAAAACGTTGATGCGTTAGACGGTGAGGCTGTCAAGCAGGCGCTGCTTGAGGCTGGTCTCTTCGGATACATCAACCAGTTGCCTTATGCTGTGTCCACAACTCCCGACACCAAGCCTAAGGCAATTTTCGTTTCCGCCCTCCGCGACATGCCGCTCGCAGCCGACTTTGAGGTAGAACTCGAAGGCAACGAAGAGGCTTTCCAGACGGGTTTGACAGCCTTGAGCAAGATTGCGAAAACTTATCTTGGTGTTGGCGTTGACCAGCACAGCAATGCGCTCGGCGAGGCTAAGAACGTAGAACTCAATGTATTCGACGGTCCTTGCCCAGCAGGTAATGTAGGCGTACAGGTGAACAACATCGACCCTGTAAACAAGGGCGAGGTGGTTTGGACAGTAGATCCAGCATCGGTTATCTTCTTCGGAAGACTCTTCCTGACAGGTAAGGTTGATTTGCACAAGACTGTAGCTGTGGCTGGTAGTGAAATCAAGACTCCTGGCTATGCTGAAGTTTTGGTAGGTACACCTTTAAGCAGTTTTGTAGCCAATCAGCTGAAAGCTACTGACCATGTGCGACTTATCAATGGCAATCCTCTTACCGGTGTAAAGACGACTACAGCCGATTTCGTAGGTGGTCATACATCAGAGATTACAGCCATCCCAGAGGGTGATGACAACGACGAGATGCTGGGTTGGATTCTTCCACGTACCGATCAGTTCTCTACATCGCGTTCATATCTCTCCTGGCTCTTCGGCAAGAAGAAGGAGTATAATCTCGATGCCCGCGTGAAGGGTGGCGAGCGCCACATGATCATGAGCGGCGAGTATGACAAGGTGCTCCCGATGGACATCTATGGTGAGTATCTCATCAAGGCAATCATCACCGGCGATATCGACAAGCAGGAGCAGCTCGGTATCTACGAGGTAAGTCCTGAAGATTTTGCTGTGGCTGAGTTCGTGGATTCATCTAAGCTCGAATTGCAGAAGATTGTACGCGAGGGCTTGAATACCCTGCGCAAGGAGAACGCTTAGTTTTAGTACTATTAATTATTTAAATAATGAGTGCATTAAGAAATTATCTCAATAAGATAAAGCCTAACTTCCAGAAGGGAGGTAAGCTGCATGCCTTCGAGAGCGTGTTTGACGGTTTTGAGAGCTTCCT
>CATXJC010000067.1 GCA_958369755.1 uncultured Prevotella sp.
GTATTTGTCGTGATCTACAAAGTTACTGAAAATCAGCGACTTGACCAACTTTTTATAGTTGAATTTTTATAAGCGTTTCTTAATGTAAGTTATTGATTTACAGATAATTAAATGTTAATTTAACGCAGTGTTGAGATAAGGGTGAATTAAAATAATCAATAGGCTAGTTGACTACCGATTATTGTCTAATTTTGCAAAATTGATGCTTGATAGGCAATGTCAAGCATCAGTTTTGCCATTTTATATTTCCAGCACATCTTTTATACATTTATCCCTTATTTTTCTTTGTAGTTTCGGATAAATTCTTTATCTTTGCCCCTAGAAAACAACTTCTGAGGTTTAATGGCTGTGTAGGTACAAATGAAATAGTAATCAATAATGAATAAAATTATGGAAAAAGAATGGTTTAATGGTTTTGTAGCCAATGGCTTGCAATTTAGATTTGATGGTTCTATAATAAACGACTTTGGCGTTACATATCATATTGGGGTAAAAAATATCTCTGGGTACCTTGTAGAGATAGAGGATCGTGTATATTTTCGATTTGATTATAAGAAAGTGCGTAAGAAAAATGAGTTCGGTCAATATTATCTCGAAATGGGAAATGTTATTCCTTATGCAGAAGTATGGGATTATGTACATTTGCTAGATATGCAAACACAGAAACTTGTGTTTGGAAGTAAAGCTCAATTGATGCCGGGCGAGGAGTATCTTGTCAAGATTCATTGGAATGGAGCCAAAGAGTTAGAGCAAGATGAATCGTATTTTACCGAATGTGCTAACGATATATTGTCGGCACATGATTTCAAGTATCTACAGTTGAGAATTAGCAATTTCGTAAAAATGACTATCTGCCCTTCGGACAAGGAAAATGATTATTCATGGTTTGTTTCTCAAAAAGAAGTTTGTGAGAATTATGGGGTGTATGTTCACGTATCTTCTACTTCCAAATAAGGTAAGGTTATTGCTCCCTATCCATTTGCGAACGGAACTGCTGTAGAATTAGATAAAACGTTAAAAAGAGGATGAATTTTTTGAAATTAGGTGTCACTTTTATGAAGTCTTTGAGTGCTTTATTCGTTCCCGGTAAATGCCCAAAACGAATTGATAATGAGAAAATTGTCGCTGGTGAAAGCTTGGCGTCCGATTCTACACCTTCGGACATTATCGGATATCTAAAGGCTCAGCAGCCACACTATGATCTCTTGCGTTTTCTGGATGCACAGGAGGTTGCCTATACCCAGGCTTTAAGTGAACTGAAAGGAGGTAGAAAACAAAGCCATTGGATATGGTATATCTTCCCGCAACAGAAGGGACTCGGACATAGTTACAATTCAAAAATACTATGGCTTGGATGGCGAGGGTGAAGCCAGAGCCTATGTTGAATATGAAATTCTGGGTGATAGACTCCGTGAATGCTGCAAGGCGCTCTTGCTCCACAAGGATAAGGACATCAAATATATCATGGGAAGCGGAATTGACGTGCTGAAGCTCAAAACTTCTATGTGTCTCTTCAATAAAGTGAGTCCTAATGATGTGTTTGAGGAAGTATTGGATGCTTTCTTTTAAAAACGTTCAGAAAAGTCTTTATCAGGGAACAATAATGTAAAGTAATATACGTAACTATATTTTCCCCATCGACGATAAGGATTATGGTGGTGGTGAAATGGTAGAAGATAAAAATATAGCGAGCAAAAGGGAGTAATCCTTCAGCTCGCTAAGTTTTTATAGTTTCCTTTTGAATTGTCTCAATAATGCTTGTTGAGAACGTTTGGTGTACCAAATGTCAGCAATGACGATTTCGTCACGCTCTTTGTCGTAGCGATAAATGAGCTTGAAGTTGTCCATAAGCAGTGCGCTACGATAATCTCGATGAAAATCTTTCAGAATAGGCTCTGGAGAATATGACAAAGGGAACATAATGAGACGAGCGTATATGGCCTCAAGTTCCTTTTTCCATCTCAAAACGCATTTCCTTCCAAACTCATCCCTAGCATATTCGATACAATAGCGTATGTCTTCTTGGGTTGGTGGTAATACTCGTATGTTTACCATTTGAATTCGTTTTTGAAATTGGCCATCATTTCTAGAAAGTCAACAGCGTTGCCTGTTCTTGCATATTCTTCTTCACGAGCTAAGACATGATTCGCCAACTCGTCATTATTGCATAATGTCATAAAAGGATATTCTCCGGATTCGTTATGAGCCTCTGTTGCATATTCGTGACGATAGGTAACTGTTGGTTCTTGAACGGTACAGCTATCCTCGAAAAAGCGTTGGGCTTTATCGTTTAGTCGTTCTTTTGAGTTTGACATTATTTTAGTCATATAATAATCCTCCTTAATTTTTGATACTCTAATTTGTTGCAAAATTACGATTAATATTTGAAAGTACCAAAGTTTTTTTCGCTTTTCTTATGAATAATCCTAAAGAATTTGAGTTTCGTACTTTCAGCCCCCCATTTCATACAATTATCCCCTTACTTTCTATGCCGTTTCAAATAAATTCATTACCTTTGTCCCCTGAAAACAACTAAAAAATAAAATGTAATGAAGAAAGGATTAAAATATACTTTGGTTTCCTTAGGCAGCCTGGTCGTATTGGCTGGTATGGGTCTGGGAATCATGTATGTGGTGTCGCCATATACGGTGAAGCGATGGGTGGGTTGGTGAAGAAACACTATGGCAAGTATCCTATCATCTATAGCAACGAGAGCTTCTATAATAAGGAGATGGGGGCAAAGTTCAAGCGTTATTATCTCTTCATCGCCAATTATAACTCCCGACAACCCGCTATTGACGGCAGAGGAAAGTGCAATATCTGGCAGTATTCCGAAACCGGACATTTGCATGGTATTGGAGAAAGGGTAGATTTAAGCAGATTCATGAATGGTACAACCATCAAGGATTTGATGTTGTAAGAAATAATAAAAATGTACCAAGTTGTTTTTTTTATCATTACGTAAGGAAAACGCCCTTTGTTAGAATGTTACTGCTAACAAAGGGCGGTGAGCTGATTATGCCAAATGATTTATTGTTCTAAAGTCTTTGGATAGCAATCGCAATGCTTTTCTAGAGAGATGACCTCCATTTCGATAATGGAAGTTTTCTTTCATTCGGGTATCAAATCTTTTTTTGTCAAAGGACATGGCTTTCTTTTTGTTGTCCCAAAAGTAGACTTTTGATTCATTAGCCATATCTTTGACATTCCCTGTTGCAACAGCTTTTAAAAGCTTTGGATAATTGCTAACCAACGGACCTGTTTGATACCTTATATCTGCTAATCCTTCTTTTATCTGCGGACTGACAGTATCAGGAAACTGCGTCACGGTCTTTAAGGCTTTATCTACTTGAACAAATGTGTCTTTTGCTCGTTGCATAACTTCTGCATTCATCTCTGTTGGGGTAAAACCTCGTGCGGCTCGTTTATTGAATACATCTGTTTGTTTGGCTTTATCTATACCTGGGCCTATATCCCAATTTCCGTTAGTGGTTTGGTAATAGTAGTACTTGCCATTTGTGAATCCTTTATTTTCTGGATTCTCTCGCATCCATAAGTTTTATTTTTGCTTCTGCATCTATATAGTTTATTCTTGCAGAATCAGGTCCAATCCATTTTTTGCTGATAGAGTCGTACCTGTTGTTATCTAACCAATTCTCAGCGTTGGAGACTATTTCGTAATGTCCAAAGCCAAGGAAGTTTTGTAGCGAATACCATTGACGACAGCCCGTTAGGAAACTGCCCGCTACTATTGAAATGAAAAAAAACTTCTTCATTTAAAAAATTTTATTGATATAAAAGTAATCTGTTAAGTGTAATGCTCTTCCTAAAAGAAGAACAAATCATCTAATATGGAAATCAAGTTTGCAGTTTGGGTTCTCGCAAAAACTTGCATGTAGTTTTTTCATGCATGGCTACATAGACCATGACCAAGAACAACCTATCGGATGCTGTTGGCTTTTTATGTCTGCAAAGTTACTCATTTTATTTTGAATAACCAAATTTTTCTTTCTTTTTTATGAATAATCCTAAAGAACTTGATTCAGAAACCGGACATTTGCATGGTATTGGAGAAAGGGTAGATTTAAGCAGATTCATGAATGGTACAACCATCAAGAATTTGATGCTATAGGCAATGATGATTTCATACACGTCACTACAGATCCTCCATTGGGTTATGTCATAGAGTTAAAGCCTTTGGGAAATCTGCATGGTGTCATAGATGTCAAGTTCTTCCTATTTAGACTTAGTAACATCTATGCCTAAACACAGGATTATGCAGGTGCTCCAAGGAGGTACACCGGCATTGTATAGGAAAAAGAAATTCCTTTTCAAACTTGTTTTTCTATCCAGGTCATAAGTACCGCCACTGCATATTGCTGTTCTTCTTTTGTCAACTGTCTTCCGGCAGGTATATGATGCCATTTGAAGAAACAACCACGGCAGCAGCAGCCTGTAGCATGCTGGGCAATGAATACAGGATGACCTCTCATCGGCGTCTGCTTGCCGTCATTGGGAATCACTGCAGGAGCAAGGCGTTTGGCAACGAAATCCTCCGCATGCTTACGGATGGTAGCCAAACCCTTTTCTGCAATATATTCCTTATCCTTCTTCGAGAGATGGAATCGGCTGCGAAAAGCTGATTGGGAAAGTCTTTCAAACAAATCAGTCAAGTCATACTCTTTGTCTGGAGAAGTATCGTTTTCCATGTCTTCTGAAGAGATAGAGTCTTTCTGATGATCCTCTTTTTCCTCAGGAAACAAATTAAGTTCTACATATTTTGCTTGGTTTACTTTTGATTCTTTTTTCATTTCTATTAGCCTCCTATATCTATGAATCTCCTATTCATATTAATGGATATCAGACTCTTCTGCTGCTGATGCTTTGTTTTCCCTGGGTTGTGGGTTGGGTACGAAGCCAAGGATGGCAACCAGACAACTCATCAGAGGACTGATGATGTTGAAGAAGCAGAAGGGGAGATAGACAAGTGTCGGGATACCAAGAACCGTACTCTGCGTCATACCGCAGGCTGTCCATGGAACCAATACGCTCGTTACGGTAGCGCTATCCTCTGTACTTCGGCTCAAGAGTTCCGGACGATAGCCTCGTTCGGCATATTCATCCTTATAGATAGATGCATTCATAATAATGCTCAGGAACTGGTCACCCATAACGAGATTGAGCAAGACACCTGATGTCACGGTGCTGCAGACAAGTGATACGGTGCTGTGGATGCTTTTCAGGAGCATGTGGGTAATGGCGTGGAGCATGCCGCTGGCTACCATACATGAACCGAAACACATGGCACAGAGAATGAGCCAGATGGTATTGAGCATGCCAGCCATACCTCGGGTGGCTACGAGATCATTGATGTTAGCCATACCGCAATCTACCTGGGTATGGGTATAGCAGGTGGTCATGATTCCTTCAAAGAGGCTTTTGGCAGAGATGCTGTCTTCACCTGCTATCCCTACAAGTACTTCCGGCTGGAGAATGAGGGCACAGATGCATGCTGAAAGGGCTGAAAGAAGAAGTGTGATGAGGGATGGCGTCTTACGGTAGATGAGCCATCCTGTAAAAGCCGGAACGAGCATGGTAAACAAGGAGATATTGAATCCATGGCTCAGACCGGTAAGATACTGGCTTATATCCACTGGCTTGGAATCATAACAGAGTCCGATGATGAGATAGAGTACCAGCGAGAGCAGGATGCTTGGTATGGTAGTATAGAGCATATAGCGGATATGTGAGAAGAGATCCGCTCCGGCTATACTCGAAGCAAGGACGGTGGTATCGCTCATTGGCGAGAGTTTATCCCCGAAATAGGCACCGGAGATAATAGCTCCAGCGGTGTAGGGGGCTGGTATTCCCAGGGCATCACCGATTCCCATCAGAGCAATACCGATGGTGGCAATAGTGGTCCATGAGGTTCCCGTCATCACAGAAATGATGCTGGAGATGATGCATGCGCAGGGAAGGAAAAAGGTTGGCGACATGATCTGTACACCATAATATATCAATGTGGGTACCACACCACTGATCATCCAGGTAGCTGACATCATTCCGATGAGCAGCAGGATCAGGATAGATACTCCGGCATCGCCCACCGTCTTTTTGATCATCTCTTCAAAGATATTCCATTTCATCCTATAGATGCCCATGCCGAGTGCCACACATACGGCAGTGGCTATCATAAGGGCCACCTGGGAGGCACCGGCCAGGGCATCGTCAGGGAAGAGTTTGACAACCAGGACGATGAGGGCGATAAGTACTGCCAGTGGTATGACAGAAATGAAAGGATTTGGTCCCACAGACTGCTGAGGTGAGCAGGATACCTGATTCTCTGCAGCTTGAGATTTCTGTTTCTTTTCTTCTTGTTCCATTTTTAATACTCTCTTATTGACTTGATGTTCATTTCTTTTATTTTTTGTCTTTTTTATTTTCTTATTTGAAAATCAACATTTTATGTTGTTTTTGTTCTGCTTCAATCTCTAATAACCTTCTCTTTGCATCCAATCCTCCGGCAAAACCTGTAAGGAGATGATTGCTTCCGATAACACGATGGCAGGGAATGAAAATGCTGATGCCATTAGCGCCGATGGCACCTGCCACGGCTCTTGTGCCATTGGAATTACCCAAACTTATGGCTATTTCCTTATAGCTCCTTGTTTCTCCGTAGGGGATGTTGAGCAATGCACGCCATACTTTTTTCTGAAAATCGGTTCCTATAGGGTGCAACGGAATATCGAATGTCCTGCGGCTGCCGGTGAAATGTTCATTCAGTTGCTTCTTGGCCAGTTCCAGGATAGGGGATGTTTCTATCTTGAACTCAGCCTTCATATACCGCGAAAGCCGAAGCTTATTGCGCTCTGAACATGGCATTTCATTCCAATCACAAAGGCACAATTCATCGTCCACCGATGCCAGGATGATTTCTCCACAAGGCGAACTGTAATATTGGATGCTTACTTGCTGCATTATATCAGATACGATTGAACAGATTCTTATTTTTCATACAATTTATTTTAAACGGTTTGACGAATCTCATATTTAACCTCCATGCCAAGGATATCCATGATTTTTTCAACCGTCGATAGGGAAGGGTTGCCTTTACCGCTCTCTATTTTCTTGATGGTTGAAATGGCTATCTCAGACATGTCAGCGAGGTCTTGCTGGGTAATCCTCAAGGCCTTACGCTGCAATTTCATTACTTCTTGAATTTTCATACCAAGTAGTGTATTATATTGTACTTTTCCTGCAAAGGTAGCAAAAAAAATCCTAGATTACGCAAGAAAAGGTATAATATATTGTTCTTTTATAAAAAATTATAAGTTCCTGGGATTTTTCTTGGTTATTTGCCATTGAATATTGTTTTTTTCTTAACTTTGCATACACAATTCATTATAGAAGTTATGTGAACGGATGATTTCGCTGTTTTTCTTTTGAACTACTAAACGTAATTGCAACTATTTTTCTCCGTTTTTATGCAAATTCTTGCAGAAAAGTAAGCAAAAAAGATAAAATTGCAGCAAAAAGCAATAATTTTTGGGATTTTATGCTTGATATTGTAGAAAAAGTCTTAACTTTGCAGCGGATTTGAGAGGATAAGCGGTTTTTGGCTGACAAAACGGTGAAAGATCATCGGGCTGGAAGATGAGAAATCATCGGGCTGGAAAGGAGCATCCCTTCTTTTCCATAAGATTCACTTATAACAACTTTATAAATTAAAAGATTCGATTATGAAAGTAGCAATTGTTG
>CATXJC010000068.1 GCA_958369755.1 uncultured Prevotella sp.
TAAATAAGATGAATCCAGAAACAGAATTTCGCGAGGGATTGGACGAACTCGCAGAACACTATACTGAAGTATTAAAGCTCTTGGGAGAAGACCCTGAACGTGAAGGACTTGTAAAAACACCGATGCGAGTAGCCAAGGCTATGCAGATACTGACTCGTGGCTATACACAGGATGCACACAAGGTATTGACCGATGCCCTCTTTGAAGAGAAATACAACCAGATGGTCATCGTGAAAGATATTGATTTCTTCTCGATGTGCGAGCACCACATGCTTCCTTTCTATGGCAAGGTGCATGTTGCCTATATCCCGAACGGCAAGATTACCGGTCTGAGCAAGATAGCACGTGTGGTAGATATCTACAGCCATCGCCTCCAGGTACAGGAGCGTCTTACCCAGCAGATTAAAGACTGCATTCAGGAAACATTGAATCCGCAGGGTGTGATGGTAGTGATAGAAGCCAAGCACATGTGCATGCAGATGCGCGGTGTAGAGAAACAGAATTCCATTACCACCACCAGCGACTACAGCGGAGTCTTCAATTCACTGAACACCCGCCAGGAGTTTATGAGTCTGCTGAGAGGAGAAACGAAGAGAATCTAATTTTTTAATGTTGAATGTTGAATGTTGAATGTTGAATTAGGCATACGCCATATCAACTCATCATTCATCATTCAACATTCAACACTACTCCCCATTCAACACTCCTCCCCAATTCAACATTCAACATTCAACATTCAACATTACCAAAAATGAAGTTTATATCTTGGAATGTAAATGGCCTGCGCGCTTGCGTGGGCAAGGACTTCGAGAACCAGTTTAAGGAGCTCGATGCCGACTTCTTCTGCCTGCAGGAAACAAAGATGCAGGAGGGACAGCTCGACCTTCAGTTTGAGGGCTACGAGAGTTATTGGAACTACGCTGAGAAAAAAGGATACTCTGGTACAGCTATCTATACCAAGCACAAGCCATTAAACGTAAGTTATGGCATGGGCGTAGAGGAACATGATCATGAAGGCAGAATCATCACGCTGGAATATGACCAGTTCTATCTCGTTACCTGCTACACCCCAAATTCGCAGACAGAGCTCAAGCGCCTGGATTATCGCATGACTTGGGAAGACGATTTCCGCAAGTTCCTGAAATCTCTTGACGCCAAGAAACCTGTTATCATCTGCGGCGATTTGAATGTAGCACACGAAGAGATAGATATCAAGAATCCGAAGACCAACCGTCGAAATGCCGGTTTCACCGATGAGGAGCGCGAAAAGATGACCGTTCTTCTGAATGATGGCTTCACCGACAGTTTCCGTTATCTCCATCCTGATGAGGTAACCTATTCGTGGTGGTCATACCGTTTCAAGGCGCGCGAGAAGAATGCCGGTTGGCGTATAGACTACTTCCTTGTCTCCGACCGTATCAAGGAACAGATTACAGAAGCTAAAATCCATACTGAAATCATGGGCAGCGACCATTGTCCGGTAGAAGTAGATTTAACGTTCTAATCCTACCTTTCAGCCAACATCAATAAGAATAATCAGAAGAGGGTGAATCATAATATTATGATTCACCCTCTTCTGGTTGTTGGTAAATATAGGTTATAAAAAAAGGGGATGCACCTTCCTCACGGAAGCCATCCCCATATTGGTCATATCAACATAAAATTTTAATTTATATAAGAGAGATTTTCTTCTAATTCAATGAAGTAACAAAACTATAGTTGCTTATTTCTGATTACATGAACTGCTTCAACTCAGAGAGATTTCTCTTCTCAGAAGAACCGTCCTTGTAAGTTACCATGAAGTAATCGTGAACAGACTTGCCATTCTTGAACTGAACGACAGCTACACCGCCTTCACGGAGCTGGAGTGTGAAGTAGCCTTCGCGCTTACCATTGACATAGTTGCCATGCCACTTCTCCTTACCATTCTTATAATAGGTAGTAACCTCACCATTAAAGATAGTATTGCGATCGTTGCCGAGGTCGATAAAACTATAACCACCTTCAGCACGGAGATTACCGTTCATGTAGAAGTCCTGGAAAACGTCCTTCTTGTTAAGTCCTGAACCAGTAGTCATCAGCAGTCTGTAATAACTAGCCTGATCTGCACTGGTTACATTGCTCATATTTTCTGCATAGAAAATAGTGTCAGCTACAACTGTTGCATTCTCTACGTGCTTACGACCGAAAGCTGCTATGGTCATCAAAGCCATCAATGAGAATAATATCATTCGTTTCATATCGTTTATTTTTAGGATGTTATTGTAATTGTCTTTGTTTCTTTTTCTGGTGCAAAGATACAACGATTTCCGAAAAATTCATAATTCCTTAACGCTATTTTATCTTATTTTTCGACCAAGTAATACTTTATGATTTTGAACGCACACAAGCTTACAATTTGCAATTTCACAGCCTAAAATTTAGCATATTGCACGAAGACATACCTTACAAAACGCCATTTTCATGGAGTCAAGTTTACAAAATGTAACTGAATTGATATACATCAAGAAGATGAAAGCACAAGTTTTTTGGCATTTCGAGAAACTTTTTCAGGATATTTCTCGCCTATCTTCTTTTATTTTTGTATTTTTGCACGAAAATATATAATATAAGGTACGCGCATGAGAAAAATTCTTTATTTCATGATCGCCCTCACCGTCCTCAGCTTTGCATCATGCAAGGATACCGAAGGCTCTATCGGCGACCCTATCATATCCCACGGACAAGACCGTGACACAGATATCATTACAGGCGATGATTATGTTTATCATCTGCCTGTCATCTTCCATGTCTTCTACAGTAACACCACGCAATACATCGAATATACCCGCCTCAAGGAGATTCTCTCTAACGTGAACGAACTTTATCAGGGTGATGTCTACAACTATCAGATGGATACCGTCCCGAGCGAGAACCTGCATATCCTGTTCGAACTGGCTGAGAAGAATGAGAGCGGCAAGAGACTCAGTACACCGGGTGTGGAATATATCAAGGTTTCAGAATCGGAGTTCGACTGCGAGAGTTTCATGAAGGACAAGAAGTATGTAAAGTACTGCTGGGACCAGAACAACTACATCAATGTGATGGTATATGCCTTCAAGAAGACCGATGAAAACAGCACCACGCTGGGCATCAGTCATCTGCCTTACCAGGCAGGCGGCTATCCACAGATAGATGGTTTGAGCAATCGCAAGAACTATCCGCTGAGCAAACCGGGCAATTTTCCGTATTGCGTTTCGCTCAATTCAATCTATGTGGGAAGGGAAAATGAAGGAACCCGGTATACTACAGATAAGAATCATAAGGGATATACCTACAATACCGCCGACCCGAATGCTACGCTGGCTCACGAATTGGGACATTATCTGGGGCTCTTCCACAGTTTCTCAGAAAAGACAGTGAAAGACAAATCAGAGGCAGCCGATGATGATGACGACTCAGACTATTGCGATGATACACCAAGCTACAACCGAATAGCATACGGCAAATGGCTGACAGAATATGTCAGCAAGGCACAAGCCATCAAGAAGGATACCACGCTCAGCATGAAAGAGCTTGCCAAACGCACCAACAGCAAGGGTGAGGAATGGCAGTCAGACAATCTGATGGACTACAGCATCTGTTATAGCATGCGTTTCACCCCAGAACAGGCAAACCGCATCCGCCAGGTTCTGTATTATTCGCCCCTGATACCGGGTCCGAAGAAGATTCGTCCAAGAACCCGTGCATGGGATGAGATGCCGGAAACAGAAGATGACCTCCCAATCCGATATGCCAAGGAGAAGGCTGTCTGCATCAAGGACATCCGGATACTGAAGGCTGAGAAATAGCAAAATCAGAAAAAAGAGTATTAAAAGAAACAGAAACAAGAAGAAAATGAAATATACTATCAAGGCTCCACGCCAACTCAATGCAAGTATCAACTTGCCAGCTTCCAAGAGTATCAGCAACCGTGCATTGGTAATCAATGCCATGGCGGGATGCAAGTTGCAGCCCCACAACCTGAGCGATTGCGATGATACAGAAGTCATCATTGCGGCACTGCGCGATATGCCTGATGTCATCAACATCAAGGCTGCCGGTACTGCCATGCGCTTTATGACCGCCTATCTTTCTGCTACACCGGGCGAGCATACCATTACAGGTACCGAGCGCATGCAGAACCGCCCTATTGCTATCCTGGTAGATGCCCTTCGCTACCTCGGAGCTGATATACAGTATGAAAAGAAAGAGGGCTATCCTCCACTCCACATCGTAGGTAAGCCACTGGAAGGCGGACATCTCGAAGTGGTGGGAAACATCAGTTCGCAGTATATCTCGGCGCTGCTGATGATTGGTCCTATCCTGAAAAATGGTCTGGAACTGAAACTGACGGGCGAGATAGCATCACGTCCTTACATCGACCTCACGCTGTGGACGATGCAGAACTTCGGAGCCAGCGCAGAATGGACCGATGTGGATACCATCACCGTAAAGCCACAACCTTACAGCTGCGTAGCCGACTACACCATCGAGAATGACTGGAGCGCTTCTTCTTACTGGTATGAAATGATGGCGCTGAACGGAAACCCTGATTCTGAGGTAAGACTTGAAGGCTTGTTCGACAATTCCAAACAGGGCGATTCTGTTGTGAAATACATCTTCAGTCTGCTGGGCGTGAAATCAGAATTTGAGAACCGTGATGTTCTTTCTCCTGTCAAGTTGAAAGTCCAGCGTTGTCTCTTGCCTCGTTTCGACTACGATTTCAGCGGTTCTCCAGACCTAGCACAGACCATTGTTGTAGCCTGCTGTGCCCTGGGCGTAAAGTTTAAGTTCACCGGTCTTGCCAGTCTCAAGATCAAGGAGACCGACCGCATCGAGGCTTTGAAGAAGGAGCTGAAGAAGGTGGGTTACGTGATTTATGACGAGAACGATAACACGCTGATTTGGGATGGCGAGACCTGCGAGCCTAGTTTCGAGCCTATCGACACCTACGAGGATCATCGCATGGCACTTGCCTTCGCCCCTCTTGCCTTCAAGTTCCCTCAGATAGAAATCAACAATCCTGAGGTGGTGAGCAAATCCTATCCTCATTATTGGGAAGACCTGGAGAAAGTTGGGTTTGAGATAGTTGAAAGTTAATAGTTAACAGTTTATGCTATATTTAGTTTTGGCCCTGGTGGTCCTAGGCTTGATAAGCGCCATTTTCGGCATCATCTCTCATCGCAAGGGAGAGGATGAAGAGCCTTTGCAGGAAGGAGTTTCGTGCAATACATGCAACGG
Organism: uncultured Prevotella sp.; assembly: GCA_958369755.1. Lineage (GTDB taxonomy): Bacteria > Bacteroidota > Bacteroidia > Bacteroidales > Bacteroidaceae > Prevotella. The sequence continues at coordinate 5,263 of CATXJC010000068.1, forward strand.
AGAGAACTCCAAATGCGAACAGGAATGCATGATGGAAGCCGCCACCAAGGAAATAGAATACTACGATGACGAGGAACTCGACCGGTTTGCAGGAAGAGCTGCCGACGACTATACCGATGAGGAGGTAGAGGAATTCTCGGAAGTGCTCTATACGATGCAGCCGGAAGAGGTGGCGGGATGGAACCGAAGTCTGATACTGAGAGGCATCAACCTGCCTAACCAGATTAAGGACGAAGTCATCAGTTTTTTAAGTTAAACATACAATGCGCAATACGTAACATGCAATGCGCAAAGTTCAAAGTTTTAAGTTCAAAGTAAAAACATGGATATACTGCAATATACATTTTTTCAGAACGCGCTGATTGGCGCCCTACTGGCAAGCATTCTGTGCGGCTTTGTAGGCACCTACATCGTCACCCGCCGGCTGGTTTTCATCAGCGGTGGCATTACGCATGCCTCTTTTGGCGGCATCGGTATCGGCGTATTTGCAGGCATCAACCCCATACTCTCTGCCATGGTATTCGCCATCTTGAGCGCCTTCGGCGTGCAATGGGTATCACGGAAGAAAGATGTGCGCAAAGACTCAGCCATCGCCATGTTCTGGACCCTAGGCATGAGCGTGGGCATCATCTGCTGCTTCCTTACTCCTGGCTTCATGCCCGACCTGCCCTCTTTCCTCTTCGGAAGTATACTTGCCATCGACAGCACAGACCTCTGGCTTCTGGCAGGTCTTACCCTGTTTGTAGCATTGCTGTTCACCTTTCTGCTGCGTCCTATCCAGACCATCGCATTCGACAGCACCTTTGCCAAATCGCAACATCTGCCGGTTACAGCAATAGAATATATGATGATGACGCTCATCGCCATGACCATCGTGGCAACCATCAAGATGGTGGGCATCGTACTTGCCATCAGTCTGCTCACCATACCACAGATGACTGCCAACCTCTTCACCTACAGCTACAAGCGCATGATAGGAGCCAGCATCGTGATAGGCTGCATCGACTGCATCGTGGGCCTCTATGCCAGTTATCTGCTCAATGTGCCATCAGGTGCAACCATCATCTTCGTCAGCATCATCCTGTTTGCAGCAGCAAAGATACTGGCAGCCAGAAAGCACTAAGGCTTTCACACGCCCTGAAAGAAAAATTTTAAAATAAAGAAGAAACTTATGTTGAAGCATTTCCCATTCAGAAACTTCTTGCCAGCTATGGTTGTCCTTGCCTTTGCAATGACCATAGCAGGATGCTCTACGCAGAAGAATACGGCGAAGAGCAGATGGTGGCATGCCTTCAACGCCCGATACAACACCTATTATAATGGTACCGTAGCCTATATAGAAGGCTCGCTCGAAAAGGAAAACGGAAATAAGGACAATTACTCTGAAATGATTCCTTATTATACTGTAGGCAACAAGAACAGCCGCGAACTGGGCAAGTCGAACTACGACCGCGCCATCGAGAAATGCGAGAAAGCCATTCACCAGCATAGCATCAAGCGCCGCCCGGTATGGGACAAGAAACGCCGCAAGACTGCCAAAGACCTGGAATGGCTGCATCGCCGTGAATATAATCCGTTCCTTTGGAAGGCATGGATGCTGATGGGCCGTTCCCAGTTTTTTGAAGGCGATTTCCAGTCGGCAGCAGCCACTTTCGCCTATATGAGCCGTCTCTACGCTACCCAACCCGGCATTTACGGCAAGGCACGTGCCTGGCTCGCCAAGAGTTATCTCGAATCGGGATGGATATACGATGCCGAAGATGTAATCCGTAATATCGAGCGCGATTCCATCCACTGGCGTGCCCAGAAGGAATGGGACAAGACCTATGCCCTCTACTATCTGAAGACCGGACGCTATCAGGAGGCCGTTCCGTATCTCCGCAAAGCCATCGGCTATGAGATGCGACGCAAGCAGAAAGCCCGCCTCTGGTATCTGATGGGACAGGTAGAAGCACAACAGGGACATACCCAGAATGCCTATCGCGCCTTCAAGCATGTCATCCGCCTCAATCCGCCTTACGAACTGGAGTTCAATGCCCGCATCTCCATGACCGAGGTACTGGCAACCAACAACTCCCGGAAGATGGTATCGAAATTGAAGCGAATGGCAGCGAGCGACAAGAATCAGGAATATCTCGACCAGGTTTATTATGCCATCGGTAACATACATCTCAATCAGGGCGATACCCTTCAGGCTATTGCTGCATACGAAAAAGGTGCCGCGAAATCAAGCCGAAACGGAATAGAGAAAGGTGTATTGCTGCTGCATCTGGGCAATGTATACTGGCAATGCCACCGTTATGGCGATGCCAAGCGATGCTATGATGCTGCCATCGGACTCCTAGACCAGGACCGCAAAGACTACAAACAGCTCTCCGACCGTTCGAAGGTTCTCGATGAACTGGTGCCTTATACCGACGCCATCCATCTGCAGGACTCCCT
>CATXJC010000069.1 GCA_958369755.1 uncultured Prevotella sp.
GTGGCTGACGAGAGTTTGAGTCCTATCATTGACGAAGAAAGAAGTCAGTTTGAGTTCGAGTACCCAAAGGCCAAGCTCAAACCAAAATACACAGATGAAGTCACTGGACTTCAGATGATCAAGGATTTCAAGACAGCACTCCTCTTTACTACCCGTAATCTGAAGGATAGTGAGATTGCATACTTGAAATCGAAGAGCAATGTGATTCCTTCCGTTTTCCCTATTGGATACGATGGTCTGGCATTCATTGTCAACAAGAATAATAGTGATACTTGCATCACAGTGAATGACATTAAGCGTGTCCTTACTGGAAAGGCGACCAAATGGAGTGATATTGTTCCTGGATCAAAGAGAGGTGATATCGAGGTCATCTTCGACAACACTCGCTCTGCAACCACCAACTTCGTGGTAGATTCCGTTCTCCACGGCGAAAAGATGGGTGCGAAGATCATGGCTGCCAAAACAAGCAAGCAGGTCATCGACTTCGTTGACCAGAATCCAGGTTCTATCGGTGTTATCGGATCAAATTGGTTGAACGACCGACGCGATTCCACCAACACTACCTTTAAGAAGAATATTCATGTAATGCAGGTATCCATCAAGGAGAAAGCTACCCCAATGAACAGCTGGAAGCCTTACCAGGCATACCTGTTGGATGGAAGATATCCATTCGTAAGAACTATATACGCTATCGTGGTTGACCCTCATAAGGCTTTGCCTTGGAGCTTTGCCAACTACATTTCCAATCCTAAGGGACAGCTTATCCTCTTCAAGACAGGCTTACTTCCTTACAGAGGTGATATTACGATTAAGACAGTTAATGTTAAACGTTAAAAGTTTAGATAGAAAGTAGAATTATGAAAGCAGTTAAATATTTAGTAGCAGGTTTGCTCGTCATGGGTTTGGCGGCTCCTGCAATGGCTCAGGACGTTAACTACAAGGATGCTCTGAAGCCAATAGAAGCAACTTTGAAGGCTGGTAACGTAGATGCCAAGGCTTTTGCCAAGGTTCTCAAGGAGTATCAGAAGGAGTACAAGAAGGATCCTAAGGCACTCGTTGCTTTGGGTAATGCCCTCGTCATCAACAAGGACTACACCAATGCCCTGGCTGTAGCTGATGCAGTCATCGCTAAGTACAAGACCTGTGGTGATGCTTATATCCTCAAGGGCGATATCTACGCTATGCAGGACAATGGTGGTGAGGCTGCTTCTTGGTATAAGAATTGTATGACTATGGACCCTAAGAATCCTCAGGGTTACATCAGCTACGCTAACGTTTACCGCAAGATTGACCCACAGGCTTCTGCAGAGGCTTTGAACAAGTTGAGAGCGGTTGATCCTAACTACCCTATCGAGGCAGAAACTGGTCACAACTACTACTCTATCGGTAGCTACGACAAGGCTTACGAGAACTTCTCTAAGGCTAATTTGAATACAATGGAAGAGTACATCTTCTACGAGTACTGCTTCACTACATACGTATTGAACAAGAAGGATGAAACTCTCAACCTTTGCAAGAAGGGTATGCAGAAGTATCCTAAGGATACAGCTTTCTTGATTCTGGCTATGCGTGCATCTGTTGATACCCAGAATTTTACTGAGGCTCTCCAGTATGCTAACAGCATTATGGCTAACAACGATATCAAGAAGAACTCTAGTATCTACTCTTACTATGGTCTGGCACTCGCTGGCAACAAGCAGTTCGACCAGGCTTTGGAGCAGTACAACAAGGCCTTGGAGGTAAACAAGGAAGACTTCAAGCCATATCAGTACATCTCTGAGGCATATAAGGGTATGGGCAACGAGGATAAGGCTATCGAATTTGCACAGGCATATATGGATAAGAACCCTAACGTATCACCATCAGACTATGTAAAGATGGCTGAGATCTACAATGCAAAGGCTCAGAAGGGTGGCGACCAGAAGGAGGCTAACGTTGATAAGGCTATCAACGTATATAACAGCTTCGCAGAGAAGTATCCACAGCTGAAGGCATACGCTCACCTCCAGGCTGCCAACATCGCATTCCAGAACGAGTTGGACGACAAGGCTCTTGCTAACTATGAATTGGTTATCAAGGAACTTGAGAGCAAGCAGTATGATGAGGATGAGAAGGGCTACCTGATGCAGGCTTACAAGAACGCCGGTTACATCTACTGGGGTTCTAAGAAGGACCTGACAACAGCTCAGCCATACTTCGAGAAGCTGATCAAGCTTGATCCAAACAACTCTCTCGCAAAGAAGGCCTTAGGTCTTGACGAGGAGAAGCAGGCACAGTAAAATTACGAAATAAGAACATAATTAAAGGGGTGATAGCTATGTGATATGGCTTTCACCCCTTTTTTTGTGATATGAATCAGACCATAAACGAAAAGAGCGATTCCAAAGGAACCGCTCTCAATGTTTTATTGTAACTAAAAGTATCTTTCCATAATAAATTATGGAAGACTGATTGCCTCATTAGGACAAACATCAGCACAAGTACCGCACTCTGTGCAGAGATCTGGGTTGATTGAATACTTCTCGCCCTCAGAGATTGCACCTGATGGACACTCGTCAATACATGTACCGCAAGCGATACAATCGTCACCAATTACGTATGCCATAATTATAAATATTTAAAATGTTAATAATGTTTCTGTATCTATGCTAATCTAGAGATAGGTTATTACCTACTTTTGATGGTGCAAAGATAACAATTATTTTCGATATACCTATAAATAGGTATGACTTTTTTCTTGATTTTACTCAATTTATACTTTATCGAAATAAATTAGTACAATAAGAAGCCAACCTTGCCGTTTATTAATAATAACGAAGAACAAATAGCAAATATGAAGAGAATCATACTGATGGCTCTAATAGCCTTCTATACAGGTATCAATGGCATGGCACAGCTTAGGACGGTAGAGAATCGCCCTTATACCGATCTGCGCCCATTCCATTTCGGTGTACTCATCGGAACACATGCACAAGATATGGAATTCCAGAATACCGGAATCACCCAATACATCGATGCCAACGGTATCGAGCAACCTTCTCATGTCACTGTAGATCAAGACCGTTGGGATATGGGATTCACCGTTGGCGTACTAGGAGAATTCCGTCTCAACAGAAGCTTCCAGTTCCGCATAGCACCTGCCATGTACTTCGGTACTCGTCACCTCACCTTTTATAACCTCTTGGAGAAAGATGGTGCAGGAAACGCCATCGTGCAGCATCAGGAGATGAAGACTGCCTATATTTCTTCAGCTATGGACCTGATTTTCGCAGCCGAGCGGTTCAATAATCACCGACCTTACGTGATGGCGGGCATTAATCCGATGATGAACCTCAACAGCAGCAAGTCAGACTACATCAAGCTCAAGAAATCGGAAATATTTCTCGAACTGGGCGTAGGTTGCGATTTCTACATGCCATTTTTCAAGCTCCGTCCGGAACTCAAGTTTATGTATGGATTGACAGATTCCTTCGACAAGAAACATCCCGAGCACATCAAAAACAAGAATGAGCTCCCTTATGCCTTGGCAGCTAAAGGAGCTCATAGTAAGATAATTGCATTGACATTCTATTTCGAGTAGCCTACTCTACCACTTCCCAAGAGAAGACACAACCATTCTTCATACCAGCATCAGCGCCCTGGAAATCAGCAGAATAAGGACTGCCGTCGGTAGGATGCTTGCCCACATACCGCTGGGTCTTCAGCGATAGAAGCATACAGCGGTTGTAAAGCATATCCTGCCATACAAACTCCCCAGCATGAGAGGCATCAGAAGTAAGACGCACATCGCCCGACAAGCCAGCACCTGCGATATATACATATCGTCCATCTGCAGTTTTCAGCGCAATCTTGCCCTGTCCACGGTCTTCGATGATGAATTTCACGCCATTGCTCATCTCCTTTTTATTCCTGGAGCTGTGCATCAGACCATGACCGGTAGCATTCATCAGGTTACCATCAGCAAGATTAAAGAGTCGGATGGTCTTTCCGATAGGCAGATTAGCAGTTCTGTCAGCCATCGGTTCCTCCACCTTGAAGTCATCAAAATCAGCCACGCCGCCGTTCACTCCCGTCTTGTTAAAGGCATACAGCGCTACACGCACACCCTGGAAGGTCTTCAACTGATAAGGAGAAAGCATTTGCTCTCCGATATTCTCCCAAGTCTTTCCATCAAGAGAGTAGGAATATTTCAGCAGACTCTTATCATAATCACCCCAAAGGCGCAACCATACCACCTTGTTCTTGGCAATCGGCTTCAGCACCTCCTTGTTGGTATTCTGGTCGTAGCATCTCAGGCTTAATCCCTTTTCCGTCTTCATCACGCCTAATGAAGCGTATGGCGTATTCATAGCACCGAGTCCAGCCTCATCCCCCATCTTCAGTCGGGATGCATCCAGCTTGACAGATGTATAAGATACAGGACCGATGGCACGTTGCGTCAACGAATTCTTTGCCCAGAGTAGCTGCTTGGCAGGCATAGAATGCAAACGGAGCCATCCTTTTCGCTCCTTGTTCAGCGACCACATCTTGTCGTTCGGATTATGATTCCACTGCCAAACCGGCTTGAAAGTCTTTCCCGAGAAATCATCACATCTGTCGTATGGAGCTTGTGGTGTCTTTACCATATCATTCGGTTTGAACCAGGTACGAGGCGAGCGTCCCAGGTTCTTCTCCAATCCGAAGTAAGGCCAGCCGTCAACCCAAGTGATAGGCGACAGGCACACCGTTCTTCCCACGGCATTGAAGTCCTGCATCGAAACACCCCACCATTTCCCGTCAGGAGCCTGCACGATGCCGCCCTGATGAATGGTAGCACATCCCAGGTTCAGACCATTAGGCTTGTTGTTCTGGAAATTGAAACCATCTTCCGGCAAAGGCCGACCGATTCCCATGTTACCTACGCTCCATCCCGCAGCATAACCATACGATTCACGCTCGCTAATCACGCAAGTTTCATAAGGTCCCCAAATGCTCTTGCTTCGGGCGCACTGCATGCGGCCCATCGGTGAATAATCAGCAGAGAGGATATAGTACATACCATTGATTTTATAAACATGATGTCCCTCACCCATCGCATTGCCTTCCGGAATCACCACCTTGCTGCTGCCCTCTACCGGACCGCTCAAATCAGGCTTCAACTCCGTAACGGTCACGTTGCCATACTTGTGCACGGCATAAATCTTGCCATCCTCATCGAAGAGCACAGAGAGGTCATAGATATCGCCATTAACTTTATGATGCGTCCAAGGTCCCTTGGCACTGTCCGAGATATACACCTGCAATCCATGCCCGTTGATATTGGAGAAGATATAGAACTTGCCGTTATGATATCGGATGGCAGGCGCCCAGATACCCTGTCCGTAAGCCTCCTTGCCATTGCGGAGATTGAAATCATCAGAATCATCAAAGCGGTCGAAGCAATAGGAAGAGAACTCCCAATTTACAAGATCCTTGGAATGGAGAACCACCAGTCCCGGCACACTGTGCATCGTGGTACCCGCCAGATAGTAATCCTCCCCCACTCTGATAATATCAGGGTCAGAAAACTCATCATAAAACAAAGGGTTTGTAAAGGTACCATTACCATTATCAGCCGACCAAGACTTCCCTTTCAAAGTCTGTGTCAGAACATTCTTGGCTGCAGATTTTTTCTGCGCCGCAGCTCCCAAAGAACCGCTCAAAAAAGCGATGCAACAGGTTGCAAATAATAATTTCTTCATTCTCATTTATAGGTCTAAAAGATTATTATAAAAAATATTGCCACAAAAGTACGAATAATTATCCAACCTGAGGTGGACAAAATGATACTTTTATGGCAACAAATGTGATTTTATGACATTATTTAATCAGATAAGTCTTTCCTGGTTCTGTTTCCAAGTCATATTCATATACGTCAGGAATAGGAACCTTCACTCCTGCTGCTATCCGATGCTGTTCCATTACAGGCTTCACTTCTGCAGATGCAAAAAGGATATTTGGACATTTTCCTTCTGCCTTCTTCAGCTTTTTCGCCTTCAGTGGTACGTATGAGCGAAGACGCAGGATGCCTCCGATGGTGGAACGAATCTTCGCCTTCATCAGTCTGCCATTCTTCCAGTCCATATCCACCACAAAGCCGCCACGAGCACGAAGTCCCTTTACGCTTCCCATGTTCCAGGCATCAGGCAATGCCGGCAAGAGATGCACGGCTCCATCATGACTCTGCAGGAGCATTTCGGCGATACCGGCTGTTACTCCGAAGTTGCCGTCTATCTGGAATGGCGGATGGGCATCGAAGAGATTCGGATAGGTTCTGCCATCAGGATATTCCTTTACCTGCGCATCAGATGGCAACAGGCGAAGCATATTGCTGATGATTCTGAAAGCATGATTGCCATCGAGCATACGTGCCCAGAAGTTCGTCTTCCAACCCAGACTCCAGCCCGTAGCCTGGTCGCCACGATGCTTCAGAGTGGTGGCAGCGGCATGGAACAGTTCCGGATGAGAGAAAGGAGAAATCTGATTGGATGGATACAATCCATAGAGATGCGAGATATGGCGATGCTCATTCTTCGGAGCATCCGCATCCACAAGCCACTCCTGCAACTGTCCGTACTTTCCTATCTGCATCGGCGGAATCTGCGAAACCAGCTGCTGCATCTCCTTGCGCTCAGCCTCATCAACGCCCAATATTTCAGAAGCCTTCACGGCACTGGTTAAAGCATCGAAAGCTATCTGGTTATCCATTGTACATCCTGCCGTTACGGCAGTTCTCTTACCCATAGGTCCCTGTTCCGGACTCACCGACGGCACGGTTACCTTCCATTCGGTGCCTGGCAACTTCTGCATATAGTCAAGATAGAACTCAGCAGCACCTTTTATTACCGGATACCACTGCTTGAGGAAAGCCTTGTCGCCCGTATAGAGATAATGCTGCCAGAGATGGGTAGTGAGCCAGGCACCGCCGTTCGGGAACATGCCCCACTGCGCACCATCCACTGGACCTGCTATGCGCCAGATATCGGTGTTATGATGTGCCATCCAGCCACGACAACCATACATTTCCCTAGCCGTCTGTGCTCCCGTTACACTCAAATCCTTAATCAGCGAATACAGAGGCTCCGTGGTGTTACCGAGATTCGTTACCTCGGCAGGCCAGTAGTTCATCTCCGTATTGATGTTGATGGTATATTTACTGTCCCAAGGTGCATTTTTGCTGTCGTTCCAAACGCCCTGCAAGTTTGCCGCCTGTCCACCAGGCTGGGAAGAGGAAATGAGCAGATAGCGACCATAGTTATACATCAGCGCTACCATCGCCATATCCTTGCTGCCCGCAAATTTCTCCAGACGCTGGTTGGTAGGCAACGAAGCATTGATATCGGTTGGCAAAATCAGGGAAGAAGTAGCGAACTGCTTCTGGTAAGCCTTCACATGGCGTTTTTCCAACTGTGCGTAGCTCATCAGTTTCACCTTATTTAAATAGTCGGCATTGCGTTGGGCTGCATTGCCCGACACATCGTGATAGTTCACAAAATTAGTGGCAGCACTCACGATGATGGTTGCCTCAGTGCCATTCGTCTTTACATCCGCAACGCATTCGGCAGCGAGAGCCGCCTTGATGCCTTCCTGGTCTTGTCCCTTCACCTTCA
>CATXJC010000070.1 GCA_958369755.1 uncultured Prevotella sp.
TCGTGACCTCCTGCGTGACAGGCAGGCATTCTAACCAACTGAACTAACGCACCAATCATGAAATCAAATTGAATGGCTTAGCGCTCATTTTTCATTTGCGAGTGCAAAGGTACTACTTTTTTTTGGTTCTACCAAATTTTTATGCAACTTTTTTACAGAAAATATTGAAAAAACATCGCATCCTCATATCCAACTGGGCTACAAAGCCATTGTTTCAGGATATTATTCCCCTCAAATCCAACAGATTGCAGCATTTTAGCCGCTTTTTGGTTTCTGATACCTACAATAGCATAAATCTGCTGAAGATGAAGTATATTCCGAGCATATTGCAACAAGCGTGACACAGAAGCCTTCGCATAACCCTGCCCCTGAAACTCCTTTTTGATGACAATTCCGAGTTCGGCACGGTGATGACGGGGATCAAAATCTGTAAGATCCAGGATGCCCACCTGCTCATTCTGCTCATTCTCTACTATCAGGCGCACCTGATTGTCTACATAAATATCTGCCGAAGCACTGGTTATATAGTCGAGCAGCACCCGGCGCGAATATGGAACATTGGAAACACCCAGTTCCCAAAGCCGATCATCATTCTCTATATGGTAGAGAAAATCCAGATCTTCCAACTCTAAAGCACGTAATCGAATATTCGGTTCTTTCATAAACTACACTTATTAATAATGTACGCGCGTACCTTATAATATAGAAATAAATCTATCCTTATAAATAACCAAATTCATCCTTATCCATCACCTCCCTATCCGTAATCACCTTACCGATGTCCTTCGTATAGGTAGCCAGTTTAATATTCTCGTCAGACCGCTGCGCAAGCTGATGCAGCATCTCTTCATAGCTCATCTCGTCAGCATCAAATAATACCTGGTTTGACAGGTCGACATGAGAAGGAGAAAAGAATCCCAGACTCTTTCTGATTCTCGCAGTCATCATCTGCGTAAAGGCTACAGAGGCACGGGCATAGATGGCAAATTTGATAGGAATACTCAAAAGATGCGACATACCCGAATAATGTTTACGGAAGAAGATAAGCATCGCCTCGTAAAACACATGAACATAGCGGAAGCTCGACTTCTGAGTACTTTCACCTTTGTAATGCAGGATATCTACAGGCAGATAATAGTTCTGATAACCACCCTTCAAGATACGGTAAGAAAGATCAATATCCTCGCCATACATGAAGAAATCCTCATCCAGCAACCCCACCTTCAGCAAGGCTTTACGACGTATCATACAGAAAGCACCGCTCACAACCTCTATCTTTGCCGGCTTATCCCATGGAAGATAACCCATGTAATAATGACCGAAACTGCGATGCTGAGGAAACCGGCTGCACAACCCCATCATCTTATAGAAAGCCACCATCGGAGAAGGCAATCCTCTCCTACTCTCAGGAGCAGGTTTGCCATTGGCTCCCAACATCCTTACACCCAGAGCACCGGCATCAGGATGAGAACGCATAAAACTGACAGCATCCTTGAGAACATGCTCACCGATAATGGTATCCGGATTCAGCAAAAGAACCAGATTACTCTCGCTCTTGCGGATAGCAAGATTGTTGGCACGGGCAAATCCGTTATTATGCGTACAGGCTACAACATGGAGATTAGGATATCGGGAAGCCGGGAAACACTGTTCGAGATATTCCACCGTTCCATCCTGAGAATGATTATCAACCACGATAATCTCTGCCGTATCGCCACTTGCATCACCCTGCTGCCCGCACTCCAACACGCCGATAGCTTTCTCTACCGAACGCAGACACTGGGCAAGATAGTACTTCACATTATAGCTTACTATGACAACACTGAGTTTCATACCGAATATCAAATATTAGATACTGAAAGTTTAACCTTCCGCCTCTGTTGTTTCGTCCTCACATCTTCCGACAGAAGGATAAACAAAGAAGAGACAGAGAAAAAGGATGATAGCCATATATCCGAAAGCAGGCGCCATCGTCTGATAATACATAAACGTATTGATCAGCATTGGCAAGCAGAGCATATTCAGACGGGCAGTGCCCAGAGGAAGAAGTGCATCTCCCTTACGGGTTACCAACTGACGGTGAATAGCCTTGAAACTGAAGAGTTTGAGCGCCAAAGGAATAACGGCAATGGTAAGAAACTCCATCGCTACGGTAATCACATAGACCAACGTGACATCCCCTGCCAGATTAGTAGGTTCCAGAATTTCTGTCTCATAGAGCAAGACCAGCAGGAATCCTACCAACAGGACAAAGAGGAAATTGGTCATCAATATTCGTTGTACTTGTTTGATTTTCATTTTGTTGTCTTTTATTATTGTCCAAATGGAGTTCTGTTCAGAATACTCCGTCCGAGGGTAACCTCATCTGTATACTCCAATTCATCACCCACCGAGATACCACGGGCGATAACAGAGAGTTTAACAGGATAATCAGCAAGTTTACGGGAAATATAGAAGTTGGTAGTATCACCCTCCATCGTACTGCTGAGAGCAAAAATCACCTCCTTCACCCCACCATCAGCCACACGCTGAACCAGCGATTCTATCTCTATATCCGAAGGACCGATACCATCCATCGGCGAAATGATGCCGCCCAAGACATGATAGAGTCCGTGAAACTGCTGCGTGTTTTCTATCGCCAGTACATCCTGCACATTCTCGACAACACAGATGGTAGAAGCATCGCGCCGGGAATCAGAACAAATCGGACAGACATCAGTATCGCTGATATTATGACAAACTCTGCAGTATTTCACTTCACGCCGCATCCTGGAAATGGTATCAGCAAAGAGTTCCACATCCTCACTCTTACGCTTGAGCATAAAAAGTACAAGGCGCAAAGCTGTTTTGCGCCCTATACCTGGCAATTTAGAAAACTCCGCCACTGCCTTTTCCAACAAAGTCGAAGAAAACTGTTGTTGCATCTTAGCAGTTTAGAGATAAATACCAATACCCAGTTTCAAACCTACGGTAGAATAATCTACATGCTTCTTGAAACTCTGATCGTAGTAGATAGCCGGTTCGAGAGTAACCGACTTGCCGAGGAAGAAAGCATAACCTACCTCTACCCCTGGCATGAAATCATTATAACCTCCGGAATGAGCCAACTTTACGCCGCCACCCAGATACAGACCATTCTGCTCGATATAATAACGTGCCTGAGCACCGACAGCGAAATAATCCTTCACGCCTTCAAGACCAGAATGATTATATTCTACCTGCCCCAACAGCATCCAATCGTCTTCTACGAAGTATCCAGCCTTAGCCTGAATACCGAGATTGAGGTCCTGAGAGCCATTATAACTCAAGTTTAAGCCCGTCATCGACGCACCGATATACTGTTTTCCACTTTCAAACTGAGCATGGGCAGCTGTCGAAACGACAAGTGCCAATGCTGCAATAGCTAATTTTTTCATTCGTATCATATAAATTTACGTATATTGATTAATACTTATATATAAATCTATTGTTTCTTCTGATAACTGCGATACCAACCCAGGAACCAAACCAAGGCTATCACCAGAATGATGACACTGCCCGTATAAGCCAGGCTCTCACCCAAAGCCAAAGCTGTTGGCGAAATGAGCAGGAAGGTTGAACATATCACGGTCATAAACAAGGCAGGAACCAGCGTCATCACAAAAGGCTTCTTCTGCTGTACCAGATAAACCGTCAATGTCCAGAGAGTGAACACAGAAAGCGTCTGGTTAGCCCAGCCGAAATACTGCCAGATGATATTGAAACCATCAGGATTCTCCATCTGCCAAACCAGAATGCCCACCGTAAGAGCAAACAACGGAACGCAGATATAAAGACGCTTGCGCATAGAGCGCTGCTCCAAACCGATAAACTCGGCGATAATCAGACGGGCACTTCTCAAAGCCGTATCGCCACTGGTAATAGGCGCTGCAACAACACCCAGCAGAGCCAGGATTCCACCAGCCACACCCAACCAGCTGGAACATACTATCTTCACAACGGTAGGCGCATCGAAGTTCTGGATAAGCGACTTGCCGCCATCAAACTGAGCGATAAACTGCTGAGCCACCTCCGGACTTACGCATTCACGCCATCCTCCATAATAGAAGAAATACATGGAAACCGTAGCCCATATCAAGGCAACAACACCTTCTGTAATCATGGCTCCATAGAAAATAGGGCGACCCATCTTCTCATTCTTCATGCATCGTGCCATGAGCGGACTCTGCGTAGCATGGAAACCACTGATGGCGCCACAGGCTATCGTGATAAAGAGGCAAGGGAAAATCGGACTCTTCTGAACAAAAGACTCCGTTCCCAACCAAGCCGGATTCTCATTGAGATTGCAACTCTGTAAATTGCTCCAAAGTTCAGGCAATGAAGGCCACTTCACAAAGAGACCTATCATCAGAGCACCCGCCATAAAGAGAAGCGAGAAGGCAAAGAGCGGATAAACCTTACCGATAATCTTATCGATAGGCAGTAATGTAGCAATGACGTAATAAACGAAAATCACCACAATCCAAAACATCTGGCTACCCCAGAATGCATCCGTATTGCAAATGCCACTCATAATGATAGCCGGACTGTATACAAACACAGCCCCCACCATCATCAGCAAAAGTACCGAAAAGACCAACATCACTTTCTTGGTGCGTCCACCCAAATACTTACCTACCAATTCCGGCAAACCAGCTCCACCGTTACGGATACTGAGCATACCGCTCATGTAATCATGCATGGCTCCAGCGAAGATACACCCGAAGATAATCCACAGATAAGCCACCGGTCCGTACCAGGCACCCATAATGGCACCGAAGATAGGACCCGTTCCTGCAATGTTGAGGAACTGAATCATGAAGATTTTCCAACTAGGCAGTACCATAAAGTCGACCCCATCGGCTTTGGTCACTGCAGGCGTAGGGCGGTCATCAGGACCGAACACATGCGCCACAAACTTTCCATAAAGAAGGTAACCCAATACAAGGGCGACCAAACTAATAACGAAACTGACCATTTTTCTTTTATTGCTTAAAATTTTCTCTCTTTTCGGTGCAAAATGCACTTTATTTTAATATTTCAACCGCAAAAGTAATATTTTTATTTGAAATAAAAAAAAATATTGGTATCTTTGTTGCCAAATTGTAAGATTATGAAGAGATTTAAGATATTTTTTATCGTTTTATGCTCTGTTTTGGCCGCAAAAGCCCAGAGTATCGTGTTCAATAACCAGGTGCCGAAACATGAAGTAAGAGCTGTATGGCTAACAACCATAGGAGGTATCGACTGGCCACACTCTTATGCCCAGTCTTCTTATTCTGCCGAAAAGCAGAAAAAGGAACTGACGGATATACTGGACCGGTTACAGCAGGCTAAAATCAATACCGTACTGATACAGACCCGCGTAAGAGGTACCATGATTTATCCGTCGGCATACGAACCTTGGGATGGATGTCTGTCAGGATTTCCGGGCAGAAGTCCGGGCTATGATGCCCTGCAGTTTGCCATCGACGAATGCCATAAGCGCGGTATGGAACTGCATGCCTGGGTGGTAACCATCCCTGTAGGAAAATGGAACGCACTCGGCTGCAAAACCCTCAGACAGAAGATGCCGAAACTCATCAAGAAGATTGGAGCCGACGGATACATGGATCCGGAAAACAGCCGGACAGGCGATTATCTGGCAAACATCTGCAGGGAAATTACACATAAATATAATGTAGACGGTATTCACCTCGACTACATCCGTTACCCTGAAACCTGGAACATCAAAGTGAGCCGGGAACAGGGACGCCGGTATATCACCAACATCGTAAGAAAAATTCACGATGCAGTGAAGGCTGAAAAACCTTGGGTAAAAATGAGCTGCTCACCTGTAGGAAAGTATGATGACCTGAGCAGATACCGGAGCTTTGGCTGGAATGCATACACGAAGGTCTGCCAGGATGCACAGGGCTGGCTCAAGAGCGGTCTGATGGACGAGCTCTTCCCTATGATGTATTTCAAGAACGAACACTTCTATCCGTTTGCCATCGACTGGCAGGAACAGAGCCATGGAAAGATTGTGGTTCCAGGACTGGGCATCTATTTTCTCGATCCGAAAGAAGGAAAGTGGAACATCAATGACGTGACGGCAGAAATGTATCACATCCGAAACCTCGGAATGGGATATGCATTCTTCAGAAACAAGTTCCTCCTGGACAACAAACAGGGTATCCTCGACTTTACCCAACGTTTCAATCCATACCCTTCATTGGTTCCGCCGATGACCTGGGCAAGCAAGAACCAACCGGAACAGCCACAACAATTATCGGTAATCACCACCGATAACAAGGTATCAGTTTCCTGGAGCAATCCTTCAAACTATACGGATGGCACTAAAATCACAACCCCTTATATATATAATAATGTATACGCGAGCAAGAAATATCCGGTTGACATCACCGATGCACGCAACCTGGTTGCCGCACGAATCATAGGAAATTCGTTCAAAATAGAAAATCCTGATGCAAAACATCTGTTTGTTGCCGTAACTTCAATGGACGGATATGGCATAGAAAGCCAGCCAACCCAAGAAAAAGAGGAAGAGATTCAACTTCTTGCCCAAAGCACAGGAGCTGCGAAATTACTCGAATGTGACGGAAAGAAGGTATATCTAGCAGAAACCACCAAAAATCTCGTTTTTGACGTTCTGATGGTCCAAACCCTGCAAGGATGCGATATTCTGTACCTCCATGCAAAAGATAACACGCTAGATGTTAGAAACTTAAAGGAGGGTATCTACCGCGTGGTAAGCATCAACAAGAAGGGGTATAGACATACGTTAGGAACCTTCAAGATGAAGAAAAATTGATTTTTTTCGAAAAAAGTTGCGAAAAAATTTGGTGGAATCAAAAAATAGTAGTACCTTTGCACTCGCAATTCAGAAATGAGGCTTTTAAATGTTGCACCCTTAGCTCAGTTGGTAGAGCAACTGACTCTTAATCAGTGGGTCTAGGGTTCGAATCCCTAAGGGTGTACAAAAGATAAGAATTGGCTCCGTAGCTCAACTGAATAGAGCACTTGACTACGGATCAAGAGGTTCAAGGTTTGAATCCTTGCGGAGTCACTCTCCTATCAAAGCTTCACTGAAACAAACGGTTTTGGCTCCGTAGCTCAACTGAATAGAGCACTTGACTACGGATCAAGAGGTTCAAG
>CATXJC010000071.1 GCA_958369755.1 uncultured Prevotella sp.
AGACCCTTGATTATATGGTGACATTCGTAATCTACATCTCCGCTTTCTGTTTTTTATGAATTGCTCAGATTCTTAATGACTGAACTTTCGCATATCAGCATCTCATCATGGCAAAACAAGGTCGGATTCAAGTGACCTATTCCTTGATAATCCAATCACCTATCGTCCGCTGTGTGCTGTCATAATTTACACCAATCTTAAACAGACGCTTACCATCGGCAGAATATGGAATCAGATATCCCTTTTCATCTATCTGTCTGATAGCTTCCTCGGCTGAACCATCATATTTCAACTCGAAAACAAATACGGCATCAGGCATATACACCACTGCATCAGCCCTGCCTATCGCACTATCCTCCTCTACCCTCATGTGTGCTCCCATCAGGTTAAAGATAAGATAGAACACTGTCTGGAAATCCCGTTCACTCTTGTTACTCAATCGGTTGGAAATGCTGGCAAGATAAGCCTTCAGGCGCGCCATCGCTCCCTCAACGTCTGCCTCATAGAGCTTTTCCAGGAAATCACCTACCAGACTATTGTTATCCAAAGATATTGGTGAAAGATAGTTAGGTGCAAGACTCTTGAGCATGCCAATCTTAACCTCTCTGTTAGGATATTCCAAGGTATAACGTTGCAGCATCGGGTTATACTTCTTGATGGTGAGATAACCACTCTGATAGAGCAACGGAAGCGCAGAAGTCATCATTTCCGGCGAAACATCAAAGTCATCCACATCACATGATTTCTTCTCAATATCCATCACATTGACGTGATACTTCTGCAGCGTCTTGATAAGATAAGTCGGCGTACCCGAGCCAAACCAGTAAGGAGCAATATCCCGTGCATTCAGTGCCTTTACCAGGCTGAACGGATTGAATACATCTTCAGATTTCTTACTGAAATGATAGCCGTCGTAGAATCTTGTCAGCTCTGCCAGGCACTCCTCATACGTCATACCCAGGTCTTCTCCCAATGCCTCTATATCCGGTTTCATCTGAGTGGTAAGCTCCTTCTTGCTGATACCGCAGATAGCCGAATACTGGTCGAACATACTGATGTTATCGAGGTTATTCAGTTCACTGAAGATGCTGAGCTGCGAGAACTTGGTGATACCCGTGATGAAGGTGAACTCCAGATATGGATCGAGCATCTTGATGGGACTATAGAAGTTCTGCATGATGAGGCGCAGCGGTTTCAAATTTTCCTTTTCATGCACTACATCCAGCAAAGGGGCATCATATTCATCAATGATAATCACTACCTTCTTACCCGTCTGCTTGTATGCTTCTTTCACCAGGTCTTTCAAACGGAGGTTAGCGTCCACCTGATGCGTCTTATATCCCCAGATTGTCTCCTGCTCTTCAAGCATATCAGCCAGGTATCTTTCCAGCTGCTCCACTCCCATGTGTTTGGCGCCGCTCAGGTCGAAATGCAGCACAGGGTGCTTCACCCAATCCTTCTCATAATCAGCAATGGCCAATCCCTCAAAAAGTTCTTTCCTTCCCTCGAAATAGGCCTGGAGGGTAGATGCAAAGAGCGACTTTCCGAATCGTCTTGGACGACTCAGAAAGACATACTTCATTTTTTTCTCTCGAAAATCCACGATGTATTGGGTCTTATCTATATAGAGATAATTACCCTCTCTGATATTCGAGAATGTCTGTATTCCTACTGGATAGAAATTTACCATTTTTGCCATATTCCTACATACTTTACGTTTTGCGCTGCTAAGTTACGAATATTTTTTTGAATAGGAAAATTTTGGGAGAGATATTTTTCACAATTATCTTTTGCACTATTAAATTAATTACTGAACTTTCGCATATGGTTCAGTATATAAATGCTTAACCATTTGATTCACATTTAAATTCTTTTGAATGCAAATATACTGCAAAATCTTGATAACGCCAAATATTTGAATGAAATTAACATCATTATTGGTCAAATAATACTAAATCCCCCAACCTGCCAGAACATACAGGTTGGGAGAATTTCATGAGATGCTATGAAGCCAGCAGAGGCTGAAGCTTCGTGGCATCGAAGCAGGGACAGGCTTTCTGCATGCCCGGCAAATCGCGGTGACCCAGAATGGTCTTGATGTCCGGAAACTCACGGTGAAGACGGAGGATGAGAAGCTTCATCGCCTCCTTCTGGGCTGGCGTGCGGGTATCAGAAATGCAACCGCTCGGCGACAAACCGCCCTCGTAGCAGATACCGATGGAATGAGCATTGTAGCCCAAGGCATGAGCACCCATCCGCTCCACCGGACGGCAGGGATAAACCACACCTTCCAGGGTGATGTAAAAATGATAACCGATGTCGCGCCAACCGTTCACCACCACATGGTCGTGGCGCAACTGCTCCAGAGTGTACCGGTGATTGCAGCGGCTACCGCTGCAATGCACCACAATCATATCAATCTTTCTCATAAGCCGTCCTCCTCACTATAGGGTGCAGGATGATACACCCAGTGCCCCAAGCAGGGCGGTTAATACTGTCACCACAAACTTGATGACCTCGTTCAGTGTCTGTCTCTTCTTTTCTGTCATACGCTAAAGATTTTAAAGATTTAAATGAATAAAATTAAATGATACTTACCATGATGCCATGATGCAATGGTTCTACAAACTTACATTGTCACCATCAGTACTGCCGCCCGTTGTACTGCCGCCTGTTGTACTGCCGCCCGTTGTACTGCCACCAGAGGTATGCTCGCCGTCGGTAGAAGAATCGCCACCTGCAGAACTGTCGCCAGAAGTATTCTGCTTCTTGCTGGCAGCCTTCTTCACCTCCTCAATGTCAATCGTCTTGGCACCCTCCTTCTCAGCCTTCAATGCGGCACGCTGTACTGCACGGGATGCTACCTGTACAAACTCCATATTCTGGAATACAGAATAGAGTTCCGGACCTGGAGCATACTGGACGTTGACACCCTTGATATGAGTGTCGCTCTTGAAATCAGCGGCACTGTCAGCACCATCACTGACAATCTGCAGACGGAACTTGCCCAAGTCGCCAAACTCCACCTGGTTACCACGCTGAAGCTCCAGTATCAGGTTCTCTACCGCACTTACCAATACTGCGGTGACATCTGCGTAGGTAACCGTGGTCTGCATCGCAATCATCTTAGAGAACTTCTTGAGCGAAGTCTTCTCGTTCACCTGGGCACGGGCATAAAACTTACCCTTACCTGCATTCTTTCCAAACTTAGGAACGTACTTTACCAAACTGTAACTAACTGACATAATACTAAAAATTTAAATTGTGATAGAATGTTCGTGCATCGGACTCTTCCCGAATGCAATGGCAAAGTTACGAAACCGGCGAGGGGGCATCTGCACACTTTCGTCCGCTTCTGTCGTCTTCTGCACTCTTTCGCCTTCTTATGTTCACTTTTGCACTCTTTTATCAGGCACGCCAATCGCTCTTAGGAAAGAAGAGAGTCGTTCATAGGAAAGATGAGTATCGCTCATAGGAGCGACAGACCACGCTGATAGGAATGATGGGTATCGCTGATAGGAGCGGCAGCCACCGCTGATAGGAACGAGGGCTATCGCTGATAGGAGCGACAGCCATCACTGATAAAAACGATGGACATCTGAAAAGAGAGCATATCACAATCAGGGCAAATCCGCAAAATAATACCACTATCAGAGCAAGTTTGGAATACCCTCAGGGCTAATTAGAGAATAACGGAAGAATTCCAGCCACTACCAAAGCAACATCTAGCATTACAACATTCTGCAGTTCAAAAAGTTACGCAAAATTTTCTCCTTATACATTATACATATATAGGGGAAATGAATACGTTTTATATCTATCTACATCATACGTAATGCGTGAGGAGGATTATTTTTCTGCTTTTTTTTGAGAAAAAATTTGTTCGTATCAGAAAAAAGTTGTAATTTTGCATTCGTAAAGCTCAGAGAACGTGTTTCTCATCCCGATACAATGTATTGGAAAAGCTTTTTGTAAGTAACTTCAAGAATACACTCTAAGTACAAAGGGTTGGCCCCCTTTTTAGAGAATCCAAATTGAAATGCTTACCGGGCATTCTATGCCTGTTGTTTCGATTCTGAAATAACGGCATGGAAGAGAAGTAGGCAAATTTGGATAAAGTTGAGGAAGCGCGCCAATTCCCTTATTATTAAGGTCAATGTTTTCTTCAGTCAGTATTATTTGCCCACTTTGACTCCTTGCCGTCTTTAATAATAACAACTACGATTCGCCCACAGTTCTGGACAGGTCGCTAACAATCTTAAAGTAAAGATAGTAATGAGTATTAAGTTTAAACCAGACTCGACCCTATCGGCCGAACCTTTCCCTTCTGCACCAGCAGAAAAGAACATCATCACACTCTTAGGAGTGCAAGGGCTTTCCCACAATGATTATTCCATTGTGGAACTAAAAGTTATGCTGCAGCTCATCAAGCATGCACAGAAGGTGATTGTCAACTACGTCATCCCACAGCGTGTGAGCCACAACGGATTCTATTTTACTTCTGAGCAACTGGCTGCAGGTCACACCATTGTGGAGATGAAGCTCTCCGAGCTGGACATCACCGGAGGCAAGCACTGCGCCCAGTTGCGACAGGTGATTACCCAGATGCAGAGAAAACCTATCGAACTGCCTTTCAAGGTGGGCAATCAGACGGGTTATCGCCTCTTCGACTGCCTGTTTGAGAGCGAGGTATATAAGAACCGTCAGGGCAGATGGATGGCGAAGTTCATCTTCGGCAACAATCAGCTCCGATTCTTCTACAGCTTCAGCAAGGGTGCCAGCAAGATTGATCTGAATGTAGTTCAGAAGTGCAAAAGTGCATCGAGCATCAAGCTCTATCTCCTTTCCAACTGCTGGGCGATGAAAGGCTACACTATGATCAAGCCTGAAAACCTGATGGCGCTGATGCATGGCAGAAAAGACTACTATGCTTCGTGGTCGGAACTGGAACGGAAGACGATCCGCTTTGCCTGCAAAGACCTGAAGCGCCTCTACAATCACCACATCATCGACTTCTATCTCACCTACCAAGCCTTCTTCCGTGAAGAGGGAGAAAAGAAGCATCACCACATGCCGGATCACATCACCTTTACGCTTCACGACCGCAGAAGTACTGGAGACACAACGGGTGGCGGCAAGATTCCGGATGAGTTGGTAGTAGCCCGCATCAAACTGAAAATAAGACTGATACTCAGCTACAAAGTAGAAGAAAGCTGTGCTATCAAGTTGAGCAACCGACTTTCTCTCGACATGCTAGGCGAGCTGAACGACTGGTTTATCCGCAAGGATTATTACCTGCACAAATGTGAAGTGGAGCATAAAAAGATCAGAACCGGTGCCTATATAGCCAAGGCCTTGGATGGCTTTTTCAAGGATCATCATGCGTAGATGAAGTTTGCTTATGGAAATATCGAATCGTATGTATAGCAAGACGGAATTGGGCTTGCTCTTTTTTCCGGAAGCCACCAGCAAGGCGACAGCTCGCCGCCATCTGATGGATTGGATCAAGCGTTGCATTCCTTTATGGGATGAGTTGAAGAAGCAGGGATACCTGGTTGGCTGCCAATATTTTTCGCCCCGACAGGTAGCTGTAATCTTTGAATATCTGGGAGAACCGGACGAAAGCTGACTCCTCCCGCCAGATCATTGAATGCCAAATAAAAATCAAAGGAGCATTATACAAGATCTCCCTATAAGCCAGGCTGCAGAACCTGTGCTTATGGGGAGATTATATTTGCGAGTTATTTGTCATTATAGTGACCTTCAACTTCAATTACAACTACAGTAATAATGTCATCAAAAACATTGTAAATCATAGAGAATCAAGCCATCTGTTCATCTCGGTTGAATTTTCAAAATGAAGAGTCTCTCCTTTTTTATATTCATCCATTGCTTTATCAATCTTCTTCTGCAATTCTTCATCAATTGTATTATCCTCTACAACTTCAGAAGGATGGAGAATACTAATGAGAAGACTTTCCACATAGTTGTTAAGACTGCGATTGCTAGCCTTAGCCTTTTCTTTCAGTTCTTCCAGCAAACTGCTTTGGAACCTGAACGAAGTTGGGATTCTTGCTGCTGTTGTTGACATAATCATTAATATTTTAAATTAGTATTGGTATGGGATGGCTATCCTTTATCTTATAAAATACGGGAATCCAAACTTTTCCCGAAACTTTTCTCCCGTTTTCTTTGCGTTTTCAAAATAAAATCGTAACTTTGCAATCAAGATAGATTAAAAAAGGAGGTTGCGATGCCAAAGATATTTGAATACTTCGGATTTATCTTTCTGTTCTATTCAAATGAGCATGAACCAATACACGTTCATGTAATGAAGGATGGACATGAAGCTATTTTCGAGATAATATTAGAAAATGGTGAACTTGTTGAAATTCATAGAAGAACTTCTAGCAAGATACCACCTTTAAGTGAGAAGGATGCTGCTACAGCAGAGGCCTTTGTGAAGAAGTACTATAAGAATATAGTTGATAAATGGGTAAACTTCTTTATTTATAAGAAAAGAATACGTTCAACTAAAATAACGAAGAAATTATGAACTTAAGTATCGTTTCTGCAAAAT
>CATXJC010000072.1 GCA_958369755.1 uncultured Prevotella sp.
CCCGAAAAGGTATAATTTATAATATCATTTAACAAATTATACCTTTTCGGGGGTAATGTTATGCGTTTGTGGCTGGAGTAACTCCTGTCACATTAGCTAGCGTGTCACGGATAAAACCATTGATAGTTGTTCCTGCTTGCATTGCCATCATCGCAATACGACTATGGATTTCAGGAGTGATGCGGATATTTAAGTTGCCACTATAAGGTACACGAGGTGCCTTTCCATTGGCTTTACATAAGGCAAGATAGTCATCTATTGCGCCTTCAAAATCCTTGCGTAATTCATTAACGTCTTGACCTTCGTAGGTAATCATATCCTTGCTCATTCCGAGAACCTTACCATATAGGCAATTGTCCTCCTCACTATAATCTACACTACCCGTATAACCTTTGTATTTTAATAATCCCATATTATGTTCCTCCTATTTGTTAATATATCCATTAGCTTTTAGAAATGTGAATACTTGTTTCATAACATATCCTTTGATAATATTTGAAGGATGAGGCTTGTGCATGATGTAGCTATTGCCATCTTTGTCATTGACAAATATGACTCTTGAACCAGAAGTTGATCCTTTGTTTTCCTGATGGAACCCATAGCAGGAAAATACACTAACTATTTCGTCGAAAGTGAAATCTTTCGGCAGGCTATAGAAGCGTTTCAAAAGTTTATCTTTCTTGTTCATTTTCCACATTCTTTATGTATCCGACTGCAAATGTAACTAAAAATAGTTACACTGCCAAGTATTTGGTGCTTTTTAACAATCTTTTCCTGGCTTTAAGTATGTAATCCTACAAAAAAGCGTAATGAACACCTTATCAGGTAATCCATTACGCTTTCATTTTTATCTGGTAATCTTTATTTTCCGAGATTATTCTTTTTCTCGTTCAGTTCTGCCTTCTTGCGCATCATCTCTTCCTGCTGCTTGCGCTGCATCTCCTGGAGAGCCTGCATTCTTGCCATCAGGCCGCTTGCCTTCTTAGGGTTGTTCTTGTTCTCCTGATAACGCTTTTCAAGGATGGCGAGGAGTTTCTCGTCGTCGGTAGTCTTGCGCAGGGTCCACATGATAGCGGCGCTGAAGAACAATGAGATGAAGTAGTAGAAGTTCAGACCGGCTGAGTAGTCATTGAACATGAAGAAGAACATCAATGGCATGAGATACATCATCCACTGCATCATCTTCATCTGCTCTGCCTGCTGACCTACCATCTGGTCGCGCTGCTGACGCATCGTCATCCAAGAGTACAACAGGTTGGCTACACAGAACAGGATACAGGTCAAACTCAAGTGGTCGCCAATCAGCCAGATGTTGGTATTCCATTCGAAGATTGGGTCGAAGGTGCTCAAGTCGTTCATCCACAGGAACTTCTCACCACGAAGCTGGATGGCATTAGGAACGAAGTTGAACATCGCAACCCAAACCGGCATCTGAATCAGCATAGGGATACAGCCAGATAATGGACTTACACCATACTTGGCATATTCCGCCATCATCGCCTGCTGCTTCTGCATCTGGTCCTCAGGCTTGTTATACTGAGCTGTAGCAGCTTCGAGTTTTGGTTTCAGCACGCGCATCTTGGCTGAACTCATGTAGCTCTTCTTCACCATAGGGTAGGTGATGAGCTTGAGGAGCAAGGTGATGAGAATCAATACGATACCCATTGGGAACACGTTGCTCAACCAGTCGAATACGTAGAGTGTGAAGAAACGGTTGATCCAGCGGATGATAGGCCATCCCAGATATACGAGCTTCTGGAATTCCAAGTCCTTGCCGAAGGTACTTTCCTTCTCGGTATTCTTCAGAATCTGGAAGTCGTTAGGACCGAAGTAGAACTCAAACTCAGATGCCTTCTTACCGGTTGGGTCGAAAGCTGTCTTCATCTTAGCCTGGAACTGCTTCAGATAGCCCGAACCCTTCTCCTGAGGGATAGATGTCATGAAAGCATCCTTCTCGAAGTTATCCTTTGCTACGATGATGGCAGAGAAGAACTGGTTCTTGAAAGATACCCAGTCGATGGCTTCTTCTATCTTCTCGTCAATCTTCTCGCTACCTTCGTTGAGGTGGTCGGTACCGCCTTCTGCATTATGGTAGGTGAGGGTAGTGTAACGGTTTTCGAACATGAAACCACGTTCCTGCTGGCGTGCCTTGTCGCTCCAGTCAACATCCATCTTATTATAATTAGGTGAGAACAGACCCGCCATGCCATTTGCCTGCAGGCTCATGTGCAGCATGTAGTCATTGCCCAATGTATAAGTCATGGTGAGCGTCTTGCCTTCACCAGCCACAGCGGTCAGGGTGACAGACTTGTCGGTCACGTTGGATGGAGTGAAGTAGAGATCGCTGGTGATGATGTTGGCTTCTTTAGCCTCGAGCATGAACTTGAGGCTCTGGTCGTTACCGTCGAAGAGGGTTACGTCCTTGGCATCAGCCGAACCGTCTTTCACCTGCAGGTTGTGTCCCACATAGCCCTTGATGACAGCCTTCTCTACAGTAGCACCCTTGGTGTTGAGTGTTAATTCTACCTTGTCGTTTTTCAATACAATCTTCTTAGCCTGGCCTTTGAGTGCCGAATAGAAGAGGGCGGTTGAGTCTGCCTCAACCTTTGCTTTGGCATTAGTCTGGCGCTTAGCAGCGGCAGCCTTGCTGGCCTTTTCCATCTCGGCATGTTTAGCCTTGGCGATGGAGTCCTGAACGAATGCCGTTCTCTGTTCTTCGGCAGATGGCTGGTTATACCAGCTAAAGCCAATCAGCACTACGGCAATCAGGAGGAAACCGATAATGTTGTTCTTGTTCATTTTTAAAATTTGAAATTAAAGGAGTAAAGGGGATCACTCCTTTAACTCCTAATATTTACTTTTTGTTTTCTATTGCTGTCTTTACGAAATCCATGAAAAGTGGATGTGGTTTCAGCACCGTACTCTGGTATTCAGGATGATACTGTGTACCTACGTACCACTTCAAGCCTGGGATTTCTACGATTTCTACCAGGTCGCTCTCAGGGTTTCTGCCTACGCACATCATGCCGTTCTTTTCAAATTCCTGCTGGAACTCGTTGTTGAACTCATAGCGGTGGCGATGGCGTTCCTGAATATGCTCCTTCTTGTAGATATTGAACACGCGTGAACCCTGTTTCAGCACACACTCGTAAGCGCCGAGACGCATGGTTCCACCCATGTTTGATATGTTCTTCTGCTCCTCCATGATGTCGATGACATTGTGTGGAGTCTTCTCGTCCATCTCGCGTGAGTTGGCATCCTTGTAGCCCAATACGTTGCGGGCAAACTCGATGACCATCATCTGCATACCCAGGCAGATGCCGAAGGTAGGGATGTCGTGGGTGCGGGTATAGTGGGCGGCGATAATCTTGCCCTCGATGCCTCGCTGGCCGAATCCTGGGCAGATGACGATGCCGTCCTGTCCCTTCAGCTGTTCAGCCACGTTCTCTTCTGTGAGATATTCTGAGTTGATGAAGGTAATCTTCACCTTATGGTCGTTGTAGGTGCCGGCATGTGAGAGACTCTCGCGGATACTCTTGTATGCATCCTGCAGGTCATACTTGCCTACGAGACCGATGTTTACCACCTCTGTAGCCTTGTTTCTGCGGTCGAGGAATGTCTTCCAAGGCCCCAGCGCTGGTGTCTCGCCGATAGGCTCGCCCATCTTGCGGAGGATGGCGGTGTCGAGGCCCTGGTTCTGCATGTTTACAGGCACCTCGTAGATGCTAGGAAGGTCTTCGCTCTGAATCACACAGTCCAAGTCTACGTTACAGAAGCTTGCTACCTTCTTCATGATTCCCTCTTCGAGATGTTTCTCGGTGCGGAGAATCAGAATATCTGGCTGAATACCTACGCTCTGCAGTTCCTTCACAGAGTGCTGGGTAGGCTTTGTCTTCAACTCGCCTGCTGCCTTCAGATAAGGCACATAGGTAAGGTGAACGTTGATGGCGTTCTTGCCCAGCTCCCATTTCAGCTGTCGGATAGCCTCCATGTAAGGGGCGCTCTCTATGTCGCCGATGGTTCCGCCAATCTCGGTAATCACGAAGTCATAGTGATACTTCTTGCCGAGCAGCTTCACGTTGCGCTTGATCTCGTCGGTGATGTGAGGCACCACCTGGATGGTTTTGCCGAGATAATCGCCACGACGCTCCTTGTCGATGACTGCCTTGTAGATACGACCAGTGGTGAGAGAATTCGCTTTCGTAGTTTGAATGCCGGTGAATCGCTCGTAGTGTCCGAGGTCGAGGTCGGTCTCCATACCATCTACCGTTACGTAGCACTCACCATGCTCATACGGGTTCAGCGTACCCGGGTCGATGTTGATGTATGGGTCAAACTTTTGGATAGTAATGTTGTAACCTCTTGCTTGAAGAAGTTTACCGATGGATGAAGATATGATTCCTTTACCCAAAGAAGAAACCACACCACCAGTTACGAAGATGTACTTTGTTTCAGCCACGATATTTATAATTTAAATTAGAATTATTTGGGTGCAAAGTTACGACATTTTTGTGAAATGAGCAAAAATATTTCTAATAAAGGGCATAGATTTATGAATTATTTATTACCTTTGTGCCCAAATTTATAAAATTAAGGTATGAAAATAAAATTTGGATTACTCGTTCTTGCGTTCCTTTCGGCTCTGACGCCTGTTTCTGCCCAGCGCAAATTGAAGAAGGTGGCGCCCGGAGAGGCATCGAAGAACAGGTTGGCTGAAATCTATGCTGACTCGCTCTTGATGTGCCGTCAGCGCATCGATTCCATGAAGATGGATTCCGGGGACAGCAGATATGCCCAGCTCTTTACGCCGCTCACCTTCTATCATGGGCCGGCAGCCCGCATGTTGCGACTCAAGCCTCAGGATGGGGTGAAGGATTCGCTCGGAACGATGCTCGACCAGACGCTGATGGAGGTATATCTCAAGCGTCCCGACCTGGTGCGCAATACTGAGTCTCATCTCAAGGAGGTGGGGGCACCGCTGGCTGCGCAGAGCAAACCGAAGAAGAATCATCCTGACATTGTAGAGCAGGTGGCTCCGAAGGCGATTGAGGTGGATGCGGCTCCGATGGACATCGTCATCACCCGTCCTAACTTCTGGACCATAGGTGGCGATTATTATCTGCAGTTCCTGCAAAACTATGTTTCTGACAACTGGTATAAGGGTGGTGAGAGCAATTATTCGGTGCTCGGAAGAGTGACGATGTTTGCCAACTACAATAACAAGCAGAAGATAAAATGGGATAATAAGGTGGAGATGCGCCTGGGTTATCAGACTTCGAAGGGTGATACGGTTCATACGCTGAAAACGAGCGACGATATGATACGATACACCGGAAAACTCGGTCTGCAGGCTTCCAGAAAGTGGTATTATACCATCCAGCTGATTGGCCAGACTCAGTTTACGCATGGTTACAAGAGTAATGACAAGACGGTTTATTCCGATTTCTTCTCGCCATTCAATCTGAACCTCTCTGTCGGTATGGATTATAATGTAGACTGGTTCAATCACCGCCTGAAGGGTAGTGCCCATCTGGCTCCTCTGGCTTTCAACTGGAAGTATGTGGGCAGGGCGTCGCTGGCTACGCGGTACGGACTGGATGAGGGGAAGCATGGCATGACCGATTACGGTTCTGAGTGTACCTTCGACCTGTCGTGGCAGATAGCGGATAATATCAAGTGGAAGACCCGTCTCTGGGGATACACCACTTACAAGCGTGCTGAAATAGAGTGGGAAAACACCATTACCTTCCAGTTTAACCGCTATATTTCTACCAACATCTTCCTCTATCCGCGTTTCGACGATGGTGTGAAGCGAAAGGATGATGATAGCTATTGGCAGTTTAAGGAATTCATGTCAGTAGGATTCTCTTATTCGTTCTAGGATAAGGTGTTGGCAGTAAACACAATAAAGGCTCGTTCCTGTTGAGGAGCGAGCCTTTGTTGTATCTGTTAGAATCTGAAGCAAACCTCGGCATCTGCCATGGAGTAATTATGCTTCGCGAGTGTCTTGTCGTTGATGAGCGCATACTCGGTAAGGATAGAGATTCGCTTGCCGATGTGGAAGTTCAAACCTGCCTCATACTGGGTTCTCTGCATGTTGCTCTTGCCGTTAGGCTGATACATGTCGTAACGTGCCTTCACGTCGATACGGCTGTTCTTTGGCAGCTGAGCCAATGGGGCGATAACCAATCCATATACACCCTGTGCCTTGTCGCCGATTTTTGCATTCAGATTGCAGTCCTTGGCGTTGGCATCGTTGAAGTTGGTGATGCTCTTGGCAAAAGCCTTGCCAGTAGAGTGGATATACTCAGAACGTACGGTCCAGCCGTCTTTCTTATATTCGAAAGAGAAGGCGTAGCGGTTCTGGTTCAGGCTGCGGGTACCGCTGAAAGTCTCTTTTACAGGTTTTCCATCCTTGTCAAGAACGGAATTTCCAGCAGCATCTTTTTCGTAGATGATGTTTCCCTGTTCATCATCGTTCCAAGTTCCCTTTCTTGCATAAGAACCGGTCCATCCGAAGGCACCGATGCGCATGCCGC
>CATXJC010000073.1 GCA_958369755.1 uncultured Prevotella sp.
CGACCCCCTGATTAACAGTCAGGTGCTCTAACCAACTGAGCTATTGAAGCATTTTGCATTGCGGAATGTTGCGTTCCTTATTTGCGTGTGCAAAAGTACTAACTTTTCTTCATTCAGCCAAATTTTTCGGCAACTTTTTTCTGTTTTTCCTTAAAAAAGTGCATTTTTCGGTGGTTTTCACTACTTTTTGCATCAATTATGGCAGTTTTCGAGAAGAAATGAGTACTTTTGTGGTCGAATAATCATATAACTAAGGTAAACATGAAAAAAGTATTGGTTTCATTGCTGATGGCGCTCCTCGTGGTGCCATCTATTGCACAAACAGATAAAGATCACGACTTCAAGATGGCAAAGAATATGGATATCTTCAATGCCATCTATAAGAATCTTGACTTGATGTACGTTGATACGCTCGATGCCGAAGAGGTGGTGGGCAATGGCGTTAAGGCGATGTTGGGAAGCCTCGACCCTTATACTACCTACTATCCGGAGGAAAAAGTCAACGAACTGAAGAATATGCTCACCGGCAAATATGCTGGTGTGGGTGCTGTGGTGCGCTATAACTTCCAGTTGCAGCGTGTGTGTATCAGTGAACCTTATGCTAATATGCCTGCTGCAGAAGTGGGACTGAAGAAGGGTGATATCATCCTGAGTATCGATGACGAGGATATGACCAATAAGGAAGTGAGCTATGTAAGCGATCATCTTCGTGGAGAACCGGGTTCTTCCTTTATGTTGAAGGTAAAGCGACCAAGTACTGGTAAGATTCTGAAGGTAAAGGTAACTCGCCGTACTATCCAGATGCCTTTCCTGCCATATTACGGAATGATGGAAGGTGGTATCGGTTATATCAACTTCAATTCTTTCACCGATAATTGTGCCAAGGATGTGCGCCGTGCTTTCATCGACCTGAAGAAGCAGGGAGCCAAGGGACTCGTCTTCGACCTCAGAAGTAATGGCGGTGGTTCGGTGAGCGAGGCCGTGAGCATTGTCAATATGTTCTTGCCAAAGGGAAAGACTGTGTTGAAAATGAAGGGTAGATTGCAACGCTCCAACAATGAATACAAGACTACGGTAGAACCTGTTGACTCTGTGATGCCGATGGTAGTTCTGGTGAGTGGAAACACAGCCAGTTCCAGCGAGATAATGAGCGGTAGTCTGCAGGACTATGACCGTGCTATTATATTAGGTACGCGCACGTATGGAAAAGGTCTGGTACAGACCACTATGGATTTGCCATACAATGGACAGATGAAACTTACTACAGCCAAGTATTACATTCCAAGTGGCAGATGCGTGCAGGCACTTAATTACAAGCATGCCAAAGGCGGTTATGTGGAGCATGTTCCAGATTCACTTACCAAGGTGTTCTATACTGCCGGTGGCAGAGAGGTGCGTGATGGAGGCGGTGTGAAGCCGGATGTAGAGGTGAAGCCGGATTCCTTGCCAAACATTGCTTTCTATCTCGCCGGTGCCCGCGACAGTAATGAGGTGATGCTCAACTACGAAGTGGATTATATCGCTAAACATCCTACTATCGCACCTGCCAAGGATTTTGCTTTGACAGATGCCGACTATGATGAGTTCAAGTCCCGCGTTCTGAAAGCGGATTTCAAGTACGACCGTGAGACCGAGAAATATCTCAAGGATTTGGAGAAACTCGCTAAGTTTGAAGGATATTACGAGGATGCAAAACCTGAGTTCGAGGCGTTGAAAAAGAAGTTGAGTCACAATGTGGCAAAAGACTTGGATTTCAATAAAGACTACATCAAGCAGCTTTTGGAAAACGACATCGTGGCAGCTTATTATTTCCAGGCTGGAGCCATCCAGAATTCCCTGCGTTACGACAAGCAGGTCAAGGCTGCTGTCAAGTTGTTAAATTCTCCGGAAGAATACGGAAAAATACTCCATCCTGTGAAGAAATAACAACAAAAACCTGCACAATCGCCTAAAATTGCGCAGGTTATGAATAAAAAACAGAAAAATCTTTGGAGATTTTCAAAAATATTAGTAATTTTGCACACGTTCAGTGGAATGAGGGGCTCGCAAGAGTTCCTCATTTTATTTTAAATAGGTATATATGATAGATAAAAACGTCGTAAAAAAATTAGTTGATGAATGGCTCCAAGATCAGGAATATTTCTTGGTGGACATTGAAATCAGTCCAGACAATCGTATCGTAGTCGAGATTGACCATGTAGATGGTGTATGGATTGAAGATTGTGTGGCTTTGAGTAGATATATCGAGGAACGATTGAGTCGTGATGACGAGGACTATGAGCTGGAAGTAGGTTCTGCTGGTCTGGGTCAACCATTCAAGGTTCCACAGCAGTATATCAACTTCATTGGCAAGGAGGTAGAGGTGCTCGATGCTGACGGTATCAAGGTAAAGGGTATCTTGAAGGCTGTGGATGGCAATGATTTCACAGTAGGCGTAGAAGAAAAAGTGAAGGTAGAGGGCAAGAAGCGTCCTGTAAAGCAGGAGGTTGACCATGTTTACCAGATGGATAAAGTAAAATATACAAAATATATAATCAGTTTCAAATAAGCTATGGCTAAAAAAGAGCAAGAATTAACAGCGAGTATGATTGATACATTCCGCGAGTTTAAAGAAACCAAGAATATCGACCGTACAACATTGGTAAGTGTATTGGAGGAAAGCTTCCGCAATGTACTTGCCAGAATTTTCGGTAGTGATGAGAATTTCGATGTAATCGTAAACCCAGACAAGGGCGATTTCGAGATTTATCGTAACCGTGTCGTTGTTGCTGATGGTGAGGTAGAAGATGAGAACAAGGAGATTACGCTTACCGAAGCACGCAAGATTGAGCCTGACTATGAGGTAGGTGAGGATGTGAGCGAGAAGGTAGATTTCAATAAGTTCGGTCGCCGTGCCATCTTGACTCTTCGCCAGACTTTGGCTTCTAAGATTCTTGAGCTTGAGCACGACTCACTCTACAATAAGTATAAAGACCGTGTTGGACAGGTAATCTCTGGTGAGGTTTATCAGGTATGGAAGCGCGAGGTTCTTATCGTTGATGACGAGAACAACGAGTTGATGTTGCCTAAGACGGAGCAGATTCCTGGCGATATGTATCGTAAGGGCGAGACTGTACGTGCCGTCATCCTTCGTGTTGACAACGATAACAACAATCCTAAGATTATCTTGAGCCGTACAGCGCCAATCTTCCTGCAGCGCCTGTTGGAGGCTGAGGTTCCTGAGATTGCAGATGGCTTGGTTGCTATCCGTCGCATTGCCCGTCTCCCTGGCGAGCGTGCCAAGATTGCAGTAGAGAGCTTCGATGAGCGTATCGACCCAGTTGGAGCTTGTGTAGGTGTTAAGGGTAGCCGTGTTCACGGTATCGTTCGCGAGCTTTGCAACGAGAACCTCGACGTCATCAACTATAGCTCTAATACCAAGCTGTTTATCCAGCGTGCCTTGGCACCAGCCAATATTACGTCTGTGAACATCGACGAGGAGAACAAGAAGGCAGAGGTGTTCCTGAAGCCTGAGGAGGTTAGCCTGGCTATCGGCCGTGGCGGTATGAACATCAAGTTGGCTTCTATGTTGACAGAATATACCATCGATGTATTCCGTGAGGTAGATGAGAATGAGGCTGACGAGGATATCTACTTGGATGAATTCTCTGACGAGATTGACCAGTGGGTTATCGATGCCATCAAGGGTATCGGTTATGACACAGCTAAGCAGGTGCTCAATGCACCACGTGATATGATCGTAGAGAAGGCTGACCTTGAGGAGGAAACCGTGGATAACGTACTCAAGGTATTGAGAGCTGAATTCGAACAATAATTTCCCTAGCTGGCGAGTGCTTGCAGGGAATCTAACTTTAAAAATAGGAGAATAAAATAATTTATGAGCATCAGATTAAATAAAGCACTACGTGAATTGAATATAGGACTTCAGACGGCAGTTGAATTCCTAGAAAAAAGAAAGGACCTGGGAGAGGTCAAGGCCGAACCGAGCTTCAAACTCAGCGACCAGCAATACAAGGCATTGAACGATGCCTTCAGTCAAGATAAGGAGGTTCGTGATCAGGCCGAGAAACTCATCACCAAGAAGGCCAAGGATAAGAAGCGTGCGCCTGAGCAGAAGGACCATCGTGCCGAAAGCTTATTGGAGTCGAGCAACCAGCAGCAGTATAAGCCGTTGGGTAAGATTGACTTGGATAGCATCGGAAAGGGTAAGTCTGTAGAGTCTGCTGCTAAAAAGTCGGAGGCACCGAAGCATGAGACTGCTGCCGTCAGTCATGCGCCAGTGAAAGATGCTCATCGTAATGAGCCAAAACATGACCAGAGATCTACCCATGGATCTCACCAAAAACAAGAGATGAAACAAGAGAATCAGCAAAAGTCACAGCAGCCAAAGATGAACGACTTTAAGGGTCAGAAGAATGCTGCACAAGGTAACAAGAATGTAGAGGCTCAGCAGCAGAATGCTGAGCAGAAGGCTGCTGACAACAGCCAGCCTTCTAGCGTGTTCACATTGAAGAGTGAGAAGAAATATACTTCAAATGAACCTAAGGTGTTGGGTAAGATTGATCTTTCTTCTCTCAATCAGAGCACTCGTCCTAAGAAGAAGTCTAAGGAGGAGCGCCGCAAGGAGCGTGAGGAGAAATTGGCGCAGCAGCACAATGATCGCAAGAAGCGTGTTCGTATCAACAAGGAGCGTGTTGACATCAATGCCGAGGCTAAGAACAACAGTGCCGATGGTAATGGCCAGAATAAGGGCAACAATGGTGGCAACAACAAGAAGAATAGAAACAAGAATAGAAATAATAATAATAACAATAATAACAACCGCGGCAATAACAATAACAACCGCGGCAACCAGCGTCAGATCGAGGTGGATGACGAGGCTGTAGCACGCCAGGTAAAGGAGACTCTCGCTCGCTTGACCAGCAAGAGCCAGAACAAGAAGGGTGCTAAGTATCGTAAGGAGAAGCGTGAGGCTGTACAGGAGAAGTTGCAGGATCAGGCTCGTCAGGAGCAGAAGGAAAGCAAGACCCTGAAACTTACAGAGTTCGTTACCGTTAGCGAGTTGGCTACGATGATGGATATCAGCGTTACTCAGGTTATCTCTACCCTGATGGGTGTAGGTATCATGGTATCTATCAACCAGCGCCTGGATGCAGAGACCATCAACATGGTAGCTGAGGAGTTCGGTTTCAAGACCGAATACGTGAGTGCCGAGGTTCAGGAGGCCGTGAGCGAGGAAGTGGATGATGAGAACGACTTGGTTCCACGTGCTCCAATCGTAACCGTCATGGGTCACGTAGACCATGGTAAGACCTCTTTGCTCGACTATATCCGCAATACCAATGTGATTGCCGGTGAGGCGGGTGGTATTACCCAGCATATCGGTGCCTATAGTGTGACCCTGAAAAGCGGTCGCAAGGTAACCTTCCTTGATACTCCAGGTCACGAGGCGTTTACCGCCATGCGTGCCCGTGGTGCCCAGGCTACCGATATCGCCATCATCATCATCGCAGCCGATGACTCTGTGATGCCAACTACCAAGGAGGCTATCGCTCATGCGCAGGCTGCCGGTGTACCAATGGTATTCGCTATCAACAAGATTGATAAGCCAGGTGCTAACCCAGACCGTATCCGTGAGGACTTGGCTAACATGAACCTGCTCGTTGAGGAGTGGGGTGGTAAGTATCAGTGCCAGGAAATCAGTGCCAAGAAGGGTATCGGTGTTCACGATTTGCTCGACAAGGTGCTCCTCGAGGCTGACATGCTCGACCTGAAGGCTAACCCTAACCGTCGTGCTACAGGTACCATCATCGAGTCTTCTCTCGACAAGGGTCGTGGATATGTTTCTACCGTATTGGTTGCCAACGGTACCTTGAAGGTAGGCGACATCGTTCTCGCCGGTACTTCTTGGGGTCGTGTGAAGGCGATGTTCAATGAGCGTAATGCCAATATCAAGTCAGCTGCTCCTGCAGAGCCAGCTATCATCCTCGGTTTGAATGGTGCGCCTACAGCAGGTGACCAGTTCCACGTAATCGAGACTGAGCAGGAGGCTCGTGAAATTGCCAACAAGCGTGAGCAGTTGCAGCGCGAACAGGGCTTGCGTACTCAGAAGCGCTTGACCTTGGGTGATATCTCTCACCGTATCGCACGTGGTGAGTTCCATGAGTTGAACGTCATCGTAAAGGGTGACACCGATGGTTCTGTTGAGGCATTGAGTGACTCATTCATCAAGCTTTCTACCGAGAAGGTTCAGGTGAACGTAGTCAACAAGG
>CATXJC010000074.1 GCA_958369755.1 uncultured Prevotella sp.
TATTTCACTTCTCTCTCAACATCCATTCCCACGTAGGAAGAACATGAACCTGCTTGCCATCTATCTCAAGTTCTTCCTTCTCCTCCATCGTAAGAATATATCCCTCAGCCAAGCCATAAGCATTCATGGTTTCCATCAGCCCCTCGATTTCTCGCTTGCGAGTTTTCTCGTCATTCATCACTATCGTTACTTGATAAGCCTTCATGATTCTCATGCCCTCTCTAACAACAAAGTCGCACTCCTTCTTATCTGCATGATAAAAAACATCATATCCGCGGCGTTTCAACTCGATGAATACGATGTTTTCCAACTTCACTCCCATATTGTCGGTGGCATTGAAGCCAATGCGACTCACGATGGCATTGTCGATGAAGTAAATCTTCTTCGGGTTCAGCATCTGCACCTTTACCGATGGCGAATACTTCATGAGCTGGAATATCATATAGGTTTGCTCGATGTACTCCAAATAGTTTTTGACGGTTTCGGAATGACGAATGCCCACAATCTTCCCCAGTGAGGTATAGGTAATGCGCTTCGTGGCATTGCTGGCGAGAT
This sequence comes from uncultured Prevotella sp., assembly GCA_958369755.1. GTDB lineage: Bacteria > Bacteroidota > Bacteroidia > Bacteroidales > Bacteroidaceae > Prevotella. The sequence goes on from CATXJC010000074.1 coordinate 556, forward strand.
AAAAGATGAGTTCCTGCATCTCCTTATCATTGGTCAACCCATTACGAGCCATTACATCACGGAAGATGATGCTATCGTAGAGTGACGAGAGGTAACGAGTGGATGGCGACTGGAGATACTTAGGAAATCCACCTTTCTCCAAATACTCATTGAAATGCCCCAAGAGAATGGCACGCTTACTGGTTAGATAAAAGTCCTTGGCTTCCAGCTGCACCTTTGCCAACTGCAAGTATTCTTGAAAGGAAAAAGGGTAAATCTCCACTGCGATATAACGCCCCGTGAGATGAGTACCAAGCTCTCTACTCAGCATCCGGGCATTTGATCCAGTTACAATCACCTTATTGCCTTCGTTGTAGAGACGGCGCACAAAGGTCTCCCAGCCCTTCACATTCTGTATCTCATCAAAATAATAGGTATGCTGCTCACCAAAGAGTTCGAAGAAACATTCTTGCAATGTTTGGAAATCTGCCACAGTAAAGTTGACCAGTCGCTCATCATCAAAATTGAAAAAGAAGTCTTGCTCCGGCAATTTGCTGCGCATTTGCTGGAGCAAAACAGACTTTCCACAACGTCTTATACCAGTAATAATTAGTATCTCCGTTGTGGTAAGCCACTCTTCCTCTATGTCTCTCGGCACAGTATCTTGTGCTATATTCTTGCAGTATTCCTGCTGCTCAAATATAATTTGCTTTAATAACTCTTTCATGTTCAATCATTTATTTGCTTGCAAAAATACGATTTTTTAAGTAAACAACCAAATAAATCTTCATTTTTGTTCATTCAGAATGAGTAATTTCTATCATTTTTACTCATTCAGAATGAGTAAAAATGAGCAAAAAATAGATAGTCTCAGCCTCATCACATACCTCCCCTGCGAATTGCCAAGGGTGAGATGGATGGTAACAATGTTGTGACTTATATGATGCAAGGAAGCAATTATAACGATGCAAGGAAACAACCCTAACCATGCAAGGAAGCCTTTCTTACGATTGCGTGACATTTGTCATGCGATTATACGACACTTATCATACGGTCGGATGACAAATGCCGTATAATCACATGACATATACCAATGTTTAAATAAACCTAATATTTTACACCAAAAGATACAAGTTATCACATTATTATATATATTTGCATCATCTTTCATAGAAGACAACGAATATAGAAAACAACGAACCATCAAACAACAAGAAATATGGAACTGAAATACGACATTTACATGCTCAACAATGCCCAGGGCACAGGAGAAAAGCGCCAATACATTCGTATCGTGCAGCATGAACCTATGACCGAGAAGCAACTGCAAGAGAAAATCCAGAGCCGCTGCTCACTCACCAAGGGAGATGTGGCTGCGGTGTTGGCAGAGCTTCATGACCTTTTGGTGGAAGAATTCTCACTGGGACGCCGCTTTTACATCCCAGAGATAGGCTACTTCTCCATGTCGGCTAGCCTAGAGATGCCAGAGGAGAATCCAGACAAGAAGATTACGGGCAAGGAAGTACGCATCACCGGCATCAACTTCCGACCAGAAGGTAAGCTAATGGAGGAAGTACAGCGCAACGTCCACTTTGTACGCTCTCGTTATTCCAACCAATCTACAAAATACTCCGAGGAAAAGATGTTAGAGAATATCAAGGAGTATCTTCAAAAGAATCGTTACATCACCACTCGCATCATGCGCATCCACTTCGGCTTGACTCCATACATGGCTCAGAAGTGGCTCACTCATTTCTGCGAGAAGGGTATCATGGTGAAGGAAGGCACCCAGCATGCGCCTATCTACTTCTTGAAGTAGCGACCGCTCCGTCCCTTCACTGCAACTCACTGATTGACAGAGAATGATAGGTAAAAGTGAAAGGAGAAAGAATATAGAAAAAAAAATAAGAAAGCTGCCCTGTCACCACTTTTGATAGTATAGTGACAGAGCTGGTGACAGAGTTAGTGACAAAGCTGGTAACAGAGCTAGTAACAGAGCTGGTAACAGAGCTAGTAACAGAGCTAGTAACAGAGCTATAGTAACTATGTTAGAGTATGGTAGTAGCTCTGTTAGTAACTATGTCTAAGAAAAGAAAAAAGTAAATTATGAACGATATAAAACTTACATCAGACAAAATAGGGAAAGAAGAAGTTAAGAAACTACGCCAAAAGCTTTTAGAAGACTTTCTTCACACGTTTCCTTTGAATTCCCTCCAAGGCATGACTTTGGAGCAATATACCAATTTGAACAAAGATGACTCTTTCTGCTATTGGCTAGAATCTCTCACATACGAGTTGGGATCTATATGGGGTGGCTCATCATATAAATTTGGTATCTATGAATATCGTATTAAGACTAATATTCACAACACAAAGTTTATCAGTGATGAAAAATATGCTTGGTATGCAAGATATAATAAGCCTACAGCTCAAGAAGCTTTCAACGTAGTAAAGAACGCTATCATCAAAATTGCAACAAACGCCAGCAAGGGGAACTTTGAAGCTTTAGATACGATTACAGAATTAGGAGAAGGCTATAGATGGAAGATTGCATTCTTATACTCCAACAACCAGCTTGTCCCCATTTACAAGAAAGATATGCTTGTAAAATTGGCAACTCAGTTTGGTTTGGTTGGCGCTAAAGCTATGCCCATATCAAAACTTCAAGCTTTCCTGATGCAACAAAAAGGAGACAAGGACATCTTTGACTATTATGAAGATTTGCTTACGATTTTAAAGGACAAAAACAATAGCCCTACCTATTGGATGTATGCTCCTGGAGAAAATGCGTCTCAATGGGAAGAGTGTTTAGCTGCAGGAACGATGTGTATCGGATGGCCAAGCATGGGAGACTTGTCAGAGTATAACACACGAGAAGAAATGGAAAAAGCACTTCAAGAATATAATAATACTCCCGACAAGAAATATTCTAATGACACCTTAGCTTTATGGAACTTTGTTCATAAGATGAAAGAGGGCGATTGCATATACGTCAAAAAAGGAATAAAGAAACTCATCGGAAAAGGCATCGTTGAAAGCGATTACTATTACGATGAAAGCAAACAAAATTATCCGAACATGCGTAAAGTAAAATGGACTTTCCAAGGTGAATGGGAGTATAAGAGGAACCATGTCCTTAAAACTTTAACGGATATCACCCCATACCCTGATTACATCAAAGAGTTAGATACTCTCTTGACTACATCCTCTAACAAGCAATATTGGTGGCTCGTAGCCAGCCCTAAGATTTGGAGTTTCTCCAAGATGAAGGTCGGTGATATACAAGACTATACTCTTTACAATGAGAACGGCAATCCAAGAAGAGTCTTCCAAAACTTCATGAATGCCAAGAAAGGGGATATTGTCATAGGATATGAGGCCAACCCTGTGAAACAAATCGTTGCCATTGCCGAAATCGACACGCCATCAGATGGGCAGCATATTTGTTTCAAAAAAGTTGAATCCCTGCAATACCCTATCGACTACGCCTCATTCAAGGATGCACCAGAGCTAAAAAGCATGGAATTCATTCAAAACAAGAATGGCTCACTATTCAAAGTTGCCCCTGACGAATATGAGTACCTGATTGATCTCATCAGAGAATCCAATCCAAAAGAAGAAAACAAACAGCTGAAACCCTATACACAAGAGAATTTTCTCAATGAGGTATATATGAGCGAAGAAGACTATACCAAGCTGCGCTTGCTCTTGCAAAACAAGAAGAACATCATCTTGCAAAGAGCACCTGGCGTAGGTAAGACATTCTCCGCTAAGAGATTAGCTTACTCTATGATGGGGGATATAGACGAATCGAGAATCGAATTCATCCAATTCCACCAAAATTATAGCTATGAGGATTTCATGATGGGGTATCGACCTAACGAAGATGGTGGATTCGAACTCAAAAAGGGAGTTTTCTATAACTTCTGTAAAAGAGCCCAAAGTAATCCGGACAAAGATTACTACTTCATTATAGATGAAATAAATCGAGGAAACCTGAGCAAGATATTTGGTGAATTGTTAATGCTAATAGAAAAAGACTATCGAGACACAGAAATTAAATTGGCTTATAATGGCGAAATGTTCTGTGTGCCAAGCAACCTATATATAATAGGTATGATGAATACGGCTGATCGAAGTCTTGCCATGATAGACTATGCCTTGCGCCGTCGATTTAGTTTCTATGAAATGACTCCTGGATTTGACACTGAAGGTTTCAAGAAGTACCAAGAGTCCATAGGAAATGATAAGTTTGATAGCGTTGTCAATGCCATAGTTTCACTCAACCAAGACATTACCAATGACGATTCTCTTGGTTCAGGGTTCTGTATCGGTCATAGTTACTTCTGCTCCTCCAAACCAAAAGACATCAACGACTTGTGGTTGGAAAATATTGTGGAATACGACCTCAAGCCAATGCTTAGAGAATATTGGTTTGACAACGATTCGAAGTATCAAATGGCTGTAGATAAACTATTAGATTCACTCAAATGACGAAAGACAAGAACATATTCATACTCAACATCTACTTTATGCTCACTTATGCTTTTCGTGAGCTAAAGCAGAACAATTATGAAGAGATTGCTGGTGAGGATTTCGACAATATACAACAATTGTTTGCCGAAATTCTCATCAAGGGTATCTCATGTCAATTGAAACAAGGCATCCTCAAGCAATATATCATTCGCAAAGACTCACTCCCTACCCTTCGTGGAAAACTTGACTTGAAAGTTACCATACAAAACAAGTTATGCAGAAAGCAAGAAATCGGTTGTGAATATGATGAGTTATCGGAAAACAACATCTTCAATCAGATTATAAAAGCTACAGTCTTTGGACTTCTCAAGCACGGAGCCATCAAAAAAGGTCAAAAGACTAAGCTAAAGAATCTCATGCTGTTCTTTTCAGGCATCGACATCATAGAACTAAGCACGGTAAAATGGAACATGCTGGCATTCGACAGAAATAACAAGTCCTATCAAATGTTGCTTTATGTCTGTTATTTCCTTACCGAAGATATTCTGATGACAACTGAAAAGGGAAAATATAAGATGAAATCATTTACGGATGAACACCTTTGTCGCCTTTTCGAGAAGTTTGTCTTAGAATACTATAGGGCTAAACATCCTGAATACAAGGCTCAAGCTGCACAAATAGATTGGAATATCGACCGAGAAGTATCTTCCACTCATGTTCTTCCTATCATGCAAACTGACATATTACTTACTCTCAATGACCGAACGCTCATCATTGACACCAAGTATTATGGACATACCATGCAAGTGCAATTTGACAAAGCGACAATACATTCTAACAACTTGTACCAAATTCATACATATGTCATGAATAAGGACAAACTGCATTCGGGCAAAGTGGATGGCATGTTGCTTTATGCTAAAACAGACGAAGACATCACACCCAATGGAAGTATGAAGCTTGCGGATGGCAATACCATATACTTCAGCACTCTTGACCTCAACGTACCTTTCGCTGAAATAGAGAAGCAATTAGAGACCTTCGTATCGTATTCAGTTTACTAAAAAATGCCGATAGTGGTGCCAAAAGTCCTAAAAAAATCGACTTTTGGCACCACTATCAGCACTTTTTCCATTGATTTCATCCAATCAATTGGACGGTTTTATGCTTATTTTATCCAATCAATTGTAAGCGGCTCCGCATTTATACCTTGCCCTTTATCGTAAAAGTTATTACCTTTG
>CATXJC010000075.1 GCA_958369755.1 uncultured Prevotella sp.
ATCTGCTTCACTTCGCCCTTGAAGTTAGCCTGATAGAGGTTCAGGGTTCCGTGCCATACACCGATGAAGCTGAGGCTCTTGTTGTCCTTGTTCCATACGAAGCCCTCTACGTTAGAGTCGAACTTCTCTGATACATAGTTCTTCTTGCCGGTAGCGAGTTCGTATACACAGAGGCGGTTGCGGTCGCTCTCATAGCCATCGCGAGCCATGCTCTGCCAAGCGATGTACTTACCGTCTGCAGAGAACTGAGGGTTCACGTCGTAACCCGGATTGTTCTTCAGATTCTCAGGAGCGTTGACAGCCTGGTTCTTCATGCTCTTGGTAGCATCAATCTTAGGCTCAACATAGCCAGCCTCCTTGCAGAGGTTCTTGGTCTCGCGCGTACCTATATTATATAGGTAGATATCAGAGTCGGTAGAGATGGCATACTGAACGCCCTCTTTCTTGCGGCAGGTATAGGCGATGGTCTTGGAATCCGGACTCCATGCCAGCTGCTCGATGCCACCGAATGGAGCCATAGGACACTCGAATGGTTCATCCTTCAGGATGTCTTCGCCGGCGTTGATGGTACCGTCTTCAGCCACATCAGCCACGAAAGGATGGAGAAGGCTCTCTACGTAGTGGTCCCAGTGGCGATAGTTCATATCAGTTACGAGACGGCCGGTAGCCAATGGAAGATCAGAAGGATTCTCCTTGATGGTTCCGTGGTAAGGGAGTTCCTTGATGAGGATTACCTTCTTGCCGTCAGGAGAGAAGCGGAAGCCCTGGATGCCCAACTTGTCGTTGGTGAGCTGCTTTCTGCCTGTACCGTCAGGGTTCATGCTCCAGAGCTGTCCGTCGCGGATGAAGGCAATCTTCTGTCCGCCCTGAATCCAGGCAGCATCTGTTTCGCTCTTTGCATCCGTGGTCAATGCCTTCTGGTTCTTGCCGTTGGCATCCATGATGAAGAGCATCTGATGACCCTTGTTCTCCTTTACACTGTAGTAACCCACCTGGTACACAACCTGCTTGCCGTTAGGCGAAGCTTCGGCGCCACCGATACGTCCCATTGCCCAGAGAGCCTCAGGAGTCATCAGGTGGTTTTCTACCTTGATGTCATTTTTCTGAATCATAGTCTGTGCATCAGCAGCTGTGCCCATCGTGAGAGCCGCAGCAGCTAAAATCATAGCTTTAATCATGTTTCTAATTTTACTGTTATAATGTTGCTTTGTTGTTATGTATCCTATTTGTCTTAAATCTGATCCAAAGCCTGCTTGATATCATCGAGGATGTCTTCTACATCTTCGATACCTACAGAGAGGCGAATCAGATCTGGCGCAACACCTGCTTCCTTCAGCTGCTCTTCGCTGAGCTGGCGATGGGTGTGACTGGCTGGATGGAGCACACAGGTGCGGGCATCGGCTACATGGGTTACGATGTTGATCATGTCGAGAGAATCCATAAACTTGATGGCTGTCTCGCGGTCTCCCTTCAATCCGAAGGCAATAACACCGCAGGTGCCGTTTGGCATATACTTCTGGGCAAGCGCATGATACTCATCGCCCTCCAGACCGCTATAGTGAACCCAAGCCACACGCTCATCGTTCTGCAGGAACTCTGCTACCTTCTGTGCATTTGCACAATGTTGGCGCATACGGAGGTGGAGACTCTGAAGACCGAGGTTGAGGATGAACGAATTCATTGGGGCAGGGATGCTGCCGAGATCGCGCATCAGCTGAGCTACGAGTTTGGTGGTGTAACCCATCTTGCCGAAAGCCTTCACATAGGTCAGACCATGGTAGCTGTCATCCGGTGTGCAGAGACCTGGGAACTTATCAGCATGAGCCATCCAGTCGAAGTTGCCGCTGTCTACTACCACGCCACCTACCTGTGAAGCGGTACCATCCATATACTTGGTGGTACTGTGGGTAACGATGTCGGCACCCCATTCGAATGGGCGGCAGTTGATAGGCGTAGCGAAGGTGTTGTCAACGATGAGAGGCACCCCATTCTTGTGAGCAATACGTGCAAACTTCTCGATGTCGAGTACTGCGCAGCCCGGGTTGCTGATGGTTTCGCCGAAAACAACCTTGGTGTTAGGGCGGAAAGCTTTCTGGATTTCTTCTTCGCTATCGTTCGGATTCACGAAAGTACACTCAATGCCGAGTTTCTTCAGGGTTACGCCGAAGAGATTGAAGGTACCACCATAAATCTCATTAGATGTAACGATATGGTCGCCCGCTTCGCAGATGTTGAATACTGCATAGAAGTTGGCAGCCTGACCGCTGCTGGTTAATACGGCTCCCACGCCACCTTCGAGTTCGGCAATCTTCTTAGCCACAACATCGTTGGTAGGGTTCTGGAGACGGGTATAGAAGTAGCCTTCCTTCTTCAGGTCGAAGAGCATAGCCATCTCCTCAGAGTTGTCATACTTGAAAGTAGTGCTTTGATAAATTGGCACTTCAATCGGTTCGCCGTTCTTTGGCTCATAGCCTCCCTGCACGCAGATAGAGGCGGTACGTAAATTCTTTTTCATTTGTCGGTTATGTTTTCTTTTAAACTTCATGTTTTTGCGATATGACATGTTATGCTGCCCATTGCAAGATGCAAAGATACGGCAAATCCTTGAGAATTAAGAATAATTTGCGTAAAACATTGTTCTATAGCCAGTTTTTTTTGTACTTTTGCAGTCAAATTTGCAAAATAATAGCGATATAGTTTTATTTAAAGTAGTATGAAGATAGGTTTCGATAACGAGAAGTATCTGAAGATTCAGTCAGAACACATCAAGGAGAGAATCTCACAGTTTGACGGAAAGCTTTACCTCGAATTGGGCGGTAAACTTTTTGACGATCATCATGCCAGCAGAGTTTTGCCGGGTTTCCAGCCTGACAGCAAACTGCGCATGTTCCAGAAAATCAGCGATAGCATCGAGATTGTTATCGTGATTAGTGCAGCCGATATTGAGAAAAACAAGAAGCGTGCCGACTTGGGCATTACTTACGATGAGGACGTGTTGCGCCTTCGTGGTGAGTTCCAAAACCGTGGTTTCATGGTGGGTTCTGTTGTCATCACTCATTATAATGGCCAGCCTGCCGCCATCGCCTTCAAACAGCGTCTGGAGCGCGAGGGCATCAAGACTTACTGCCATTATCTCATCGAGGGCTATCCTCATAACGTGAGTCTGATTGCCTCTGACGAGGGCTTCGGTCAGAACGATTATGTTGAAACAGAGCGTCCGCTGGTTATTGTTACTGCGCCGGGTCCTGGCAGCGGTAAGATGGCGGTTTGCCTGAGTCAGCTTTATAATGAGAACAAGCGTGGTGTGCGTGCCGGTTATGCCAAGTTTGAGACATTCCCTGTGTGGAATCTCCCATTGAAGCATCCTGTGAACATCGCATACGAGGCTGCTACTGCCGATCTGAACGATGTGAATATGATTGACCCGTTCCATCTGGAGGCTTACAACAAGATAGCCATCAACTATAACCGTGATGTCGAGATTTATCCTGTGCTCAATGCGCTGTTCGAGGGTATCTATGGTAGCAATCCATACAAGTCGCCTACGGATATGGGTGTGAATATGGTAGGTTTCTGTATCTCTGATGATGAGGCTTGCTGCGAGGCATCCAAGAATGAGATTGTCCGCCGTTACTATGCGGCTACCAACAAGTTGGCGGCTGGTGCTTGCAATGAAGATGAGATCAATAAGATTCAGATGCTCTTCAATCAGGCTAAGATTACTACTGATTACCGCAAGGTGACGGTAGCTGCCAAGAATCATAAGAAGGAGACGGGTCATACCTCTTCTGCCATTGAGTTGGAGGATGGTACCATTATCTGCGGTCATAGCAGCGAGTTGCTGGGCTGTAGTGCCGCCTTGCTCCTGAATGTTACCAAGCAGTTGGCAGGCATCGACCATGAATTGAAGCTGATTCCTCAGTCGATGATTGAGCCTATCCAGCATACCAAGGTGAATTATCTCGGTGGTCACAATCCTCGTCTTCATACGGATGAGGTTTTGGTAGCTCTTTCTGTTCTTTCAGAGAATGATGAGAACTGCAAGAAGGCATTGGAGCAGTTGCCTAAACTTCGCGGCTGCCAGGCTCATTGCACCGTGATGCTGAGTGATGTAGACCAGAAAATCTTCAAGAAGCTCGGTGTGGATATCACCTGCGAGCCGGTATTGAAGAAGTAAATTTGGGTTGGATACTATTGAAGAAGCAAATTTGCTTTAAACAATATACCCCCGAAAAGTTATAGTTAATCTCGTAGATTGATTAATTATACCTTTTCGGGGGTGTTTGTTTTTATTTTATACAGAAACATTATCTTAATGCCATAACTCTGCTGAGAATCAGTTTCTTGTATTCCTTCTTCATGCTGTCTGGCAGGAAGGAGGCTTCTATCAGGTCGAGCCATTTCACGATGGATCGGCGGAACTTTTTGGCGATGTTGTTGATTACCTTGTCGCTGAGGCCCGAGGCGGTCATTACCTTGACGAAATCAGATTTCTGAATCTTTCTCTTTCTTCCGTTGAGCGTCAGGGCGAGTTCCTCGGTATCTTCTGGCATAACTATCTTCGTGCAGAGGAGGTCGTAGGCTGGAGTTAAGCCATAACCCAACTTGCGGTTGTTGTAGAGCGAGAAGTTCTTGAGGTGCATGTCAGCGTTGCCCGTAATCCATGAGAAGATGACCACTTCCCAATAGTTCACGAGGTCGAGCTGCGAGAAGGCGGAATACTTCTTGATGAGTCTGGCTATCTGCTCGTAGGAACCTTTATATTTGTATTCGGTAAGGCGCTCTGACAGCTGACACATATCTTCCATCGGTACCTTTTGTCCATCATCCAGTCGGTCTATTCTTCGGGTGATATAACAGAGTTCACCATCGGCAAAGCGAATCAGTCCGTGGGGAACCACAGCTATCTTGGCGGCTTCGGCGAGATGCATCGTGAGGTCTTCTATTTCCGGTAGACAGCGGTAGCGGTCGGTTTGTGGCTTGAGGATATATTTTCCCCAAAGACCTACGATGGTGAAGCGGGATGGTTCGTTCTTTCCGCCCGGATTTACATCGAGCGAGAGCTTCGCCTGCACACCGGTGAGGGTGGTCTGGGCACGCACTACCTGTTTTGCCAGGTCGCCTATTTCCTTTCTAACGTAGGGTAGGACAGGGGCTTCCTTGGTGCCGAAGAGCTTGCGTGCGCAGGCGGGATGGTAATCTACCTGACCAGGCTTGAGCGGTTTATAACAATATAGACATTTCTCCATATCTTATTCTCCTTTCTGTTTATGGGGTGAACCATTCGTTTCTTCTGCTTGAGATTCGTTTGTAGGAATCACGCTTACTGCTCCGATGCAATCCTTGCAGCAGGCAAGGAGGAGCGACATTCTGTCGCGCTGGTTGATTTTCCAACTGCTTTCTGCGATGTTCAGCAGCCATCCTTCGGGGATTAATCCATCGAAGAATGGGAACAGCACGGTATCGTGGTAGGGCTCATCGGATAAGGGAAGCGTCAGACTTACGGCTTCCGCTCCATCCGATGCCAGATAATCTGAATCATAGGCGAAGGTAAAGCCGGTCTCGTCTTCCGTCAGCAGACCTACGTATTGGTCGTAGAGATATATTTTTCCTTGTTTCATGATATTTTATTTTTATTTTTGATAGGAACGGGGCCTATTTCCTGACCGAACAGGAGGAGGACCTGATTTACTTTATCGAGTCGTAGTGTTTCCTTTCCCTGTTCCAGTTCTCTTATGAATCTGAGTCCTACGCCCGATTTCGCTGCCAGATCTACTTGCGTCAATCCGAATTGCTTGCGCATTTCCTTGACGTATGATGATAATGTATTGCTCATATTCTTGTTGTTTTATACCCTATCGGGTAATATTATATATGGGATAATATTATATTATACCCTTTCGGGGGCAAATATACGAATAAAAAATGAAAATACCCCCGAAAAGGTATAATTTATAATATC
>CATXJC010000076.1 GCA_958369755.1 uncultured Prevotella sp.
CTGTCCAGATTCTCAGTCCGAACTAAGCGTAGTTGCTACCTCTTTATGTCTGCCGTCATTTCTAATGGCATTGCAAATATAGGCATTTTAAGAGGAATTTTCAAGCGAAAGAGAATCTTTTAGTATTCTTTAAACTTTTACGATGTTTTTTGTTTGTATTTTAGTTCAAGCTCATATCCTGCAAATTGACACCTTATTATATATATAGGGGAATGCTTGCCGCAATTCCCCTCTCTTTTCTCTTATGGAATGTGGAAGCCTACCCCTTTAATGTCCGTTTTCAAAACTGATACTGTCCCCATGTGATAGGGATGGGAGATACCTTAACTATTCAAAGTTTATCATTTTTGCCAATTGCAGAAAGTATTCGTTGGACCAGATAGTCATTTCTTTAGGATTCTTTATAAACGGCATCACATCTGCTTTTACCTGTTTGATGTCTGCAGATTTTAGTCTTTGCTCCAAGTCGGCAATGAATTCTTCTTTTGATTTCTCGCATCCATTAAATTCTTTGATTCTTTCCTGTAGATGTTTGAAATCTAGAGGAATTCTATTTCGGATGTACCATTCGAAATCATACCAATCGCGTCCTTTTACCCGGTTTTTCCATGCTCGATAAACTAATGCGTGCATTTTGCCGGCAAATAAGTTGGGAAGGGTAAAGCATCTTGTCATGAAAGAACGAGGCTCTATCAGAAGTTTTTGCTCCGTAGTAAAATGGAGAGGTGGATTGGTATCTACTTCAATTTTGATTTTGATGGACTTTTCTGTTTGAAAGGAAATGTCATAAACGTCGGTGGTATCTTTTAAAAAGGCTGATTCTACTTTTCCAAAATTCTTCTTGTCCTTCTTCTGTATGTCCACTCTTCTCCCGATGGCATCAAACTCGTCGATAATTGGTTGAAAGTATTGGGAGAAGTCAAAACTTTCATCTTTGTTCAATAAAGAGAAATCCATATCTTCACTGAAGCGATTTAAACCGTGGAAAATGCGTAGGCAGGTTCCACCATAAAAAGCTGCCTTTTCGAAGAAGCCGCCTTGGTACAAACCGGCAAGAATTATTTGCTGGTTTACCTCAAAAGTAGCATTTCTTTTAGCCTGATCTGTAGAAAGATCATAAGCTGATAACATATTTTGGTATATCTCATTCATGTTGTAAGAGTTTTAATATTGTGCGTATGGATGTTGCCTTTTTCCCTATATTTGCATATTCTTCGAATATCTTGGGATTGAGCTGGTAGAATCTGTCCATATCAAATCTTAGGTTTTCTTCCAGAAACTCTAATGCTTCCTTCTTGTATCTCAGTTTGATACCTGGCAGGTTGGCTATCAAATCACATAATGCCTTTTCTGGAGTAGCCATTATATAGACATTGTTTTCTTCCTTTATCTGCGTAATTCCTATAGGATAGGTGGGTCTTGAAATATGATAGTAGCAAAAGTTGCCTATGGGTGTATTGTATTCCTTTGCTGTCTTAAAAGTCATGGATTGAACTGTATATACTGCTTCGGGTATTAAACCATAATATCTCAATGCCGTCTGCATAGATACATAAGATGGAGACAACAGATGGTTGGCGATAAGTCCGGAAGAGAGTGGTTGTCCCGTTTCTTGTGGATTTACAACGAACAGATTTCGCCTGAGGCGGATGATTTCACCCGCCTTTTCCAGCTGTGCAACTTTTGCAAACTTGGTCTTTACATCTGGATATAGTGAAGCAATGACCGAAGATGTTACTGGAATATTGCCTAATGTAATTAGAATATTTCTCATTTGGGCACAAAGATAGTCAAATTTTCGATAGAAAACAAACTTTTTCTTAGTTTTCTATCGAAAATTTAGCTTTTTTCTTAGTTTTTTAATGTAGCCAAAGGTATAACCTTTACTCCATCTACACTTGATATGGCTTTGTCGTAAATCGTGTTTTCTACAGTTACTTTATATTTTTGCGGCGTTTTACTTTGTATTTTAACGGTAGTTTACTTTGTGTTTTTGCGGTAAATGGTCTCGAATTTTAGCGATAGCACCGCCCTAACTATATAAAAATAGGTAGTTAGGGCGGTGTTATCGCACTTTTTAATGTCCGTTTTCAAAACTGATACTGTCCCCATGTGATAGGGGAGGAAGATGGGGGATGAACTCCTTTGAGAAGTGTTAACGAATCTAACTGGTAGTTTCTTGGGTGACAACTCAATGTTTTGTGCCGCATCACTCAATGTTTTCTTATCAATAACTCATCGTTTAAATGATGGAATCACATGGGGGCAGTTTCAGTTTTTCAAATGGACATTAAACTATAGGGTAGAGATAGGTAAGATTTGTTAAGGTTGTTAAAATGTAAAGATGTTAGTCTTCTTTGCGCTTCTCTTTCATATATAGGATATATTATATTCTTATAAGTATATAATATATTAATATATAGATATTTATATATATATACTATATTATATATATTATTAATAATATTATCTATATATAATATAGCTTATGTTATGAAGAATGATAGATTGATGTATCTTGAAATAAGTGATACTGTCCCTATGTGAGTAGAAAAAATCTCAATGGGAGTAGAAAGATTCCTGATATGAGTAGAAACTTGCGGAAACGTTTGGTGGTCTTGGATATTTTTCGTAATTTTGTGGTGTGTTGAAAATAACTTCAACCGTCAACTAATAAATACTAAACAAAATGGAAGAAAACAAAGAGAATCAGAAAGATCTTTTGTTTGAAGACGAAGAGGAGGAAGAGGAACTTCCCCCTGCGATGCCGGAAAAACTGCCATCGCTTATCAAGCTCCTAGTGAGTCGTACCCCTGACATCTACAAGCCAGCCGTGGCTCATGCCGTATTCCCATCTCTTGCCGCCCACCTCTATCAGGTAAGCTTCGAGTATGTAGATGGTGTAGAACACGAAGCAACACTGATGAACGTGCTCATGGCCCCCACAGGTGCAGGAAAGAGCTGCGTGAATGCTCCGATTAATCACATCATGGCCGATATCCGCAAGCGGGATGAAGTGAACCTACAGCGAGAGAAAGAGTGGAAGCTGGAGGTGAATACGATGGGTACGCACAAGTATAAGCCGAAGCGTCCTACCGACCTGATGGTGCAGGAAGTGGATCCGGACATGACTTCGGCAGCCTTCGTGCAGCGAATGTATGATGCCAAGGGCCATTTCCTCTACTCCAACATGAACGAGATTGACCAGTGGGATGCCATCGAGGATGGCGGAAAGGGCAAGCAGAGAGGCAGAAAATGGACTATCATGTGCCTCGCCTTTGACCCCGGTAACTCCTTCGGGCAGACCCGCGCCATGCCCGGTTCTGTGAACGAAAGGGTACACATCCTCTATAACTGGAATGCCTGTACCACCATCGGTCACGGTCGTCAATTCTTCAAGAAGGTGGTATCAGACGGTCCGCTCTCCCGTATCAATTTCTGTACCATTCCGCCCCGTGAAATCGGTTCTGATATGCCGGTGTATGGCGATTATGATGAGGCATTCGATGAGGAGCTTCGTCCTTACATCAATCGCCTGTGCAAGGTGCGCGGCAAGATAGACTGTCCTCAGGCCGTCCGTCTCATCAACGAACTCATGGAGGAATGTCGTGATTTCTCTATCTGCAGTCAGGACCGCATCTACGAGAATTTCTCATTCCGTGCTCTCGTGATAGCTTATCTCAAGGCTTGTGTGCTCTATGTGGCAAACGGTTGCAAGTGGGAGGATGAGATAGATGATTTCATCCGCTGGTCGCTGCATTATGATCTGTGGTGCAAGATGCGCTTCTTTTGGGATCTGATAGATGATGAGAGACATCAGCGTTTCACCTCCCGCGGTCCGCAGAATCTTCTCCAGCAATTGCCTGATGATTTTACCTGGGAGGCATTGGAAAAGCTTCGTGACGAGGCCAACCTGAAGCCTGGCGGTACCCGGGAGATGCTGAAGAGCTGGATGAAGCGGGGGTATCTGAAATATGATGTGGTGAGCAGAAAGACGCTTTTCCGCAAGAGTGCTTTCGGAAAAGCATAGTCGAAAAGTAGAATAAGATGCTCTCAGATAGGGGCAGTTTCAGTTGTTTTTTCAGACATTCAACTGAGGCTGCCCCCTCTTTTTTATATGAAGTTTTGGGAAATGCAAATCCCCAACCCGCTAAGAAAAGCGGGTTGGGGAAATTATGATAGATTTTGCTTCCGTCAGAAAATATCCGAATGTGAATTAGAGTGGATACTCCTCGAAAGCATAGAGTACAGTGCTTAAATAACGCTCGCCAGTATCTGGCAAGAGGGCTACAATCTTCTTGCCCTTGTTCTCTGGACGCTTCGCAATCTCGGTGGCTGCAAAGGCGGCGGCACCTGATGAGATTCCTACCAGCAGACCCTCGGTCTGAGCCAGGTCACGACCAGCCTTGATGGCATCATCGTTCTGAATGTCCAATACCTCATCGATGAATTCTGAAGAGTAGGTCTCTGGAATGAAACCGGCACCGATGCCCTGAATCTTGTGAGGACCGCTCTGTCCGCCGTTCAATACAGGCGATGTGGCAGGCTCTACGGCAATCACCTTCACGTTTGGATTCTGCTCCTTCAGGTACTTGGCGATACCCGAAATGGTTCCGCCTGTTCCTACACCGGCTATGAAGATATCAATCTCGCCATCGGTATCAGCCCAGATTTCTGGTCCAGTTGTGGCATAGTGCTTGGCAGGATTGGCTGGGTTGGTAAACTGTCCCAGAATCACGGAACCCGGAATGGAATCGCGGAGTTCCTCGGCAGCCTTGATGGCGCCAGGCATTCCGTCCTTACCGCTGGTCAATCTCACTTCTGCGCCGTAAGCCTTCACCAGGTTTCTGCGCTCCACACTCATGGTTTCAGGCATGGTGAGGATGAGGTGGTAGCCCTTTACGGCTGATACCAGAGCCAGACCTACACCCGTGTTACCGCTGGTTGGTTCGATGATGGTGGCACCTGGTTTCAGGATGCCCTTCTGCTCAGCGTCCTCGATCATCGCAAGGGCGATACGATCCTTTACGCTTCCGCCAGGATTGAAGAATTCTACCTTGGCAATCACAGGAGTCTCCAAACCCTTGGATGCTGAATACTTACCCAATTCTACCAATGGGGTCTTACCGATTAAATCAGTAATCTGCTTATATATCTTTGCCATAACTGTACTCTAATTTAAATCATTCATATTTTTACTTTACGTAGGTAAATGCCTCATCGAGTGCCTCAATCAGGTCGTCGATGTTCTCGATACCGATGC
>CATXJC010000077.1 GCA_958369755.1 uncultured Prevotella sp.
ATATGCTGACAAAAGATCTCATCGACCAGGAATAAAGTACAGTACACCCATGGGGAAGACCTATAGCTGATAGCATGGGATGCAACCTGCAGCAGAAAGATGTCATCATCTCCAAAGCCATTCTTCATGTGTTGGAAAGACTAGCTATGTCACTCAATAGTTATGGGCTTGACCTGGCAGAACATTGTATCAGTTGCCCGCCAGCTTGACAAACTGGAGAAAATCATCAAGGAGCTGAGTAAATAAAAAAAAGATGACCTCGCAAAATGCGGGGTCATCTTTTCTGTAATCAAGGATTATCTATCAATAGAGCATGCCAAACATCCATAACGGAATGATGTTGCCATAACCCTATGATGATGCAAAAAAGAAATTAACCTCTTTTTCGCACACGTATATTTTTTTTTAGAAAAAAGTCTCATAGTCTCATTTGTAGCCGCAAATATCACGTTATATCGTTGATATAAAGATGTTTATAACTAATGAGACTTCTTGCAAAAAGTAGAAAGAAGTATCATAGAAGTATCATTAAAAATCATAGAAGTATCATTAAAGATAATACAAAGCATGCGAAAAGCCAGTTTAAACGTTTTAAATATCGCAAAGAATCAAAAGAATATTGCCCAAAAATAAGTCCGATGTTTGGGCACTCGTTGCCCACATTGTGGGCAACGAGTGCCCAGTACTGGGGCTACGGATGCCCGTGTAACGGGCACAGAAGGACCAACCGAAGGGCATAGAGGGACCATCTGAAGAACTGACTTTTCCTGATTTCAGTAGACACTTTTTTACTTTATAAACTAGAAAGGTAGACACTATCAATTTCATAAAACTGAAATAGTAGACGCATTAGCTAAAAGTGCAGTCAATGATACTTCCATGATACATCAATGAGACTTCTCTGCGCTAAAACAGAGAAGTCTCATTGTTGCTAATTCTTTATATAACAAGTGCTTAAACTATATTTTTTAAACAAAAATGAGACTATGAGACTTTTTTCGCTAAAAAACTTTTTTCACGTATGTGGTCGATGCCTATCTATAGTGATTGCCAAAAGTAAGGCTTCATTTCACATACTTTCATTTAGTTTAGCCCCATACATAGAGGTTTTCGCCCTAAACTAAAAAAATCACAAAGAAAATATATTTTCCTCCTGAATATATTCCCTATTCTCAAAGAAAAATATTATCTTTGTAGCTGTTTAAAGATTAACAAGTAAACATGAATACAGAGCAACAAAAGATAGAATACAAGAGTCTGCAAAAGATTCGAACAGGAGAGAAAGGATTCAAAGAGCTCTCCACTACTTGTGTGGCTTTAGCCAATGCACAAGGTGGACAAATTATGATTGGCGTAGAAGACAAGACAAAGAAGCCTGCTCCCAATCAGGTTATACCGCAAGAAGAGGCAAATAGTGCTGTTACAAGATTGCGTGGACTCTGTTTCAACGTAGGTCTTGCTGTAGGCGACGTTTGTGCAGACGAAACTGGCAGCCAGTACTTTGCCATCACAGTATTCCCTTCACTCCATTCATATGCCACCACTTCTGATGGCAAAATGTACATCCGTGTCGCAGACAAATGCGAGCCTGTGCGTAGTGAAGATATTCAACGTGTAGGAGAAGAGAAGGGAGCTTTCCAATGGGAACTTGTGCCAACACGATTTGAATTGGAAGATGAGAATAAGACGAATCTCTCTAAATTCGCTAATGATATACGCCAATCTGATAGAGTGAAGCAGCATATCAAGCAGCTCGACGATATGGAAATTGGCGAACAGTACCATCTTCTTGACGGCAACAAGATGACTAATCTTGGTGTCTTATGGATTGGTACAGCCAAACAGCGTAGCCGTATTTGCTATCCTATCACTGTGCAATATATCGTATATGATGACTTGGAGAACAAAACCAACAAATTGGAATGGCGTGACAATACACGTAATCCGAAAGAACTTTTGGAAGATATTATGGACAAGGCTGTAGAGTTGACCTATAGCTATGAGATGCCTAATGGACTCTTCCGTAAGACAGTACGCTATTATAACGAGAACTTAATCAGAGAGTTGCTTGTTAACAGTTTGGCTCATAGTTCAAGAACCATCTCTAACGACATCACAATCAAGGTGTATCCAGGTTATATCAGCATCTCCAATCCTGGTGGTCTCCCTTTGGGTGTAACCAAAGACAACATCCTTCATACTAAGCACAGACGTAATCCGAATATGATTGAGATACTGACTGCACTTGGATTGATGGAAGGTGAGGGCTCTGGCTATGACTTGATTTATGAGTTGGATGCCGTTGAAGCAAAGAAACAACCAGAGATAGAATCAACATTCAATACTGTCACTGTATATCAAAGTGCAGAGATTACGGATAAAGAAGTTGTTCGCCTGATGGATTATGTTGACCATAATTATCAGCTTTCCCAAAAGAACAAGATAGCTTTCGGCATCATAGCCAGAGAGAAACGCATTGCGACAACAGACTTGTCTAAGACTCTTCAACTCACTGCGGAAGAACGACTTAGAAGCTATGTGGACAATTTGGATAAGAATCACTTAATAACAAAAAGTGGTGCGACAAAAGGGGCATACTATCAAATCAACCCTACACTATTAACGAATGCAAAATCCAATATTGTCACAACGCTAAGAACTATAGAGCCATATGTTCTGAAAGCCCTTATCAAAGAGGACTTACACAGATATCCGATGAGTAAAATTTCTGAAATAGCAAGTAGAATTCCTGATGTTGAGCTCAAAGAAATTCGCAAGATAGTTTATTCTATGGTCGGAACCGAAATAGCGAAGAAAGGCGCTCGCGTAGATTGCAGATACTATTTAATTTGATGGCTAATAAAAAAATAATCGAAAAATGAATTTTTGTTAATAGATTTGCAATAATTTGATTATCAGATAGATGTATTTTTCTTATCCTTTTATTTTTAGTTAAACACAGAAAATAAAATAATAAGAAAAAGGCACCACCGATTACATCCTATAAACTCTTTGATAAACGTTGATAGAGTGATAAAATTCCCTTCAAGGTATTGGGTACACAGTTCTATACAGAATAAATCCCGAAATCGCTTGGCGGTTTCGGGATTTTTGCTTATCTTTGCCAACGTTAATGGTAAATAGTTGATAATATGGCAACGAAGTTATATCCAATAGGCATGCAGACCTTCTCTGAGATTCGAGAGGAGGACTTTCTCTATGTAGATAAGACGGAGTACATCTATCGTATGACTCATACGAGTGGTAAGTATTTCTTCTTGGCGCGTCCACGTCGTTTCGGAAAGTCACTCCTCGTCTCTACTATGCAGAGCTATTTCGAGGGAAAGAAGGAACTCTTTAAGGGGCTTGCCATCGAAAAGCTAGAAATAGATTGGACGGAATATCCTGTGCTTCATTTTAGTTTGGCAGGTGGAAAGCACATGGAGAAAGACCAATTGGTGCGCTATCTCTTATATATATTAAAGGTAAATGAAGAAAAATTTGGCATCGTCAATGATTCTCCTGACCCGAATGTCCGTATGCTTAATTTAATAAAAACGGTATATGAGCAGACTGGGCAGAAGGTCGTTGTGCTCATCGATGAATACGATGCTCCTTTGCTTGATGTGGTGCACGAGGATACCAGCTTGGGCGTCTTAAGGGAGGTGATGCGCAATTTCTATAGTCCCCTAAAGGATAGCGACCGAATGCTGCGTTTCGTCTTCTTGACAGGCATCACCAAGTTCTCGCAACTTAGTATCTTCAGTGAACTCAATAATATTACTAATGTGAGTATGGATACAGAATATGCTGGCATTTGCGGCATTACCAAGGAGGAACTTGTGACAGAAATGCATGAAGATATTCAGCAGATGGCAGATGTGTTGGGCTTGTCGTATGATAAAACTTTGGAAAAGTTGAAGGAAAATTATGATGGCTATCATTTCGCTTGGCCTTCTTCTGACATATTCAATCCATACAGTTTGCTCACTTGCTTTTCAAAGCGAAAGGTTGATTCCTATTGGTTTGGCTCAGGCACTCCTACTTATCTCCTTAATATGATGCGGAAATATGACTTTACACCGATTGACCTGGGTGAACAGATGGATGCATCAAAGGATGATTTCGATGCAGCCACTGAGACGATGACTACTATCATGCCTTTGCTTTATCAGAGTGGTTATATCACTATCAAGAATTATGATCCGGAAACGGAACTCTATACCTTGGCTCTGCCTAACAAAGAAGTGAGGATAGGTTTGTATCGCAGTATGTTGCCGCATTATTTGGCGGCAAAGTCTGCAATGTGCAATACGACCGTGGCCAAGATGTCGGCTCTTATCAATAAGGGTAATATGGATGGTGCTCTTCAGCTATTGAAAACGTTCTGGGAGACGGTACCTTATTGCGATAATACCGATTATGAGGGGCATTATCAGCAGACAATGTATATCATCTTTGCCCTGCTTACGAATTTCCGTATATTGGTGGAACAGCATACTTTCCGGGGAAGAACAGACATTACGATGGAAACAAAGGATACCATCTATGTGATAGAACTGAAATTTAATAAGTCAGCACAAGAGGCTCTTGACCAAATCAACAACAAGCATTATGCTGATGCTTTTGCCCTAAAAGGCAAAAACGTGGAAAAGATTGGTATGAACTTTATGATTGATGAAGATAAGACTATCGTATTGGATTGGGTAAAATATTCCTGCTAAAAAATGAGGGTGTGTCATAAGTCCATGACACATCCTCATTTTTTTCTTGTTGGATGCTGATAGCGGTGCAGGCAATCAGCCTATGCTAGCAAGCAAGAGTGTGGAATATAATGGAAAAGCAGTAAGGCTGTAAGGGTACAGATGTAAGTGTTACATCATATTAAGAATTTGACACATGTGAAAAAGCAGAATTCTACTTTTTTGCTTACCTTTGCATTCACAAATAACAATTTAATATACTATAATTAATTTAAATCATAAAATGACCAGATACAGAATGATTTTATCCCTGCTTTTGGCTGGCATGGGAACTGCTGCAACAG
>CATXJC010000078.1 GCA_958369755.1 uncultured Prevotella sp.
ACTCTTTTTGGCTGTAACATGATAGCTTTCTAAAATTTAACGGTTATTGTTTCTTTTACGATTACCACCACGGTTGTTAGAGCGACCGTTACCACGGTTGTTGCTCTTATTGTCCTGTGAGAAGTTTGGAGTAAGATCAGCCTTACCATAAACCTCACCACGGCAAATCCAAACCTTAATACCAAGCAAACCTACCTTTGTAAGTGCCTCGCACTGGCAGTAGTCGATGTCTGCGCGGAATGTATGAAGAGGAGTACGACCCTCTTTGTACATTTCTTTACGTGCCATTTCAGCACCATTCAGACGACCTGTAATCTGTACCTTGATACCCTCAGCACCAGCACGCATGGTGTTAGCAACTGCCATCTTGATAGCGCGACGATAAGCAATCATGTGCTCAATCTGAGTCGCAATATTCTTACCAACAATAGTAGCATCAAGTTCAGGCTTTTTAACCTCGAAGATGTTGATCTGAATATCTTTCTTATAAAGCTTCTTCAACTCTTCCTTCAACTTATCTACATCCTGACCACCTTTACCAATGACAATACCTGGACGGGCTGTACAAATAGTAATGGTAACAAGTTTCAATGTACGTTCGATAATAATACGAGAAATGCTTGCTTTAGCAAGACGCTCGTTAAGATACTTACGGATTTTCTGATCCTCAACGAGGTTATCACCGAAGTTCTTACCACCGAACCAATTTGAATCCCAACCACGGATAACACCAAGTCGGTTACTAATCGGATTAACTTTCTGTCCCATTCTACTTAATTATTTTTCGTCATTAGTTTTTGCATCAACAAAAAGAGTTACATGGTTAGAACGCTTACGAATTCTATAACCACGACCCTGTGGTGCAGGTCTCATACGTTTCATTGTAACGCCTTCGTCAACGAAGACCTTACTGATATAAAGCTCACCGTCTTCAGCCTTGCGATTATTCTTAGCTTCCCAGTTAGCGATAGCTGAACGAAGTAATTTCTCTACATCAGCTGATGCCTGCTTCTTAGAGAAGCGAAGTACTCCGAGTGCACGGTTAACCTCCATACCACGAATCATGTCTACTACATAGCGCATCTTACGTGGAGAAGAAGGAACGCCTACCAACTTTGCGAAGTACAAGTTTTTACGGGCTTCTTTCAATTTCTCAGCCGCAATATGTTTTCTTGCTCCCATTATTTACTTAAATTTTAAATGGTTTAACCCTTAGCTTACTTTCTGTTACCAGAGTGACCGCCAAAGCGACGTGTTGGAGCAAACTCTCCAAGCTTGTGGCCAACCATATTCTCTGTAACATAAACAGGGATAAATTTGTTACCGTTATGAACTGCAACAGTATGTCCTACGAAATCAGGAGATATCATTGAAGCTCTAGCCCATGTCTTAACAACATTCTTCTTGCCACTCTCGTTCATAGCGAGAATCTTCTTCTCGAGAGAAACGTTGATGTATGGACCTTTTTTAAGTGAACGACTCATAATTTACTCTTTATTTTTTGTTAGCTCTTTCGATAATATACTTGTTAGAAAGCTTCTTAGGTGCGCGAGTCTTAAGACCCTTAGCGTACAAGCCCTTACGTGAACGTGGGTGACCACCACTCTGGCGACCTTCACCACCACCCATTGGGTGATCAACAGGGTTCATAACAACACCACGGTTGTGTGGACGACGACCCAACCAGCGAGAACGTCCAGCCTTACCAGACTGTTCAAGAGCGTGGTCAGAGTTACCAACACTACCAACTGTAGCCTTACAAGCACTCAAAATCTGGCGTGTTTCACCAGAAGGGAGCTTAATTACACAATAACTGCCCTCACGAGAAGTCAACTGAGCAAAATTACCAGCCGAACGAACCAACAAAGCACCCTGACCAGGACGCAACTCGATGTTGTGGATCACTGTACCTACAGGGATGTTTGCCAAAGGAAGACAGTTACCAATCTCAGGAGCAGCTTCTGCACCTGACATCAAAGTAGCGCCTACCTCAAGTCCGTTAGGAGCAATAATGTAACGTTTTTCACCATCAGCGTAGTAAAGCAATGCGATACGAGCCGAACGATTTGGATCGTACTCAATTGTCTTAACAACTGCTGGAACACCATCTTTCTCACGTTTGAAGTCGATTAAACGATACTTCTGCTTGTGACCTCCGCCAATGTAGCGAACGGTCATCTTACCGGTGTTGTTTCGACCGCCGGTAGAACGTTTACCGTAAACGAGAGACTTCTCTGGCACGGATGCAGTAATATCCTCGAACGTGCCAATAACCTTGTGTCTTTGACCCGGAGTAACCGGTTTTAATTTACGTACTGCCATTTTTTATTTTAAATATTGCTGTAAAAATCAATTGTATCGCCCTCCTTAAGAGTAACGATTGCCTTCTTGAACGCATTCTTCTGACCCTTAACAAGACCTGCCTTAGTGTAACGGGCAGAGCGCTTGCCAGCGTAACGAATAGTGTTCACGTCAACTACTGTAACATTATACAGACTCTCAACTTCCTTCTTAATCTCGAGCTTATTAGCCTCAGGACGAACAACGAAGCCATAGCGGTTAGGCTGCTTGTCTGTAATCTTGGTCATCTTCTCAGTAACCAATGGTTTGATAATAAATGCCATATTCTAATATCTCCTTTTTACTTTGTTAAGATCTGGTCGATAGTCTCCAGCGACTTTTCAGTAATCACTACTACATCAGCGTTCAAAACTTTGTACGAATTGACGTTAGATGCGAGGATAACCTCAGCGCGCTGTAAGTTACGTGCAGACAAATATACGTTTTTATTTGATTCTGGCAAAACGAAGAGCACTTTTTTGCCCTCAATTTTGAGATTCTTAATAATACTTAAGAATTCTTTAGTCTTTGGAGCCTCAAATGTAAAGTCTTCCAACATTACAATTGCGCTTTCCTGTGCCTTATAAGACAGAGCAGACTTACGAGCAAGAATCTTTACTTTTTTGTTGAGCTTGAAGCGGTAATCACGTGGTTTAGGACCAAAAACGCGAGCACCACCTACGAGTACAGGTGAGTTAATATCACCACGGCGAGCACCGCCGCCGCCCTTCTGACGACCAAGCTTACGAGTAGAACCGCTCATCTCGCTTCTCTCCTTAGACTTAGCTGTACCCTGACGCTGGTTAGCGAGATACTGCTTTACGTCGAGGTAGAGAACGTGATCGTTAGGCTCAATGCCGAAGACTGCATCATTAAGAGCTACCTTGCGGCCGGTCTCCTGACCTTTGATATCTAATACGCTAACTTCCATTATTTCTCAATTAAAACAGTTGAACCTTTGCATCCAGCGAAAGAACCCTTAACAATAAGAAGATTCTGCTCTGGAATTACCTTTAACACCTGAAGGTTCTGAGTTGTAACTCTGTCACCTCCCATTTGGCCGCCCATGCGCATACCCTTGAATACCTTTGCAGGGTAAGAACAAGCACCAATAGATCCCGGCTTACGAGCGCGGTCATCCTGACCGTGAGTAGACTGACCTACACCACCGAATCCGTGACGCTTAACAACGCCCTGGAAGCCTTTACCCTTTGATGTACCAATTACATCAACGAACTTGCAATCGTTGAAGATTTCAACTGTAATTGTGTCACCGAGGTTGTACTCCTCATCAAACTTGAACTCGGCCAAGTGCTTCTTAGGTGTTGTGCCTGCCTTCTTGAAGATTCCCATCATAGGCTGAGAAGTACGCTTCTCCTTTGCCTCTTCGAAACCTAACTGATAAGCCTTGTAACCATCCTTTTCTACAGTTTTCACCTGGGTTACAACACAAGGACCTACTTCGATAACAGTGCACGGAATATTCTTACCGTCGGCACTGAAAACGGATGTCATTCCGATTTTCTTTCCAATTAATCCTGGCATTTCAATTTAATTTAAATAATTAGACTTTGATTTCTACTTCTACACCACTTGGCAATTCAAGCTTCATCAAGGCATCAACAGTCTTAGCTGTTGAGCTGTAGATGTCAATGAGACGCTTGAAATCTGAGAGCTGGAACTGCTCGCGAGACTTCTTGTTAACGAAAGTACTGCGGTTTACAGTAAAAATACGCTTGTGTGTTGGCAATGGAATAGGACCGCTAACGATAGCGCCTGTTGCCTTAACAGCCTTCACAATCTTCTCAGCTGACTTGTCAACCAACTGGTGGTCGTAAGACTTCAGCTTAATTCTGATTTTCTGACTCATTTTTAAAATTAAGTTATTATTATATGAATTATTTAGTCTAATGGAAGAAGAGGTACGCTGCTTAAGAGTCATTCGCTAAGCAGCGCCTCATCTTACCGTTATTTCTTTGTTATTAAAGAAGATCTGCGTGACCCTTAACCTCCTCCAACACAGCCTTAGCAATTGTTGAAGAAAGAGGTGCATGATGATCGTACTCCATAGAACTTGTTGCACGACCAGAAGTGATAGTACGCAAAGCTGTTACATAACCGAACATCTCAGCCAATGGAACCATTGCCTTTACGATGCGAGCACCGCTACGACCTTCTTCCATACCCTGAACGAGACCACGGCGCTTGTTCAAGTCACCGATTACGTCACCCATGTTCTCTTCTGGAGTAACAACCTCTACCTTCATGATAGGCTCCATCAAAACTGGACCAGCCTTAGGGCAAAGTACCTTGAATGCCTGATGTGCTACCAACTCGAATGACAACTGGTCAGAGTCAACTGGGTGGAAGCTACCATCGGTCAAAGTCACCTTCAAACCTGTCATTGGGAAGCCACCGAGTACACCATTTGACAAGCAATCAGCGAAGCCCTTCTGTACAGATGGGATGAATTCCTTAGGAACGTTACCACCCTTAACCTCGTTGATGAACTGCAAGTCGCC
>CATXJC010000079.1 GCA_958369755.1 uncultured Prevotella sp.
TTTCCTCCAGCCAACGCTTGTTGGCCTCAACATATTCTCTTTTTGCCATAAATCTTTATTTATATCCTAAATCATTAGTGTCCAATAAAAATTGGACACGTTAATTAATTAATCAAATAGTCCCTTAAAAAGGGGATAATCGAGTTCTTTGACATCGTTGAAAATAGTCTTATCAAATAGATCTCTTAGACGGGTTTTGTCCGTCAATGAAATGCTTAGAATCTGCAAAACTTCATATGTCGAGCGTTTCAATTGCATATCATGGTGCACAATAGCCACGAGACAGTAAGTGATAATGGCAACACTAATCTGTATGCGTACAGCATTCTTCGTTGTGCCCTAGAATCTCTTTATCTTAAGATGCTGCTTTAGCCATTTGAAAAATAGTTCAACCAACCATCTTTTTTTATATAGATTCGCGACATCCAACGCAGAAAGATGCTTTGCATTCGTCAGAAAAGTAAACTCACGATCATCTTCTTCATCGTAGTATCGAATGAATCTGAATGATTCAGGATACTTCTTTTCGGAAAGATATCCTGTTAGTTTTACTTCTGCATCAGTTAGTACATTCTTTGGCATTCTTCGCTTCCATTTTACCATTTTGTACTTCAAGTTCGTTTTGGCTCTGACTACATAGTAGGAACCTGTAAGATGAATCTTATAAAGTTCCTTGAAAGTATCATAAGCCCTATCGAAAATGTAGTAACTATTTGGTTCATACGTAATTGAAGATATTGCTGTAGAATCATGCTTTGATGCTGTGGTCACAGTATAGAAAGCTGGAACTTGTGCTTCTACGTCATATAAGACATGTGCTTTGACTCCTCCTTTCTTACTTCTGAACTTTGCCCATGGAAAAGTTGCAAGACACAACGGAATAGTTGTCGAATCAAAAGCATACTTCTTTCCTGGTATATTCAAAATGTTGGTTTCTCGCTTTTTGCAAGCTTCCTTCATCATATAGAATGCAAAGTCTTCGAAAATCCTGTAATCACGAGTCTGATTGGCATAAGCAAGAGTTGCTTTTACGATAGTATTACGTCCAAGCCCCAGATGATATTGCTTAGCTCGATGAGCTTCCAATGCAACTATCAAGTCACGTAAACTCTCACGATTGCTCAGTTGCCCAAACATCATTGCAAGAAGCTGGTTCCAGCAAGTGAAGTGTTTCACGTATCGGTTGCCATCATACTTGCGTACGTAGTTGTTGAACTGAGTTCTATTCAGAAATGCAGTAAGTTGAGCGAAAACATATTTGTCTTGAAACATAGTAGCCAATTCTTTTTGGCTGCAAAGTTACAAAATCAAGTCCGTTTCATTGCAAAATACTGCATAAAAGACTATAATTCAACTGTTTCAAAGATCGAATTGCCCTTTTTTATTGGACAGTAGTGATCCTAAATCAAAAAATATTCTATAGGGTATCTTATTACCCACTTTCACACCTTTTTCACACCTCTTCCATACGGATCAGATTCCAGCCATCAAACTGCATGATAATCTTATGCAGTTGGGTTCCCTGTCGCAAGGCCTCAACCCTTGGAGCCACGGCATAACGGCAGATTTGCTCTTCAGCAGCATCCCACTGCTCCCCTATCATCTTCTCGAATGTTTCTTTCGAAATTCCCTTTTCTTTCTTTGGCACAAGTTTCAATTCTATGATATAACTGTGCTTGGTAGGATAACGAGACAAGTTTGGCAAGAGGAAGAAATCGCAATAGCCATGATTCAGTTCCAATTCGGGTGCGGTATAATAATAGTTGTTCAAACTAAGGTAGGCCATAAAGAAACCTTGCAGATTTCGCTCACCCCCGATGGTATCGCGCACCGAAGAGACTTCGGCGTATGCTTTTGCCATATGCCCCAAAGCCTCACACCATTTCCCCTGGAATGCCATGTAAGTGAACATCGTCTTGAGCTCATCAATATTTACATGCTTTACATCCTGATATTCTTCCAGCAAATACTCATAATATTGCTTGCGAACATTGTTGTTGGGAATGCCCAGTATCACCTGGTCGCCAAAAGTATCCTTGATGGTCAACATTCCATAATAGAAAAGCAGACTTGGGAACACGCCGGGGTCGGTAATGGAACGGGCAGGAAAAGTTTCACGAAGATTCGTGATAATCTGCCCCGTCTCAGCAATGGTGCGAATTACTCCCTTGCGGTCTCCATCCAACTTATCCAACTGCAAAAGGCGCTTCATCTTATTATAATCTGTCTTGGTATTCGGGTCAATCATCTGCTCTGGGGCAGCCCCCGTGCTTACATACGTGCGAAGATAATAAAGCACCATATCGCAATTGAATACCTTGCTCTGCTTATTCAACGCCATCTTTGAAAAGCAATAGTTATCATACCATGGTTTCATTTCCGCTACCACTTTCTGAATATCGCAGTCAGCAGGAAGTTTTCCTGCCGTTTTGTAATATCCAAACAGTTCCATCACATCCTCCTCGGAGAAGCCGAGCATCTGATTAAACTTCAGTTTGGTAGAAATATGCCATCCTATGTTGAACCCACTGGTAACATCATCGAGCGTAACAGGACTTACACCCGAGATGAAGATACGACGGCAAGTGCCCTTGAACTTCTTGAAGATGTCGCGATAAAAACCTTCTGCATGAGTTATCGCCCAATACATGTCCTCACCCTGCTCATTGAGTACGGTGTTGGTGAAATTATCGTATTCGTCTATGATGAGATAAACATCCAGTCCTAGCTTTCTGTTCTCATCGTTTATCATATTGAGTTTCTCTATTGCTTCAGTAGAAGCCAGCACCTTTTCGACAAAAGTCTCTGAATAGAAGTCGCGATAAACATCAACAAAGCTGTCGAGCTTGATACGACAATAACTGTTGAAGTTATCCTCCAACTTCTCTATTGTTCCTCCCACCTGCGAAAAGTCTAGATGCAAGACGAGAAACTTGCCCTGCAAGGGTGTAGGATGCTTGCCTATCCAGAGATTGCCAAACCATTGCTGGAACTTATCCTTGGTATGACAATCGTAATAGGCATGCAACATACTTAAGAATATGCTCTTTCCAAAGCGGCGAGGACGGATAAAAAACAAATTATCCGCTTCATCTTCCAACTGTGGAATATACATAGTCTTATCTACATAATACTGATTCCGTTCCATCACGTCAACGAAGTCAGATACGCCGTATGGTATTCTCTTTGCTTCCATGTGCTGATATTTTTGCGCAAAGTTACAAAAATCTATCGTATCTGCAAAAGAAAAAGGGGAACTTTTCTTCTTTTATCAAAGAAAAGCAGTACCTTTGCACCCTAATCATCAAAAAATACGATATGCCACAGACACTACATATTGCAATTATTGGTGGGGGTGCCGCAGGATTCTTTGCGGCGATAGAGGCCAAGCGCAACTTCCCTCACGCCGACATTACCATATTCGAAAAGAATTCGAAGGTTCTCGCCAAGGTGGAAATCACGGGAGGAGGAAGATGCAATCTTACCAATTCCTTTGACGAGATTTCCGACCTGAAACAGGCGTACCCCCGCGGACATAAACTGATGAAGCGACTCTTCAAGAGATTCGACTACCAGCATGCCTTTGACTGGTTTGAGGAGAACGGCGTGCCACTGGTTACGCAGGAAGACCAATGCGTGTTTCCGCAATCGCAGGATTCGCACAGCATCATCGACTGTCTGGTGAATACCGCCAAGCGACTGGGGGTGAAGATTCAATGCAACCACCAGCTCACCGCCATCACCGAACTGGAGGATGAGCGCCTGCTCCTGGATTTCAAGACCTCTCATCCCGTTTCCGAAATCAGGCAGATTGCCTTCCACCGGGTAGCCATTACCACAGGCGGTCATCCGAAGCAGGAGAGCTTCAAGCATCTCTCAGACCTGGGACATGCGATAGAGCTGCCTATTCCATCGCTCTTCACCTTCAACATCGCCGACAAGGCTTTCAAGAACCTGATGGGCACGGTGGTGGAGCCTGTATATACCAGCATTCCAGGCACCAAACTGAAGGCAGAGGGTCCGCTCCTCATCACCCATTGGGGCATGAGCGGTCCTGCCGTGCTGAAGCTCTCATCCCATGCAGCCCGCTATCTGCACGAGAATAATTATCAGATTAAGATTTCCGTAAACTGGGTACACGAGAGCAACCGCTCGCTGGTGGAAGAGAACATCCAGGGCATCATCATCGCCAACCCGCAGAAGCAGCTGGCAAGCATCCGCCCTTACAATCTCCCATCCCGCCTCTGGCTCTTCCTGATTCAGAAGATGGGATATGCACCCGAAAAGAAATGGAGCGAAATGGGAAAGAAGGGTTGCAACCTGCTGATAGAAACCCTCACCAACGACCTCTATCAGGTGAACGGCAAGGGAGCCTTCAAGGAGGAGTTTGTTACCTGCGGCGGCATCAGCCTCAGCAACATCGACCTGCATACCCTGGAGAGCAAGGTGTGCCCTCACCTCTTCTTTGCCGGCGAAGTGCTCGACATCGATGCCATCACCGGCGGCTTCAATCTGCAGGCCGCCTGGACCACAGGGCATGTGGTGGGACAACATATCGGAGAATAGCCTATTCTTCTTTAGAAACAAAATCTTTTACGATGCGGGTGTATTCCTCGTGATGGTCGCGATATGCCATGGCATGAACGGATCCTTTAGCGATGAAGATGGCTTTACGGCCCTTCGTCTTTGCCTCATAAAGTGGATGAAGCATGGCGTAGGGCACGAAGGCATCCTTATCGCCATGGATAAAGAGCATCGGTTTGGTGCTCTTGCGAACCTGCTCTATCTGCT
>CATXJC010000080.1 GCA_958369755.1 uncultured Prevotella sp.
CAGCACCACGAGCACCACCAAGCCCAGAGCCGAAGCGATGCCTATCTTTCTCATCCTTTTCTGTTTCATCTTCATTCTTATTTCCATTACAAATATCTATTATTGAGTTTCCGCTGCAAAATTAAGGAAAAAGATGGAAATAGCAAAGAAACAGAGGGAAAAACCCTGTTAAATTGAAGCATAAAGCTGCATTTATAAGGGTATATGAACTACGACAAACAATCGATAAGCATATCCCAGAAAGGATAGAGTTCAAACATTTACAATCTATCCATTTCCTTTTTGCCTGCCCCTTTACCTTTATATTTTGTTTTAACTGTATTAAACTTATATCTTACGATACATTCCACTGACCTTACAGACGCAGCCTTTTCAATATAGACATCATTCATTCCGCTGAAAATGGTAAAAGTATTTTTGCGGGCAGTATTAAAGATGTCATTTGCAGACAACTTGACATTCCATTTTTCAGATAAGTCCTTAGCCAAAGAAAGATTTATCTGTCCAACACTCCCCATCTTAATATTCTCACTATTTCCCGCACTACGCCAACTGTAATTTACTGTCGCCATATAGTTGTTATGGAATTTGAAAATATTATTGAATTTAACTACAACCAAAGGATTGTCCACGTGCTTTATATTTCCTCTGTAATCAATCTTGTAAAATTGCGAGACAACACCACATGCCAATACGGGATAATAGCATTTCCAAAGGAATCCGGGCATAAAAGAAGCCATTATCTGTAAGTTAGACAGACTGTTTCTAGAATTTTCCTTTTTGAGCAAAGCTATAGTCTTCGCATCATCATAATATGTATATGATGTTATTATTTGGTTTTGCACCTTTTTATAATTAGCAGTTAATGCCAGCCAGCGATACCTCAAATTCAAAGTGATGTTGTCGCTATAGGATGGTTGCAAATACGGATTTCCACTTTGATAGAGATATTTGTTAACATAGTGAACCGTGTTGCTCAACTGAGAGTACAATGGACGATAGCATTGCTTAGAATAGCTCAGCTGCACCATAGTTTTTCCAATGGGCAGAGACAATGAAGCAGTCGGGAAAAACTTATCATAAACATGTGACTGTTCGTGATTTTTTCTGCCACCTATAAAATATTCGCTGTTCACATGCTCATACCTGCCACCGATACGGAATGTTACATTGCCTAGATGCTGCATAGTCTCAACGTAATATGCCATGTTAAGCTCCTGTATTTTATTGTTCTCGCCTGCCATAATGCTATTTTCACTTTCTGAATTTTCCTCACGGCTACTATTGGTGAAATCTACTCCAAAGCTAAAATTTCCTTTAAGAAATGGGTGTGACGCATATAATTCCGTTGCCATTAACCTAGCATGCCCAACATCATTTATTCCGAAATCCAGATTGATGCCAGTTTGCTCTATAACATTTTGATTTTCACGTGTTTTTTTCCACATTAAATCAAAAGTCATTTCCAAATTCCATTTTCCCCAAACCCCATGGCAATATCCATCTAACAAATGTTCCAAATCTCTTAATTTGATATCCTTGTATGCAGAAGTCTCACTTTCAATTACATCATCAGAATATAATGATGACATAATGCTCGAATTGGTCTTTGTTGGAGCATAAGACACTTGGTAAAATGCGCCAAATGAGAGTTTTGGAGATGAGGAAAAATCAAATCCCCATTTACCATCAATCAACTTTGAGTGCTGTGTCGATTTCATAGTCGTATTCTGCTGATGATGTGACGAGAGCCATGAATTCTGAACATTTTTGCTAGAGTTCGTATCCTTGCCTTTCTCAAATCCCAACGTTCCAAAAACATCCAAATTGTCAATTCTATAGTTCAAGTCCAAATTGTCTTTGCCATACAGATAATTACGATAACCAATAGTAGCAATGTTATCAAAGGAGAAACCATCCCCAACCTTTTTAATGGTTGTTATCTTTATGATGGAACCTACGGTTGATGCATAACGTGAACTTGGATTCGTTATAACTGTTATCTTATCTATTTGGTTAGCCTTCAATTGCTCAACTTCTATATTATTGCGGACAATATGTCCATTGATATAGAAGACTGGTTTTCCCTTGCCAAAAACTTCAATGGAACCATTATTATTCAGTACACCAGGCAACATACCCATAACGTCTTTTGCAAAACCAAGTTTTTCCAAAACGGTACCTTTGACTTCTGTCACAAAGCCTTCGCTGTTCAACTTTGCCAAAGGGCGGGTTGCTCTAACAACAACCTCCCTTAATTGCAGAGTATCCTTTCCAAAATTTTGGTTAGCGATACCAGTCTGAGCTAAACAGATTTGAGCTAAAATCAAATGAAATATAATACCAACAAATCTTTTTACCTTAAAATCTAACATTTTCATCCGTTCCTATATCTTTTGTTTTATAAAACTCTATTCTACTCTTAACAAAGAGCTGTTTATGTTCTTATTAACATCCTTCTTTACTTTTTGGGTTTTCCTGCCAAAGTCGAAGGAGTAAGCAACCTTGATGCTGGCATATTGCGAAGCCGTCTGGTCTTTGATGCTCTTACTGTAGCTGTAGATAGGCAAATCCAACCAATATCGCTTCTCCTGCTTTTTGAAAGGCGATACTGCCTGAAGTTCTACATAGAGGTTGCCCCTGCTGTAAGAACACGACATTCCATAGTCGATAGGAGTCTTGCTTATCACCAAAGCTGCTTCATCCAAAGACTTCTTGCCAAAATGCAGGTAAGGCTTCAAGGCAAAATCTCCCATGAACATATTCAACCCAAGATTACCCGTCAAATTGTTGTTATGCTTCGACCAGGTAGTCTTCACCTCCGCATGGTTATATCTGATATCTCCCGACAGATTGGCAAACTTACACAGTTTGTACTGCAAGGCGAGGATAGCAGAATAATATTGAGCATTTCCACCATTCGAGTAAGTCTTCAC
The DNA here is from genome assembly GCA_958369755.1 of uncultured Prevotella sp. GTDB lineage: Bacteria > Bacteroidota > Bacteroidia > Bacteroidales > Bacteroidaceae > Prevotella. The sequence continues at coordinate 2,937 of CATXJC010000080.1, forward strand.
TATTTTCCCGTTTGCCTCATCCAGGTAATAATCATCAGTTACAGGATGATGATTGTAGCGGAATTGTCCGATGGCAGAAATACTCAACCTGTTGAAACGCCCCATATAATATAAATAGGTGTTGATGTCATGTGATTTCTTCAGTTCGGGCATTCCCTTTTCCATCATGTGGGAATTGATCTGAATCATAGCCCGGTTGATGACATCCATACCATGATTGGAGTTCACAAAGTTGAATGACCACAAGAGCATTCCCTTATTCAGCTGGTATTGCACATTCGTATTGATGCGAGGAGACAGCTGGCTAAAACTGTTGTCTCCATGCAGATGATATTGAAGCCAATCCAATCCGATGCGGGTTTTCAGGCTCAAGCGCCTGCTAGTCTGGAAATTATAGGAGAAGAAAGCCAACGACTCCCCTTTCCACAGATGCTGCCAAAGTTCGCAATTGCCGGAATAATCGGCATTCCAGACATCGTGGTAATGAAACAGTTCCACAGATAAGGAATGCTTTTGAGAGAAATAATTATAGATGGCAGACAGCTGGAACGACAGCGCATTCTCGTCTTCATCGGTCATTGTCTCGAAAGGTTGTTCCTGGTAAAGACGGTGATAGGAGTTGGCAGAATACTTGCCATGTACTCCCAAGGTAAGCGTCTGATTCTTGCTTAATGGCAAGTTGGCGTTCAGGTCAATCTTAGGAGACAGACTCTTCTTCCGGATATTTGAGAAGATGTCCGTCTCTGTGCTTTCCCTCGCAAAACCAGAAGATGCATTTCTTGGAGTAGAGAGGTTGACGAGCGTAAACTTGCCCACCCAATATCTCTTTCCCTTCTGGTTCTGATAGCGGAACTGCATATATTCCTGATGATTCCGGTAAGAATTCTTACTATAGCTCTCCCTATCAAATAGGGATTGTGGAAACTGATAGTTCTCATTGTTCCAGGTCTCAGTACCATCCACATGACTATAGTTTGCACCAGCAAACACAGTATAGGAATTGTTACCTTTTACATAATTGGTGGCAACGTTATAGTCGCCATGGTCATATCCCATCGTCTGCAGTCCGTCAGCCTGCACATATCCTCCATATCGGTATTGTTTGGTGATAAAGTTGACGACAAGCTTATCCTTGGCGTATTTTCCAGATGGAGCATCATGATATTCTATCTTCTCGATGTCACGAGGACGGAGCATCAGTATTTCCCGGATGTCGCATTCCTGCCCATTCAGATACAAGGTGGCTTGCAGTCCCATCACATCCACCTGATTCGACTTCGCGTCGATGATGAGTCCTGGGATATTCAGGTTTTCCAACACCCCGAATCCATTAACCGCATGTTTTCGTTGCTGGCTGTTGGGATAGATGACGAGATGATCACCCACACGACTGATATTGGAGGCTGATACCACCACATCATCCAAAGCTTTAGTAGAGACAATAGAGTCCTTCCCAGTGTTCTGAGCGAACACGGGAGCAGCAGCCATCAGCAGTCCAAAAGAGCAAAAAACCGTCTTCATTCTTACAATATGTTTTTATTTCATCATTATCAGCTACAAAAGTACACATTATTATCCAAAGACATTACATCTCTTCCGTTAAATTTGTATAACTGCATCAAATTACCAATTCCATCCAGTTCTTCATCCCTCCTAGCCTGAAGCATAGAAAAAAATAACACGGACAAATTGAATTTGTCCGTGTTTTAAAAAATAGCTATAATCTGCTCTTTTCTGCATTACCAGCACCCGTACCCTTATACTTGCTCT
>CATXJC010000081.1 GCA_958369755.1 uncultured Prevotella sp.
CCCAATCCTTGAACTTCACCGCCGTAGCCAGTTTCGAACCGAGCACCAGGGCATAGAAGCCGCTCTCGTTAACGAAGATCATCTGAATCAATCTCTCACGAATGGTTCCGTCACGCTTTATGTGATCCTCAACCTTGATGCACTGTTTCAGTGCATCAAGCGGGTTAACATGTTGTCTTACAGCATTATCCGCTCTCTTATACCCGAGCACATCACACAAATCCTTTGCACAGAACCAAGGATCGCCCTTCTCATCTATAGTAGTGCGAACCATTCCGAACTCCGGATTCTCAAAAACAGCAACCTGTGCAGCCTGTTTCTTATTGGCTTTCTTCTTGTCGGCCACCTTCTTACCAGTCTGCACACTCTTCTTGGCAGAACTGGCATTCTTGCCATCCTCTGCCTTTTGAATCTTTGAATTCATCATAAGCAAAAAAAATTAAGTAAATATATAAAAGGTACCCGACGGATACCTTTGCAAAAAATACACGCTAAAAGTTTCCGCAAATATTTTAAGTTGAGGAATTAACTCCTCTAACTTCCCCACAAAAAGTTCTGCAATAAAAAATGTATCAACCTTGTCAAAGACCGATGGGCTGATACGCTGCGCCACTTACAACATGGCAGGAAAACTATCCCAGCAACCTGGCGATAGAAAACGCAAAAGCCCCAGACCTCAGAACCGGTATCGTTCTGAAATCTGGGGCAAAAGTACGGCGATATTTTGAAATAAAAATAGTACGGAGTAGTACAGCGTACTAGTACTAATACTTGCTAATCTTCTTGTTATATTCTATAGTTTGCTTGGTATTCTGACCATTCACAAACCCCATTCTCAACTTCTCTCTATTAATGTTCCACAACAAGGAAAAATCTTTCCAGCAGGAAGAAAGATTCAGCTCAAACTGAGCCTTCATGACAAGGCAACCCATCTGAGCAACAGTCAGTTGAGAAGCAGGCTGATAGTTCTCATCCAACACTCCCGCATCCTGCATTTTATGAAGCCAGCCAATCCCTTGGGGCGTAGAAAGCTCTTGGGGAATGACCGTAACCTTCGCTACCTCCTCTTTGGATTTATCATCCGTATTAGAATTCTCTTCAACCACCTCCCCAAAATCAGCCTCGCAGACATCATCCTGAGATGCCTGATTTCGAGTAAAATTAATAAGCTCATTGAAATTGTCAACATGGTCTATGCGAACCAGTCTAGACTGGTCATAGAAATTATAAGTATCATTTGTCGCCATCTTTCTCCTTCTTTTTATCGTTCAATATTTTAAAACGGTTATATTTACCTGGAATCTGCACGAGGATACTATGATCGTAAAGATTCACGTTAACTACTACGACGATTAATCTCAGCTGGGCGAGCTTAATCAGCGACTTATAAAATAATTTAGCCATAATAATCCCTTTCTTAATCTTTAATTTTTGAAGGATTGACTAAAAACTACCATTTACTAGTTAGAGAGGGCAGCCCCCATGATTTTCATGAGGTGAGGCAGCTATCAAGGCGTTGTTGACTTATGACCAGCAAAACCCTAGTGGTTCATGTAATTTCTTTCATTTCTTTTTTGGTTTTTAATTGTTTGATTGATTATTATTGTTTAGTAGCCAGCAGCTCTTAGCAATCTGGCTTTTTATTCTGTTTACACCATTTTCTTATATCTATATTATCTTCGATAAGGCTCATCACAAATTGAGCTGAGCGCCCATAAAGGCTAAGATATCTTTCTTTCAAATCTGAGAGATAACCCAACCAGGCTTCTTTATCATCCAGATGCTTCCTACCATTCCTTACTGCATTTTCTTCTTCATGCAAATAATATCCTATAATATAGCAGAATTCCCTGATAGTTTCATAAGATACGGAAGTGTCAAAATCTCTAAGATTTCTGATTGGCGGATTAGTAATTGGAAAATCCTTCTTTATCATTTTTAATGGCGCAATGTCTTTAACAATAAGTTCCTCAAGGAAGCTCCCCACCTCCCTGATTATATCCTCTTTCATACGCACATCAGCATACGTCTTATTATATGTTCTTCCTCTTGCCATTATTAACTGATATTAAATTGTTTCAAAAGTACAATTTAATCGCGAACTAGGCGAATTTCGTGAAAATGCTTAATTTTCACCAAAAGGCTATTTTTTAGGATTTTTTAAAATCATGTAACAAAAAGAAAGAGAAAATGAGTGTCTTAGCAGCTCACTTTCTCTATCGGCTTCCTATAGATGGACAGGCAATTCTATTACCATTTCCACGGCTCTTGTGAACGACATGAGGGGTGAGATTTTTACTCCAGCCAAAGATATACGCACATCAGAGAACGTAGAATCTCACTATATTGATAACCAAACAATGTGCATCTCAATCCCAAGGTGGAATCTATGGTTTGAGCTAAAAGAGCATCAAATTGCTCCATAATAGAAAAAAATCCTCCAAAAGGAGTGAGTCTCTCAGATTTTATTTGTATTTTTGCCATGTCATTCAGAGTTTTATTTGTTTTTTAAATGCAACACTAAGATAAGTGAAATTTCTGACATGACATAATCCTGAGCAACTTATCGTTGCTCAGGTGCTTATAAAAAATATTAAATTATAGTGTTGCGGAAATAAGGAAATTGTGATAATTATGAAGACAATTAAATCTTTTATTGGATTAGCATTCGTACTGTTTGCATCCTTCTTTGTGGTATCCTGCAATGATGATGTCGAAGAAACATTAGAGCAACAATGGGCTTTGGTATTGGATAATTATGACTGCAACTACGACTATAGTGACGATGGAAAATGTTTTGGTGATGGTGGCGGTATCGGCAAAGAAAACTTTGACAAAGTGATTGTTGGTCATGGCTGGAAGCACTACGGTACATGGGAAATAGACAAGAATGGCAAAAGACTGCCTCTCGAATATTATCACAACATAATTGGTGTATCTCCAGATAATTACTATTTTGATAGCAACACTAAATTAACTATTTACTATCGTTCAAATACGGCTGGAAGTGCTATAAAGAAGAGTGAAGTAGCATATACTTTCAATCGTAAATACAAAGGAACGTCACGCACAGTCCTATTGCTTGACAATAAAAAATACATTCAAATCACTGGCTGGACAAGGGGTGAGCAACCTTCTTTCTGCATGGTTCACCCATTGGGAGTAAAATCCAATGGAGAAACCCTCTATGGCGTTTCCATCTATGTACAAATGACTGATACAGAATTGAAATCAATGCAGGAGAGTGTATCCTACTTATACTAAGCAGGTGGTATGTTACCACCTTTATCAGTGGTAAAGTATCAGATAAAATATCACTGTATGGTTACATAAGTCGGCGCTCAGGAAGATTGTCTATCCACGGACTATCTTCCCTGAGCCAAAATTACACTTCCTTCCAATCAACCAATCCCTTTCCCATATCATCCAGTTCTATGGCAAGGGCGATTACTTTTCTCTTATCCGCCTTGAATGGCTCGGCATACTGCTTGGCTTTCATCTGATCTTCGGCAGCATCCACGCCACCGTTGTTGCTCAGCTTCAACTCCAATACATAGATGAAGTTGGTGGTTTCTATCACCATATCAATTCTGCCCGTAGCAATCATCTTTTCTACTTCCACACGGCAACCGATGGCATTGAAGATGGTGCTCAGAATCAGGCGATAGCGCTCCTCCATATCCATACTGGCAAGCTTCTTGTTGCTGTAGGGCACATCCGCAATGAGCGCCTTCAGGCATTTCATGGCTTCGGGAAGGTTGCCAAGCTTCAAGGAGTAAAGCAACATATTCTGGGTAGTTATTACTTGGGCATTCGTTTTCAATGTCAAGGCTGGCAAAACAATCCTGTATAGAGCCTTTCGAACTTCATAGTTTGGAATGCCTAGCAAATAAATATCATCCATATATCCCTTTATGGTAAGATAACCTGACTGATAGAGGAACAGCTCCGCTCCACCACCTGTTACGTCAGAAGTCTCTAGGGTATCACAGTCTATCGGACAATTCTCAAAATCCTTCAGTCTCATTTCCATATTGTCCACAAACTTAGGCAACAGAGAGGTTGCACCCGATGAAGCCCAGTAGTTCTTCAGATCAGAATCTGCCAAGGCATTGATGAGACTGAACGGATTGAATACATCCACCATATTGCGGCGACTGAAATGATAGCCGTCATAATATGCCGTCAGTTGTGCTACAGCTTCATCGAATGTCCAGTCTTCGTATTCTGCCAATTTGTTGATTTCCGGCTTGAAATCACGTAGCACCTCTTCTTTCGTAATACCACAGATGGCTGCATATTCCGGCTCAAAGCTGATGTTGCTCAGATTATTGAGCACAGAGAAAAGCGAGATTTGCGTGAACTTGGTGATGCCGGTGATGAAGACAAACTTCTCGTATTTGTCATCTGCCTTGAGAATGGCAAAAACCTCTCGATAGATAGCGGTACATGCTTCGTGATGAGGAGTCTTCCAGGAATGCTGCAATGGAGAGTCGTATTCATCGATGAGGATGGCAACCTGCAGTCCGGTTTGCTCATACGCCCCCACGATTATTGCATTGAAGCGGTCGGCAAGCTGGGC
>CATXJC010000082.1 GCA_958369755.1 uncultured Prevotella sp.
GTGCCAAGTATTATGAGAAGAATTTCTTCGAGTGCCAGCCAGCCTTGAACTATGGTTTTGCTCATCCAGATCCAAATCATCCTTGGGAGCAGGGCGTAGATGCTCCAGGACCACAGGCTGTCCGCAGGGAAATACGTAACATTATGGCTTTCTGGTTTGATAAGGGTGTGGATGGCTTCCGTGTAGATATGGCGTCATCGCTTATCAAGAACGACCCTGACAAGAAGGAGGTTTCCAAGCTTTGGAAGGAGATGCGTGCCTGGAAGGATAAGTATTATCCAGAGACCGTCTTGATTTCAGAGTGGGCTAATCCGCAGCAAGCCATTCCTGCCGGCTTCAACATCGATTTCTACATCCATTTCGGTCTTAAGGGCTATGCCTCTCTGTTCTTCGACCGCAAGACTCCATGGGGCAAATGGGAGCAGAGCTATCAGAACTGCTATTTCGACAAGCAGGGCAAGGGTTCGCTTAAGGAATTTAGCGAGAACTATACCAAGGCTTTCAATGCCACCAAGAATCTCGGCTACATCGCTGTTCCATCTGCCAACCACGATTACCAGCGTCCTAACATCGGTACCCGCAACACGCCAGACCAGCTGAAGGTGGCGATGACCTTCTTCCTCACCATGCCAGGTGTTCCATTTATCTATTATGGTGATGAGATTGGTATGAAGTATCAGATGAATCTCCCTAACAAGGAGGGTAGCAATGAGCGCTCTGGTACCCGCACTCCGATGCAGTGGACCAAGGGCAAGAATGCCGGCTTCTCAACGAGTGCGCCTGATAAACTCTACTTCCCTGTAGATACGGAAAACGGAAAGTTGACCGTTGAAGCTCAGCAGGGAGATCAGAATTCTCTGTTGTCATATACCCGTAAGCTGGCCGCTTTGCGTCATTCAGCCAAGGCTCTTGACAATGAGGGAGATTGGAAGCTCCTGAACCAGAAGGGTCAGGAATATCCGATGGTATATGAGCGCACTTTGGGTGAGGAGAAGTATGTTGTTGTCGTGAATCCTGGTGCCAAGGCTGCCTCTCTCAACATCAGCTCTGTAGGTGGCAAGGCAGTTTCTGTTCTTTCCACAGGAAAGGTTGTGTATAAATCAGGAAGAAAAACTGATGTGATTAAAGCTTCAGGCATAAGTGCCGCCATATTCAAGGTGGCAAGATAGTTTATGAGAAGGAACGTTTATCTGAATGAGAAAACGTTCCTTCTCTTACTTTTTTTGCAAGCGATATCTATAAAAAAGCCTTCAATTCTTATTTTTGTTGCTTTTCTCTTTCCTATTTCGGAGTTTTACTGTACTTTTGTACCGGAATAGGAAAAAGATAAGTAAGATGAATAGACGGAAAATGAAAATTGGTTCAATGATGGCGTTGAAAGCATCATTTCTTGTAATGGTATTTTCTATGGGAGTGATTGCTCCTGCCATCGCCCAAAATAAACAGAACAGGAAGCCTCGAAAGAAGCTGAAGGAACTGCTGATGATGGCAGATAGCCTGCGACTCCAGTTGCGGCAATCTGCCGATAGGGGATGTATGCTCCAATGGGGCGACTCTCTTCTCATGGCAGAATTGGGTAAAAGTAAGATGAGTGAGAAGAAAAAGCAAAGGTTCATGAAGCATTATGCCAAGATTCAAAGACGATTGAGCCTCTACGACCGCCAATTGTTCAGAGGAGATTCCCTGTTGGCAGCCAATTATTACAAGATAAAGTATGATACTAACTACATCTCCCGTCCCAATGCCCGATGGACCATCAAACTGAGAGGTAATCTTTCGGGAGCAGATTTGGAAACTACGGCGAAGACGGATGGAATGGAAACGCATACCAAAGTGATGGCAGACTGCCGTGGAACTTTCTCCATGGCCGTGGCTTATCGGGGATTGGGACTTGGATTGGCTGTAAATCCTGCCAAGCTGGCCGGCAAGAACCAGGACTACGAGTTCAATCTCAACTCCTACAGCAACCGCTATGGCTTCGATGTGGTCTATCTCTCGTCCAAGACATTCCATGGTCACCAGGAAGTGGGTTCCAACGAGATTGATGTCCATAAGGGTGATATATCGCAGAAGGCTCTGAATCTCAATTTCTATTATGCTTTCAATTATCGTAAATTCTCCTTTCCGGCTGCCTTCAGCCAGAGCTACATACAGAAACGAAGCGCCGGAAGTTGGATGATAGGTGCCAGTTTTGACGGTTCCAAGACGAAGGTGAAGGGTATGAACATCCGTCTTAATGAGTTGGCGCTCGGTGCAGGGTATGGATATAATCTTGTCCCATCCTCCCATCTGCTGTTCCATCTGTCAGCCTTGCCAACCATAACGGTATATTCCCACGACTATACCAAGATGAGGGCAGAAGCAGAGGAGGGGAGTAGTGATGCAGAGGTTCCAACCGTTTGTAACAGTATGAAATATCATTTCCCATCTGCGATCATTACGGGGCGGGGAGCGGCCGTCTATTCCTGGCGCAACAAGTTTGCCGGTGCCACTGCGGTTTATAATTTCTCTGTAGCAGGAGATGAGGATCACCTCCAGGTGAAGAGAAACAAATGGAGAGTAAGAATGTTCTTTGGATTCCGGTTCTAGGAAAACTCTTTACCTACATGACGTTGACCTGCTAATACAATGATGGTCTCCTTGCCAAGATGCCTTTCTATCTTGTCGATATATGATTGACGAATGATAGCTGCCCTATTTTTATCACTTATAGATGGTATCATTTCAGGCAAAAAAGAAAAACCGTTAAAGGTCATTAAATTATGGGGGTATTAAGTTCTTATTCTGATGAAAATGCTTAATTTTGCAACCCGAGAAAAGGAAGGGGTGCAAAAAATAGGTATGAAACGTTCGCTCAACATATTGATGGCTTTGATGCTCTCGCTCATGGTGGTTTACTTGAGCGTGGGTACAACCGTCATGCACTGCCTTCGTTATGACAAGGTGATGGTGGGTATGGTGACTGACTGTTGCGTGAAACGTAGCATGGACCATGACTGTTGCCAAGGCAAGCTGGGCGCACAGGTGAACAAGCATTGCATGGATGTGAAGCAGGTGAAGCTATCGCCTACGGTCTCTACTCAACACTTGGATTTCGATGCAGCACCAGTGTTTGCAGGCATTGCGCCAGCTCTTTGGCAGAAGTTGCCTCGTCCTGTTATCTGTAGCATTCAAAAGGCAAGATATTGGAATCAGAATGTTCCGCATTCGCCTCCAAGGGCTTATCTTGCCCTCCTTAACATCCTGATTATTTGATTTTTCCATATTTGCAAATAGGTTGCAAAAGTTTTTCTGTACTTTTGCAGCCAAGATTGTCGTATGCCTATCCCTATCAGTAAAATCTTAGGGTTGCATACATATATAAAATGGTAAAATCATCCGGAGCGAAGATTTAAGATTCGGATAAAAGGAAATATATTTATGTATTCAAGATATATATTGCTCAGTGCCTTGCTGGTTATTGGTGCTGAGACTTATGCAAAAAATAGTAAGACAGAGGTTGTGTCTCTGTCATCATCATATAATAATTCTGTAGAAAATAACTCTGTAGATTCCTCCTCTCAGGATTCCATTTTCAAGGACGAGACCTTGCATGAGGTGAAGGTGGTGGCTCGCAAGTCGGGCACTTCCCGATTGGCTGGTGCCGTGAATGGCATCGCCGTGAACAAGGATGAGCTCTTTAAGGCGGCTTGTTGCAACCTGGGCGAGAGTTTCACGACCAACCCTTCGGTGGATGTGGCTTATAATGATGCCACGACGGGCGCAAGACAAATCAAACTCCTTGGTCTTTCGGGCACTTACGTACAGATGCTCACCGAGAATCTCCCTAACTTCCGTGGTGCAGCCATCCCTTACGCTTTGGGGTATGTGCCAGGTCCTTGGATGAAAGGCATTCAGGTATCGAAGGGCTGTGCTTCGGTGAAGAATGGCTATGAGTCGATTACGGGGCAAATCAATGTGGATTACTTGCAACCAGAGGATGAGCAACAGGTGGAGGTGAACCTCTTTGGCGATACCAAGAGCCGAATCGAGGCAAATGCCGATGCCAATGTTCATCTGTCGGATAAGTGGGCAACGGAGATATTGTTGCATCATGAGAATATCCTCAAAAACCATGATGATAATGGTGATGGTTTCTATGATATGCCAGGCAGGGAACAATATAATGTGCAAAACCGTTGGGTGTATAAAGACAAGAACTACATCTTCCATGGTGGACTTGGGGCTTTGAAGGAGATTCGTACCAGCGGGCAGGATGAGGAGCATGTTCATAGTGATGATATTTACAGAATCAAGCTCCATACCAACCGTTTTGAGGGTTATATGAAGCATGCCTTCATCTTCAATCACGAGCATGGCACCAATATTGCCTTCATGTCCTCGGCTTCGATGCACCAGCTCGATGCCCAGTATGGCAACAAGTTCTACGACCTCAATG
>CATXJC010000083.1 GCA_958369755.1 uncultured Prevotella sp.
CCGTCATCCGATTGTGCTATCGGGAAGGAATGTCGTATAAGGATACGGCGGAGGAGCTGGGCATCAGCGTCTCGGCAGTGAACAAGCATATCGTAAAAGGTTTGCGAACGCTCAGAGAAAAGTTGAAAGGAAAATAGCATAACCATGATTCTATTGTCTGAAGACGTCCTTACAATGGAACCCTAAAATGAAGAAAGGAAAAGAAAATGAAAAATGAATTATCTGACATAAATCCTCAGAAGATGGATTCTCAGAAATGGGATATGCTCCTCGATCTCCTGGAGCATCCCGAAAAGTATTCCGAAACCCAGAAGGATGAACTTCTGGGCGATGAGGAAGTGAACGAACTCTATCAGCAGCTGATAGAGACCCGACAGTCTCTGGATTTCGCCAAGTCGAAGGAAGAAATGAAGATGCCTTCGATTGATGCAGAATGGGAGAAGCTGAAAGATGAGATGAAGCTGAAAGAAGAAAAGCAGCAGAAAGAAGAGATGAGTCAGAATGCAGAAATCCAGCAAACCGCCAAGTTGTTTCCTCTCTGGAGCCCGATGAGAAAGGTGGCTGCCGTTGCTGCCGTCCTTGTCGTCTCCGGCATCACCTTTGCAGCCATTCATCTGGTAACCCGTTCTCATCAGGCATCAGATAAGCACAATACCGAACTCGTATCATCCCGAAAGGATTCTATCCAGCAGGTTTCGGCTCCTCAGAAATCCAACATAGAAGAAAAGACAGATTCTGCAAGTCTTGCCCAGCTCCCATTGGTTTATGAAAACGCTGAGCTTCAGAATATCCTGACTCCTATTGCCGGGCATTTCCATCTCCAGGTAACTTATCAGAACGAGTCGGCTCGCCATATCCGTCTCTTCCTGCAACTGGAGAAGAACATGAGTCTGGATGATATCATCGAACTGATGAATCATTTCGAGAAAGTGAATATTCGTCATGAAGGTCAAACTTTAATCGTGGAATAAGATGAAAAGATTAAGATATATCATGCTGCTGGCAGGTTTGATGAGCCTTTCTCTTCAGACCATCTATGCCCAACGCATCACCCGCAGCTTCCGCAACACTTCTATGTCAGAAGCGCTCACCATCCTTGCCAAAAGCACCAAGGATTATCGTATCAACTTTATGTATGATGAACTGGAGGATTTCACGGTTACCACGAGTATCGTGAAGCGAACCGCTCCGGATGCCATCCGCCAGATTATGGGTTTCTATCCGATGAAGATGACGATAGATGGCGAAAACATCTTTGTGGAGTGTACGCAGAAGACTCCCACCAAGATGATAGGCCGCATCATCGACAATAAGAAACGCCCTGTAGATTTCGCCAATGTAGCCCTGCTGAATGTTCGTGACTCTTCATTGATTAATGGCGGTGTGACGAATGAGAACGGCCAGTTCGTGATTCCCTGCGGAGCCAGAAAGGCGATAGTAAGAGTAAGTTGCGTGGGCTATATTACGACAAGCAATACATATAATATAGGTAAGATAGGGACAATAACTCTGAAGGAGGCAACAATGAACCTGCAGAAGGTGGTTGTAAAAGGACATCGTAAAACCTTTGAGATGACGAATGAAGGACTTGTTACTCAGGTGAAAGGAACACCTTTGAGCGAAGCTGGTACTGCCAACGATGTTATGGCGCAAGTGCCGAGTGTTTATGGCAGTGATGGAAAATATCGTGTTTATGGCAAGGGTGAAGCATTGGTATATGTGAATGGAAGGAAGTTGACGGATGAGGGGGAACTGGATAGAATAAGTTCCAAAGACATTGCCTCCGTAACTCTCAACAACAATCCTGGAGCAAAATATGATGCTACGGTAAAGGCTGTCATTGTGATCAGAACGAATAAGAAACAAGGTGATGGACTGAGCGGTGGGTTTACTTCTATGGCTCGGCAGGGACATTCTACATCTTTGTCTGAGGGCGGTAATTTAAACTGGCGTAGAGGAGGACTGGATATATTCGGAAGTCTTTATTATGATTTGACGCAAAGGTATCAGCATCAGATAGATAAAAAGACTGTCATTAAAGATGGAGAAATGTGGCAAATGCATAGCGACATCGGGATATTCCCCAAAAGCAAAGCCCAAATTGCCACAAAGATAGGTTTCAATTATGTCTTCAATGAGAAACATTCCATAGGTGCTACTTATAATGTAAACTTTTTACCAAATAGTACTGCTTCATGGCCTACATATCAACGTGTAATGAAGAATGGGACAGAGTTGGAATCCATATCCTATGATATGAAATGGAATCGCAAGACGCCTCCTGCTCATTATGTGAATGCTTATTATCGGGGAGAATTCGGAAAATGGAATGTCGTTTTTGATAATGACTTGGTTGTTAGCCAGAACAAGGCTGTGCAGAATATTAAGGAGCAGAGTAGTGCTTCTGGTGAAAGTAATGTTAACAGCACAAACAAGGCGGACAATGTAATGGCTGCTTCTAAATTGGCGCTGTCTTATCCTGTTGGGAAAGGAAAGCTAGAAGGTGGTGGTGAGTTTATCTATACAGACCGCAAGGAAACTTACAACAATGTGGAACAGATAATAGCTTCTACAGATGACCATATCAGGGAAAATAAGTTGGCTGGATTCTTGACCTATTATCTTCCATTGGGAAAAATTGATTTAGAAGCAGGTCTGAGGTATGAACATACCGTTTCTGATTATTATGAGAAAGGAATCTGGATTGATGGACAAAGTCGTCGGTATGATAAATTGTTTCCGAATGCAAGTTTATCATTTCCGATAGGCAAAGCCAATTTCTCGTTGGATTATACGATGAAGACTCGTCGTCCGTCTTATCAGGAATTGAGCAGCAATATGCAATATGATGACGTCTTCACTTATGAAAAGGGAAATCCTCTTCTGAAGCCTGAAATTATCCATGACATAACCTTCGCAGGATTATACAAATGGGTATATTTAAATTTCAGTTTTCAACATATCAATGACTTCATAGTGAATACGATAGATTTGCAGCCGGGTGAAGGTAAACCGCTCAACATTCTAACGAATGTCAATCGTTCCCACATGAATACATATACGGCAGTTCTATCATTGTCGCCAAGTATAGGAATTTGGTCTCCTCGCTTGTCTTTGGTATTGATGGGACAGAATTTTGAAATGGTTCATTATGGGCAAATGCTCAAGTTGAACAATCCGTTGTTGATGACCAATTGGTTTAATTCTTTCTCTATTTCAAGAAGTTATATACTGACGGCTGATATGATAGGGCATACTTCTGGTGATAATACGATAGCAACCCTGAAGCCGAGTTTTCAGTTGAATTTGGGAATAACAAAGAAGTTTAAACAATGGACTTTTCAATTTCAGGCAACGGATGTCTTTCGTACAGCCCGTAACTCTATGTTTACCTATGGTACAAGTATGTTGCTCGATAAATGGAACTATAGCGATTCGCAAGCTGTTAAGCTAACTATAAGCTATCGTTTCAACTCTGTTAATAGCAAGTACAAAGGCACAGGAGCCGGTAATGCAGAAAAGAGCCGCTTGTAGTTCTTGTTAGGAAGAAACTCTCTTAATAAACAATGAATATATGACAATCGGTCAAGCGAAGGCAAAACCATATTGGTTTGCTCTTTGCTTGGCCGATGTTTTTATTTTTCTTCAGTTAGATACTCCTTTATTTGTTGCTCTAATATCGGAAGGTCATTTGTAATCACATCCCAAACAACGTTGTTATCAACTTGGAAATATTCATGAACGATATAGTTCCTCATGCCGTTCACTTGTTTCCAAGGAGTCTTAGGATGCGCTTGTCGAAATTCTTCAGTTAGCATATTCGATGCTTCTCCAAGAATTTCGATGTTCTTGACTACTGCGTAATACATCATGTCGTCTGCGATAAAATCCTCAAAGTTTTTACCTCTTGTATATCGGCAGATTCTTTCTATCGCCTGGAGCATGTGCTCTAGGCGGTTTTTATCTCTACTTCGTTCTCTCATATACTAAGATTTTATCACGTTCTACTGATTCCTGTGCAAAAGGGAGTAAGGTTCCTTCTGATACCAAATCAACTTTTCTACCTAAGAGTTCTTCCAAATCACTCCACATGCCGAAGAATTTTAAACCAATAGGTTTGCTCTTGTCCAAAGAAACCATAATATCGACATCGCTATCCTTCGTTTCTTCCCCTCTGGAGAAAGAACCGAACAGCCAGGCTTTCAGTACGGGTTGGGTGCTGAAATAATGGCGTAAAGCTTCTATGATGGCTCGTTTACCCATAATATAATGATGTTGTTTCTTGGTGCAAAGATACACTTTTTATTCGAAAGAGTAAGCTTTTATCTAGTTTTTTATTACCTTTGCATCGGTTTTTCCAAAAAAAATAGAAGATTTCTTCATTTTAGGGGTAATTGATTTCAGGAAAGCTTGTATATAAGA
>CATXJC010000084.1 GCA_958369755.1 uncultured Prevotella sp.
AGGGAGGTAAGCTGCATGCCTTCGAGAGCGTGTTTGACGGTTTTGAGAGCTTCCTGTACGTGCCTAATACGACAGCGAAGAGCGGAGCCAGCATCCACGATTCCATCGACTCGAAGCGCATCATGAGCTTTGTGGTAATCGCCCTGATTCCTGCTTTGCTCTTCGGTATGTATAATGTGGGATACCAGAATTTCAAGGCTGCAGGTACACTAGATGCTGCCAGCTTCATCGAGGTCTTCGGCTTCGGATTCCTGGCTGTCCTCCCTAAGTTGCTGGTTAGCTACATCGTGGGTCTCGGCATCGAGTTTGCCTGGGCTCAGTGGAAGCACGAGGAAATCCAGGAGGGTTACCTCGTCAGCGGTATCATCATCCCATTGATCATTCCTATCTCTACACCGCTGTGGATGCTCGCCCTGGCGTGCGCCTTCGCAGTTATCTTCTGCAAGGAGATCTTCGGTGGTACCGGTATGAACATCTTCAATGTGGCTGTGGGTGCCCGTATGTTCCTCTTCTTCTCATATCCATTGGCTATGAGTGGTGATAAGGTCTGGGTGGCTAAGGATGCTATCTTCGGTCTGGGTAACACCCTGCCTGATGGCTTTACTGCTGCTACTCCTCTCGGTCAGCTGGCTCAGGGCAGCATGCCTTCAGCTTGTCTCTGCGATTCTATCATCGGTTTCATTCCTGGCTGTATCGGTGAGACATCCGTCATCGCCATCGCCATCGGTGCCATCATCCTTCTCTGGACAGGCATCGCATCTTGGAAGACAATGGGCTCAGTATTCGCAGGCGGTATCGTGATGGCGCTTATCTTCCAGGCTCTCGGCATGACACCTATCGCCTGGTATGAGCACATCGTGCTCGGTGGTTTCTGCTTCGGTGCCGTATTCATGGCTACCGACCCTGTAACCTCTGCCCGTACAGAGAAGGGTAAGTACTTCTATGGATTCTTCATCGGTGCCATCGCTGTTATCGTACGTGTGATGAACCCAGGTTATCCAGAGGGTATGATGCTCGCTATCTTCTTCGGCAACATGTTTGCTCCACTTATCGACTACTGTGTAGTTCAGAGCAACATCTCACGCCGTGCTAAACGTGCTATTAAATAATGTAGGAGGAATGTAGATATGAAGACAAATTCAAATAGCTATACTATTATCTATTCGGTTATCATCGTGGTAATCGTGGCATTCCTGCTCGCGTTCGTGTCTTCTTCGCTGAAGACAAAACAGGATGCCAACGTGGCTCTTGATACTCAGAAGCAGATTCTGAACTCGCTGAACCTGCGCGACCTTGACAACGCTACTGCGGCTGCCAAATATAAAGAGGTGGTGAAGGACGAGAAGGAGAAGGACGGCATGAAGTATTACGAGTGCGAGATTGATGGTCAGAAGAAGACCGTTTACTCTGTAAAGGGTATGGGTCTCTGGGGCGGCATTTCAGGCTTCATCGCCGTGGATGCCGACAACAACACCATCTATGGCGTATATTTCAACCACGAAGGCGAGACTGCCGGACTTGGTGCTGAAATCAAGGACAACCTGAAGTGGCAGCAGAAATTCCAGGGCAAGAAGATTCACAAGAATGGAGTAGAGGGCATCGCTCTGGGTGTTGAGAAAGACGCTCCTGCCGGCGACCCTAACAATGTAGATGCCGTTACCGGTGCTACATTGACATCCAACGGTGTGGATGCCATGCTCAAGGAAGGTCTTGCTAAATTCATTAAATAATTAAGCGAAATTATGGCATTATTTAGTAAACAAAATAAGGAGGCATTCATCAAGCCACTGAACGGCGACAACCCTATCCTCGTCCAGGTGCTTGGTATCTGTAGTGCCCTGGCTGTTACTTCCCAGCTGAAGCCAGCCATTGTGATGGGACTTGCCGTTACTATCATCACGGCATTCTCTAACGTGATTATTTCCATCATCCGCAACACCATCCCTCAGCGCATCCGTATCATCGTCCAGTTGGTGGTAGTTGCTGCCCTGGTTACCATCGTGAGCCAGGTGCTGAAGGCTTTCGCCTACGACGTGAGCGTGCAGCTTTCCGTGTACGTGGGTCTTATCATCACCAACTGTATCCTGATGGGTCGTTTGGAGGCATTCGCCATGATGAACAAGCCTTGGCCTTCATTCCTCGATGGTGTAGGTAATGGTTTGGGTTACGCCCTCATCCTCGTGATTATGGGTGCTGTTCGTGAGTTCCTGGGCCGCGGCTCATTGCTCGGTTTCCAGCTGATTCCGGAGGGAGCTTACGACTTTGGATATGTTAACAACGGTATGATGACCATGCCAGCCATGGCATTGATTCTTGTTGGATGTGTAATCTGGGTACATCGTGCCTATATTTATAAGGAGGAGAAGTAAGATGGAGCACGCAATAAGTTTGTTTTTCCGTTCGATTTTCGTCGATAACATGATCTTCGCCTACTTCCTGGGTATGTGTTCATACTTGGCAGTATCCAAGAACGTGAAGACCTCTTTGGGCTTGGGCTTGGCAGTAACCTTCGTGTTGCTCATCACCGTGCCTGTAGATTACCTGTTGCAGACCAAGGTGCTCAGCGCCGATGGCATTCTGGGTGTTGACCTCACTTACCTGAGCTTCATCCTCTTCATCGCCGTCATCGCCGGTATCGTGCAGCTGGTAGAGATGATTGTAGAGAAGTTCTCACCATCGCTCTATGCAGCGCTGGGTATCTTCCTGCCATTGATTGCCGTAAACTGTGCCATCATGGGTGCATCGCTCTTCATGCAGCAGCGCATCCTGATGGATCCTGCCAATACTCAGGCTATCACCTCAGTATGGGATAGCATCGTTTATGCCGTAGGTTCCGGACTGGGTTGGACTCTCGCCATCGTCCTGATGGGAGCCATCCGCGAGAAGATGCAGTATTGCGACGTGCCAAAGCCATTGCAGGGACTCGGCATCACATTTATCACAGTAGGCCTCATGGCAATGGCTATGCTTTGCTTCTCAGGCTTGAAAATCTAAAATAGGAGGACTATAGATATGGGTAATACATCATTTATATTGGCTAGTATCGGAGTTTTCCTCGTGGTGATTCTCCTGCTGGTTATCATCCTGCTCGTGGCTAAGAAGTATCTGAGCCCTAGCGGAAATGTAAATATCGAAATCAATGGCGACAAGACCATCAACGTGCCTCAGGGCAGCAGTTTGATGACTACGCTGAATGAGAACGGCATCTTCCTGCCTTCTGCCTGTGGCGGTAAGGCAAGCTGCGGCCAGTGTAAGGTTCAGGTGCTCGAGGGCGGCGGCGAGATTCTCGATTCCGAGAAACCTCACTTCACCCGCAAGCAGATTAAGGACCACTGGCGTCTGGGATGCCAGTGCAAGGTGAAGGGCGACCTGAAGATCAAGGTGCCTGAGAGCGTGATGGGCGTGAAAGAGTGGGAGTGCGAGGTTATCTCCAACAAGAACGTTTCATCATTTATCAAGGAGTTCAAGGTGGCTCTGCCTCCAGGCGAGCACATGGACTTCGTTCCGGGTTCTTACGCTCAGATCAAGATTCCTGCATACGACTGCATCGATTACGACAAGGATTTCGACAAGGATCTCATTGGCGAGGAGTACATCGGAGCATGGAAGAAGTTCAACATCTTCTCACTCAAGGCTCACAATCCAGAGCCTACCGTTCGTGCTTACTCTATGGCGAACTATCCTGACGAGGGTGACATCATCACCCTGACCGTACGTATCGCCACAACTCCATTCTTGCCACGTCCACAGGTAGGTTTCCAGAACGTACCAACAGGTATCGCTTCTTCTTACATCTTCTCATTGAAGCCAGGCGACAAGGTAATGATGAGTGGTCCTTACGGCGACTTCCATCCTAACTTCACTTCTGGCAAGGAGATGATCTGGATTGGTGGTGGTGCCGGTATGGCTCCATTGCGTGCGCAGATTATGCACATGACCAAGACTCTGCACACCACCGACCGTGAGCTGCACTTCTTCTACGGAGCTCGTGCTTTGGGTGAGGCATTCTTCCTGGAGGACTTCTGGGAGCTTGAGAAGGAATTCCCTAACTTCCACTTCCATCTTTCATTGGACCGCAAGGACCCAGTGGCAGATGCTCAGGGCGTGAAGTACTACGAGGGATTTGCTGTTAACTGCATCCGTGATACCTACTTGAAGGATCACGAGGCACCAGAGGATTGCGAGTACTATCTCTGCGGACCTCCAATGCTGATCAAGAC
>CATXJC010000085.1 GCA_958369755.1 uncultured Prevotella sp.
AAAAACGTATAAAAATAGAGAAATCCTATCAGAAATGTTCTGATAGGATTTTTTTTTGCGTAAATTTTTCCATCAAAACGTATTGTAATTGAAGAAAAAAGTGTATCTTTGCACACAACAAATCATTAAAAGACAAAAGAGGGTGCTCTTTGTCGTGTATTTTCTAACAATTAAACAATACTACAAATTAAAATGGAACAAGTATTTAGCTATATTATCAGTCTCGGTGCGAGCGTGATGATGCCTATCATCTTCACGGTTATCGGTCTGTGTATTGGCATGAAATTCGGAAAGGCTTTGAAGTCGGGACTCTTCGTAGGCGTGGGTTTCGTAGGCTTGGGCGTGGTAACAGCATTGCTGACTACCAACTTCAACGACCCATTGAAGGCTATTTCTGATATCTACCACCTACAGTTAAACGTTTTTGACATGGGATGGCCTGCAGCTGCAGCTGTAGCTTACAATACAGCAGTGGGCGCATTGATTATCCCAATCTGTCTGGGTGTCAACTTCCTGATGTTGATTACCAAGACAACACGTACCGTAAATATCGACCTCTGGAACTACTGGCACTTCGCCTTTATCGGTGCGGTGGCTTACTTCGTGATGGGTCAGAGTTTGCTCTGGGGCTATTTCGCAGCTATCGTCTGCTACATCAATACCCTGGTCTGTGCAGACCTGACAGCCGACAGATTCCAGAAATATTACGATTTGGATGCTATCTCAATTCCGCAGCCATTCTGCCAGAGTTTCATGCCATTCGCAATCGTTTTCAATAAACTCTTCGATATGATTCCGGGCTTCTCTAAGCTCGATATCGATGCAGAGGGACTGAAGAAGAAGTTTGGTGTGCTCGGTGAGCCACTGGTACTCGGTGTTATCGTAGGTGCCCTGATTGGTTGGGCAGCCCAGCTCGATATCAAGAAGATTCTCTTCCTGGGGGTAACGATGGGTGCCGTGATGGAGCTGATTCCTCGTATTACAGCCCTGTTTATCGACGGTTTGAAGCCTATCTCAGAGAAGACACAGGAGTTGGTGAAGACCAAGTTTAACGGCAAGAAGGTTCATATTGGTATGAGTCCTGCCCTGGTTATCGGCCATCCTACTACCCTGGTAGCATCTGTGATTCTGATTCCGGTTATCCTTGCTATCGCAGTCTTCCTGCCTGGCAACCAGTTCTTGCCTTTGGCTTCGTTGGCAGGTATGTTCTACCTCTTCCCAATGATTCTGCCGTTTACAAGAGGTAATGTGGTGAAGACGCTTATCATCGGCCTGGTAACCCTCGTCATCGGTCTCTATTTCGTTACCGATATGGCACCAGACTTTACGCTGGCAGCCAACCAGGTTTATGCAGCTACAGGCGATAATGCCGCTCATATCCCTGACGGATTCTCAGGCGGTGCACTCGATTTCGCATCCTCTCTCTTCGGATGGGTTATCTATCGCGGTGTGAAGCTTTCATACGTAGGTATGGGTGTTCTCGCAGTCATCACAGTAGCCATGATGGTTATCAACCGTCAGCGCATCGTGAAGGAGGAAAAAAAGTAAAAAGGTAAAAATAAAAACAAGATAACAATGAAGAAATTAACATTAATATTAGCAGCAATGGTATTAACAGCAAGTCAGGCTTTTGGCCAGTGTGGAAAATGTGGTTATGAAGTGAAGGCTGAAAATGCCTACACTAACTACAATGTTCGTTATGCTAGCAATCCGATGGATGCAAAGCACTATACAACAGACCGCCTTCGCGGTGAGTTCGCTATCGAGAAGGTGTTTGCTCCAGGTGAGGTAAACTGGACATACACCCTGTTCGACCGCTTCCTCATCGGTGGTGCTGAGCCAACAACCGCTCCTTTGAAGCTGACTTCTATCGCTCCTCTCTATACAGACAAGCCAAACGATCAGAAGAATCTGCTCGACAACCGCGAGTTGGGTATCATCAACATCGGTGGCGAGGGTACTGTTACCGTTGACGGCAAGAAGTATACACTCGGTTTCCAGGAGGCTCTCTACGTAGGTCGTGGTGCCAAGAACATCGAGGTAAGCAGCAAGGATGCAGCTAAGCCAGCTAAGTTCTATATGAACAGCGCTTGTGCTCATCAGACATATCCTACCAAGAAGGTTACCCTGAAAGATGCCAACAACATTAAGGCTGGTAGCCTGAAGGAGAGCAACGACCGCGTAATCCACCAGTTGATTATCGATGGTGTAGCCGGTGTTCGTACCTGCCAGTTGCAGATGGGTGTTACTGAGTTGAAGGAGGGTTCTGTATGGAACACCATGCCAGCCCATACTCACCTCCGCCGTATGGAGACTTACCTTTATTATAATGTACCAGAGGGTCAGAAGATTCTCCACGTAATGGGTGAGCCACAGGAGACACGTCCTATCTGGTTGAACAACGAGCAGGCTGTGATTGCTCCAGAGTGGTCTATCCACTGTGCAGCAGGTACCAGCAACTATACCTTTATCTGGGGTATGGCAGGTGAGAATCTGATCTACAACGATATGCAGGTAGTGAAGATTCCTACATTGGAATAATAAGATACATGATATGGCAACCTGGTTCATGATTAATATGACCCAGGCTTTGCCGTCTAAATAGTAATCTAAAATAAAAATAAGTATAACGCTTAAAAACTTTTTGCAAAATGAGTCCTATTACAACAAGCAAAATGTCCAACTTCCGTTGGGTAATCTGTGCGCTGCTCTTCATCGCAACCACAGTCAATTACATGGACCGTCAGGTTCTCTCTTTAACATGGAAAGACTTTATTGCTCCAGAATTCCACTGGACAGATGATCACTATGGTACCATCACCGGTCTTTTCTCAATCTTCTATGCCATCGCCAACCTCTTCGCAGGTAAGTTCGTTGACTGGATGGGCACCAAGAAAGGTTATCTCATCGCTATCTTCGTATGGTCAACAGGTGCTGTGATGCACGCCGGTTGCGGTTGGGTAGCTATGCAGATGGAAGGTTATGATTCTATCGAGGCGCTCCGCATGGTACAGGCAGGTAGTGATGCAGCTGTAGCGATTGCTACAATCAGTGTATGGCTGTTCCTCTCTTGCCGTTTGATTCTTGCTGTAGGTGAGGCTGGTAACTTCCCGGCAGCCATCAAGGTAACAGCAGAGTATTTCCCTAAGAAAGACCGTGCTTTCTCTACCGCTATCTTCAACAGTGGTGCTTCTGTTGGTGCTTTGGCAGCTCCAGCTACCATTCCATTGTTGGCTCGCAGCATGGGCTGGGAGTGGGCTTTCATCATCATCGGTGTGCTCGGTTACGTATGGATGGGCCTCTGGGTATGGCTCTATGACAAACCATCTAAGAGCAAGCATGTAAACAAGGCTGAGCTTACTTATATTGAGCAGGATGAGGACCTCGAAAAGGTTGAGGCTGAGAAAGAGACAGAGGCTGCCGCTGAGGAGAAAACTATCGGCTTCCTTAAGTGCTTCAGCTACCGTCAGACCTGGTCATTCATCGTAGGTAAGTTGATGACTGATGGTGTTTGGTGGTTCTTCCTCTTCTGGGCACCTGCTTACTTCTCTGACCAGTATGGTTATTCTTCAGATTCAGGTATGGGTATCGCCCTCATCTTCACGCTCTATGCTATTGTAACCGTATTGAGTATTGGTGGTGGTTACTTGCCAACATACTTTGTAGATAAGAAGGGTATGAATCCATATATCGGTAGAATGCGTGCGATGTTGATTTTCGCTTGCTTCCCATTACTCGGTCTGATTGCCCAGCCTATGGGTGAGTACAGTGCATGGTGGCCAGCTATTATCATCGGTTTGCTCGGCGCAGGTCATCAGGCTTGGTCAGCTAACCTCTATTCTACCATCGGTGATATGTTCCCTAAGTCAACGGTAGCTACCATCACCGGTATTGGTGCGATGGCAGGTGGTATCGGTTCCTTCCTGATTAACAAGGGTTCCGGTATGCTCTTCACCTATGCCGAGGGTCAGGGTTCCGTCTTCAGTTTCATGGGCTTCGATGGCAAGCCAGGTGCCTACATGATTGTATTCTGCATCTGTAGTGTAGCTTACCTCGTAGGCTGGTGCATCATGAAGGCATTGGTTCCTAAGTACAAGCCAATCGTTGTAGAATAACGAAAA
>CATXJC010000086.1 GCA_958369755.1 uncultured Prevotella sp.
GCCATAGAACTGGATGATAAGGGAAAAGGATTGGTAGATTGGAAGGAAGTATAAAAGAAGATTGGAAGGAAATATAAAGAAGGAGAATGAAAATTGAGGCGCGTTAAGTTAAAGGCCTGCATAGCAGTTTGCAGCCTCCTTACGTGCTTTAGCAAAGTCTATTTGAGCCTTTGCCTCCATTTCTCTTTTACGTTTAACCATGTCTCGTAATACAGCAATTGCTTCTTCACGAGTTTTAATTTTTAAAGCCATATTTATCCATTAAAAAGTTCTACTTCTATTTGTCTGCAAAGATAAGCTTTTATTTTGAAAATGCAAAGAAAACAGGAGAAAAGTTTCGAAAAAATATGGTGGTAGTTCTTGAACCCACCTATCACAGTGACACATAGAAAACGGTAGTGTTATCGACCACGAATATTGCGTGAAGGCTTTCACCAAATTCTATCAGTTGTAAGCAATCCCGATTTATCTCTTCACTCTTCACCTTCTCGCCCGTAACCCCTCTGTTTATCGGGGTTTCGGGAGGTGAAGAATTTTCTTTATCTCTTCACCCCTCTTCACCCATATAGAATTTGTAATACACTATACGCAATATGGGAAGAAAAGAAAACAGGCGATTCGGCGAAATTTCCTATTGAAGTCTGAGAACTTTATGATATATAGACGGTATCATCAATGTCTTCCATACCTAGGAGATCGAAATACATAAGGCGTGTATTTAGTGGCAATCTGCCAACACCTATTTCCATGTATTTAGCTTCGAAACGTTCATCTTCAACAAGATATTTAAAACCGTTCTTTTGATAATAGTGAATGGTACAATCACTATTATAGGCATCAACAATAATGAAACGGCATCCGGTTTTGTTATTATATCTGAACCAGTTTTTTATCAAGTCCATAACAGCAGTTCCGATTCCTTTGCCTGCAAACTTTTTGTTGGTAGCAAGTCTGCCTATCAGAACAGCTGGGAACCTGCGAAGTCTTTTCCCTTGAAGATCTGTAAAGTCAAGAAATGATTTTTTTGATTCATCATTTAGTTTATTGGTGATCCTAATGCTATCATTGGATAGGGTAAATGCAGCCACAACAATATTAGGATTGTCACGAAGACACAATAAATATGTTTTTCCAAGTAAACGCTTGGAATAAATAACGGAATCATTGGCAAAGAATTCGTCTAAGTCTTGATTGTCACAACAAAAAGGCTCACATGAAGCAAGCTTTTGAGGTGTTACGACAGTAAGAACGCACATCTCTAATAATTCTTCATATGTCATAGCAAGTTCATTTCGCGCAAGAATTTTCTTGTGAGTTCAACTTTTTTCTTGTCAACTTTAATACTTCCAGGATGGGCTTCTGTCCATTCTGCATTTTCTAAAAATTTTTCAGCTTCTTCACCTTGAAGAGTTGGAATGATTCTTATTGCTGTTGCCATAACTTTTCTTTTTTTGGATATTTTTGCAAAGATAAGATTTATATCTTTAACTTCCAAGTTTTTAGGCAACTTTTTTGTTTTTTTTATTTTTAAATTGTTATAGTCATCGTGATAAGGAATCGGTCACGCAGATTTTTATTCTATACGGTTATGGAAAAGCCCCCGAAGCGTAATAGCTCCGGGGGCTTTTAATTTGCACCAGGCAGCACCTTTGCTGCCTGGTGGGGGTACGATAGAGAATCAGGGCTAGTCTGCCCAAATTCCCTTATTGGTTGGATTATCCCAGAAATCCTTCACATTTTCGTCGCGGTAATCCTCATCTCCCGCCTTCTGGATAACAGAGCCGGCGAGGATGGCTGTGGTTTCCATTTCCATGACGCTAACCACTGGCTTGATATATCTTTTCTTTTTCATATCTATTTTTATTACTATTTTTTATTACTTGATGATAACCTTCATGGTCTTGCCGCCACGCTTCACGATGTTCACACCCTTCTGCAAATTCTGGAGGCGACGGCCCTGGAGGTCGTAGTATTCTGCCTTGCTATCTGCTGTAGTCTCCAACTGCTCGATGGCTGTAGTGCTACCACCGACGCTGATGCTGAACATTCTGGCACCAGCTGCAGGAGCAGATGAGTTATCTACCATGTAAGCACGGAAAGGCTTGCTGCCCACAGACTCTGTTGTTGTTTTATCCAACAGCTTGGCTGGGTTCATCAGCTTGGCGCCCTTCACGATATAGCAGTTGTTATCAGTATCCTTGCTGAACTCCTTTTGGGTATAGATGCCCTGGAGCTTGTAGTTGGCATCAGCAGTTTCAGCAGTCTGAACGTCTTTTGCAATCTCCTTGTCGGCTTCTGTGAAGTTGAGCTCGGTGGCTCCATCCTTCATCTTGATGATAACAGGAGTACCAGCTGCGATGCTTGTCTCTATCTCTTCGAGTTCTACGGTTTCTGTACCCTCATCAGCCGAAAGGAGTTTGAAGGCACGGAAGTTCTGACCATCGAGAGATACCTCGAAAGGCAGGCAGAGCGTTGCCCAGGTAGTACCTTCTACAGTGCGGCTGTAAGATGCAGCCTTGGCTGCGAATGGCTCGTAAGCCACGAAGTCCTTGCCATCGTCAAGAACGAGATTATCCGTAGCAAGAGTTTCTCCCGTTGCTCCTATCTTCTCATCGCCATTCTTGCCTACCAGCTTGGTGAAGTAGCCAGTCTTGTAGTTGGCGTAGTTATGGTCAGTCTTGTCAGAGTTATTCTTATAATCTATAAAACCTTTGAGTTTTATACAATTAAAGAACATATTAGAACCTGTTTCTACGTTGGTCGTTACAAACTTATCACTGGCGTAGATGGTTGTGAGAGCAGGGCAGCCAGAGAACATTCCTTGCATATTAGTCACATTCGCAGTATTGAAATTTGTGACGTTGAGCGAGGCGAGATTTTGGCAGTTGTAAAACATATTACTCATACTCTTCACATTAGCAGTATTGAACTTGGCGACGTCGAGCAATTTGAGACTTATGCATTCATAGAACATTCCGGACATATCCGTCACTTTCCCGGTATTGAAACCTGAGACATCTAGCGAAGAGAGATCTCGGCAGTCACAGAACATATCTACCATATCCGTAACCTCCTTGGTATTCAGATTCTTTATGCCTTCTACTTGCTTCAGTTTATCGCACCACCAGAACCACTTATAACAACTCGTTGGTCTTGCATTAGCAAATGAAGTATCGAACACAACCTTGGTAATGCCTAATGAGTGTTTTTTCACCCATCCAGGTAAATTTTTACCACTATTGAGATCATACTCATTTTCTCCCAAAGTCTCCTTGGATGTGAGAAAGAAGGTCAGCGTGCCATCAGCATATTTTACCCTAGGGATTCCACCACTAAAATATCCACCTTCTATCTTGGCATAGGTCTTGTCGGTAGCCTTGTCTTCTGTCCATTCTTCTTCGCCTTTGAGTTTTTTACAATTGAAGAACATGAAGCGACTATCAGATACCTGGGTTGTTACAAACTTACTGCTGGCGAAGATGGTGGTGAGAGCTTGGCAGCCAGAAAACATGTGTCCCATATTCGTCACCTTCTCTGTATTGAAGTTAGTGAGATAGAGAGAGGTGAGAGCAACACAACTACTGAACATATAACTCATATCCGTCACCTTCGCGGTATTGAAGTTTGCGACATCGAGAGAGAGGAGAGCAGAACAGTTACTGAACATATAACTCATATTCTTCACATTCGCCGTATTGAAATTAGTGACATCAAGAGAGGTGAGAGCTGAGCAGTTAGAGAACATGTCCGCCATATACATCACATTCTCTGTATTGAACTTTGTGACGTCGAGAGAGGTGAGAGCTGAGCAGTTAGAGAACATGTATCCTATTTTCTCCACATTCGCTGTATTGAAATTAGTGACATCAAGAGAGGTGAGAGCTGAGCAGTTAGAGAACATGTATACCATATTCTTCACATTCGCCGTATTGAAATTAGTGACATCAAGAGAGGTGAGAGCT
>CATXJC010000087.1 GCA_958369755.1 uncultured Prevotella sp.
CCGCCTCCGAAGAAGCTGCCAATGCTTACTATCAATACTTCTTTCATCTTTTTATATAATATATGAACTGACCTAATTTGTTAAATGCGATTGGGGAGAGAGAGTCAGTTCTCTCCCCAATCATCTATTGTTCCTGTTTTTGATGAGAAACTGCATCCTATCTTGAATATCTTTCTCTTATCTGATAAATATTCCCGTGCATATCCCATATTTTCTATTTGCAGGAGTGCTTCTCTTGCGCTTCCATCCCTCTTAAACTCAAATATATATATGTATAGAGGAGTTTCTATGATGCAGTCTACTCTTCCTTCGCTCTGTTCTTTTTCAATGAAGATGGTATAGGAGCTGATCATCCTCAATACCAGATAGAACGTATATTGGAAATAACGCTCCTTCTCACGTTCATCATCTTTTCTTCGCTGTGAATAAGGGATACTGGCGAAGAAAGAAACCATCAGTTGATGCAACTTTTCGCATTCTCCCTTTCCCAATGCTTCGATTACCTGTAGAACCCAGGAATCAGGTGAAACCTTTGGCTTCAGATAATCTGCTGCCAGCAAACTGATGAATCCCCTTCTCACTTCATCGTTCGGAAAATCCAACAGATAGGAATTGGTATTCCTTGACCAACCCTTGATGGTCAGATATCCGCTTTGATATATCATTGGCAAAGGGCGTTCTATGGTTGCCTTATAGTCGTCGAAATCCTTGGTAGGATAATATTTTCCCACCAGTTCGTTGATGTTTTCATCGCTATGAGCTAGCAGGCGAACCAGATAGCTGGGTGAACCCGTTTGGAACCAATAGTCGTCGATGAGCATTTCCTTGAAGGCACGCAAGATGCTGAAAGGATTATATACGCCTCGCATCCTGCGACTGAAATGGTAGCCGTCAAACTGGCGTTTCAGTTTTATCAGTATTTCTTCCTTTGTAACATCATATTCCTCAGCCATTTCTGCGATTTGCTGTGAAAAGGTAGAGCGCAACTCGTCTTCAGTGATGCCGAGAAGCGTATCAAAGTGGGCAGAAAGGCTGATGTCTTCGGGTTGGTTGAAACCGCTGAATACGCTTACTTGCGAAAATTTGGTAACTCCTGTAAGCAGAACGAATTGCAGGTCTTTATCGGCAGCCTTGAATACACTGTAGAAACCTTTCAGAATTTCCCGATGCCTATCTTCCAATAGCCGCTCGTTGCCATCTGCATCGGTTGTTTTCAGTGTAGAATCCAATACGTCTAGCAGAGGCTTGTCGTATTCATCAATAAGGACAACGGCGCGAAGTCCTGTTTTTTCGTGGGCATTTCTCAGAACGCCAATGAATCTGTCGCCGAGGGTGGAAGCAAAGGGAGCTTTGCCGTAGATGGCTTCCTGCGATTCTACGAAATCAATCAGCGTATTCTCCAGCTGACCTGCTTGTGTAAAGTCCTTGCCGTTGAAATCAAGGTGAAATACCGCATATTGTTTCCAGTCGGTTTCCAGGTTATCAATGGCTAAGCCCTTGAACAGTTCTTTTCTTCCTTGGAAATAGCATTCCAGAGTAGATACGAGAAGTGACTTTCCAAATCGTCTAGGACGACTCAGAAAGTAAATCTTGCCATTTTCTACCATATCATAAATCATCTGAGTCTTATCTATATAAAGATATCCTTCTGTGATGATTTTCTCAAAGCTCTGTATGCCTATCGGATATTTCATATTGTTCATACGCTTATTCCTTATTTTCTGCAAAATTACAAAAAATAACGATACAAGCAAGTTTTTTATGTACCTTTTCTTAATTTTTCCCTCTTTTTTTCTTTTAAGGGATAAAGAAGCAATCAAGAAGCAGGAAAGTTCCCTCTTCTTGATGAATCAGAATATGAAATAGAAATATGTTGAACAATTAAAATAAATAGGAGAAACAAGTTATGAAACGAGTATTCAATCTTTTGGTAGTAGATGAGAGTGGCAGCAT
Organism: uncultured Prevotella sp.; assembly: GCA_958369755.1. GTDB lineage: Bacteria > Bacteroidota > Bacteroidia > Bacteroidales > Bacteroidaceae > Prevotella. The sequence goes on from CATXJC010000087.1 coordinate 1,954, forward strand.
GAGTATTATCGAGCGCCAGGCACTGGTGGGTATCAACGAGACCCTGACCACGATTCAGAAAATGCAGAAGACGCATAAGGACATGGAACAGCGGGTTACGCTCATCACCTTCGACAGCACCCACAAGAATCTGTTCTATGATAATGTGTCTGCCCGCCATGCCAACCCATTGAAATCAAGGGATTACAACCCATGTGGCGGTACCCCTCTTTACGATGCCATCGGCATGGGCATCGCCAAGATCAACGCCTTGACCACCGAGGATGACAGCGTATTGGTAACCATCATTACAGATGGTGAGGAGAACTGCAGCGAGGAGTATGATCTGAAGATGATCAAGAACCTCATAGAGAAGCTGAAGAAGCAGAACTGGACCTTTACCTTCATCGGCACCGATGATCTTGATGTGGAGAACATTGCTCATGGTATGGGCATAGACAATCATCTGCAGTTCTCGGAAGATGAGGCTGGCACCAAGGCGATGTTTGCTAGAGAAAACAGAGCCCGAGAGCGCTACAACAAGTGCCGTGCGATGGATTGCGCGATGGAAGCGGGCAGTTACTTTGAGGAGAAATAAAGGAAGTCAGTATAAGCAGAGAATAACCTGCAAGCGAGTAAACTAAATTATAATATGAGGGGTGTGTCATAAGGCAATGGCGCACCCTTTTTGTTTTTGCAACAGATGGAATATTGAAAAGGATTAGTGTTTTTCTATCTGCTGTATTATAATTGTTTTTCTTTCAAGAATTGCCATATTGCCATACTGCTCTATAACTGTTTGATTATAAGGATATATTGGTATGGCAATAGCTTTTTGAATTGCCATAATCTGCCATGTATTGCCATAAAATCAGCGAAATTACGTCCCGACGTACAGTCTGCTACATCCCGAAGCAGTTTCCATGATACGTATATCGCAATCTATTATACAAATATGTCCATTAGGAAGAAGAGCTGAAAAGTCTGAAAGCGGAACTGGCTGCATTGGACCGAAAAATACAGCTTGAACTTGCGCCGCAGGTTGAGAAAAAGAGCAAAGAAGAAAACAAAGAAGCAACAAATAACGTAAAAGCAGATGTTACTTCTAAAGGGTTACGGATTAAAGATCCGTGCCAACAAGTAAGGATATATTGAAATCTGATAAACATTTTGGTTATTACCGTTAAAGTTTAATAATATTGTTTTTTTTTTTGATTATTAAGTTTTGAGCCTTACCTTTGCAATCGTTTTCACGCCTTACCTTAATTGACGAATGCCGAGTGAGAAAGACGGGAAGGACAAGCATATTGGAAATGGCGTTTACAAGCGCACTTGGTTATACACACACTTGGATTCTATAATATTTATAATATCAAATCAGGATCAGGAATATACAAGGCAGTTATAGACCGCCCAATAAGATATAAAAATAATTAACTTATTATCAACTACACCAGAATAGTTCCATTAGCAGAATATAACGTATAGTAAAATTTCAAAATTATCTTAGAGGTAATAAAGTGTATTCCACTACTGGCTTGTATAGGATGTTTTAGGAGTTCAGGACTGTTTGACTGAGTAGCTCGTACTGCACCAACGCCGTTTCCCTTATGTATGTGTTCAGTAGTTTATTTGGTCCG
>CATXJC010000088.1 GCA_958369755.1 uncultured Prevotella sp.
GTATCCCCGAAATAATCGGACTGCAAAATTACACATTTTTATTTGATTATGTGTAAGTTACGAGTCGCAGCCCCTATCTTTTATAATTATTTAACTTAGTTTGTCGTGTTTTGTTATTTCCTTCCGTTTTTATGGCTTTTAGGATGACCCAAGCATCATTCTGCCGGGGCATCCACAGTATAAACAAAACATTCTCTCTAAAAACCATTTGGTTCTCTCTATATATAATAAGGTATATGAGGGATATAATAAGGTATATGAGGGATATAATAAGGTATATGAGGGCATAAAAACAGCAATGGGATTTCGATACCCCTATCGAAACCCCATTGTTATTCTTGTATAAGTAAAAGATGATGAAAGCGTTTCACAACGCCGTTTTATTTTTTCTGGTGCAAAGGTACAACAAAAACCGTATGCTAGGGGGTAATTTTTGGCATATATGGGGGTAAAATCTGTTTTTTCAGCATATATCAAGCCAAAATTACCCCCCCCCTAAACGATTTTTACTACCTAATCCATCTTTTTTCAAGGTCAAAATCTAAAGAAAAAGAACTTAAATATACGATTACTAACATACCAATGAAACTATTCCGGGGATAGGAATGAAACTATCCCCGACTACCAATGAAACTATTCCCAGGAATATCTATGAAACGATCCCTTCATTAGATGACGGTAATCCAGATACCTTCCCCCTGATTCTCCGCTGCCTGGATGCGATTCATCAGACGATGGAGCCAGATGCGGGAGTTCACCACCATACCCTTTACCCGATTCTCGCCCACCAGAATGCAGCCCTGGGTATCGTCGGGATAGTTGCCGGCATGAATGCGGATGCCCTCGAAACCGGGAACGCCCTGCACATACGGAAGCCACTTCTTGAATCGGCGCGACTTGGTGATAAGCACACGATACGAACCCTCGGGGATGGCGGTATGGCCCGGAATCTTTCTCGCCACCTTGCCGCTCTCTCGGCTGAAACGGGCATTCTCCTCCTCGGGCTGGAGTTCCACGCCCTTCAGATTGCGCCACGTTGGCTCCAGGGTGTCACAGAAGTAGCTGTCCTTAGACAACTTCTCCAAATCGAAACTATGCACGAAACTGCGCTTGTCACCGGCAGTCTTGCCGCTAAGCACCTTGCGCTTCACATCACCATCAGCCAACAGATAAAGTCGGCCGATGGTATAAGTATTCTTCTTAGCTATACGCTCTAAAACTATTTCCATAAGTAAATCAAAATAAATTAAAGTTTAGAAATTAAGATAACTCCTGCCCATCACATCTGTATTTCAGCTTCGTAAAACTGTGATAACTGTTACTGTGATAGTTCTCACTGCCACGTTTCACGTATTTTCTATACACCCAGGTAGAAAGCAGATGCGCCGTACCCTCTTCCGAGAGTCCCAGGGCTGCACGAGCCTCCACCACCTGCTGCTCGGTAAACGTATCCGGCAGCGACTGGAGAAGATTGGAAGGGCCACGCTTGTTGGAATGCTCGCCCACATTGTTCGCCTTCTGGATGTCCTCCTCGAAGAAACGCATCTTGCACCACAGGTCGTAACGCTCACTCCAGCGGATGAAATTCTCTATCTCCGGCTCCCATCTGCAGCCGTTGGCAACATAGAGCACGCACGCCTTGAGATAGGCTATCACGTTGGCACGGAACGTGAAGTTCTCATAGATTCTGTTTTGGGTAACCTGCGAAAAATCCGCATTCTCCTCACTCAGAATCTCAGCCAGGCGGTAAGCCTCGGGGCAATCTATCAAGCCGGTAGCCATACAGAGATTCTCGATATAGGGCTTCAGCTCCTTGCGAAACTGATCATCGTAGGTGCCATACACCGGAATCTTATCGCCGATTTCTCTTTGGGGAATGGTACAGAAGTTGATTCGGCTCAGCGGACCGTCGGTCAGCACCTTGGCGAAATAACGCTGTCCCTTCTGGATGGTGGTAGATGCATTCCAGTTGAAACGGACGGTTACTCGCTCGGTGACACTTTGGGTTCCCACTCGCGTTTGTCCATATTGATTACCTGGGTCAAAGGCGAGGCACATGATACGGAAATGCTGGTTGCCGATACCTTTCAGGGCATCAAACTGATCAATCTCGTTGAGCGAAGTATAGAGGAAGTGGCCTTTGGCTTCTGCCGTACGCATCACGAAGGCAGGGTTGGTCATATCCGCATCTATCTCCTGTATAATAAGATTATCCGGTCTCTTTCGCTTATCCTTGTTGGCACCCTTGCGCATCATTTCCTCCTTCCACTCCTTCTCACGCTTCAGGTTTTCCTGGTCACGCTTACGGATATCCTCCATGATCATCGAAATCGGCATCTGTACACAACTTTTACCTGCACCTGTGCCTGCAAGGAGACAGGTCATCAGGGTAGCTTCGTGCTCCACATTGTCGATATATCTGAATCTGGTATTCCAGAGATGGGTAGCCAGCGGAGGGAAAATGGCGTGCGCCACAGCCGGCTGATAAATCTCCGGCGTCTTCGAGATGAGCAGCTCCACCAGCTTCGGCAGCTTCTTGGGCATAAGAGGTGGAGGGGGATAAGAGGCGTTACAACTTTGAACACAGGCGTTACTTTGAACATTAAGCATTGAACCCGCCAGGCGTTCCGGGGATTTGCAATCCCCGGCAAGCGAGCTATAACCATATTGTCCAGCAAGAAAGTTCCCCGCCAGGTGTCCCGGGGATTTGCAATCCCCGGCAAGCGAGCTATAACCATTTTGTCCAGAAAGAAAGTCCCCCGTCAGGTGTCCCGGGGATTTGCAATCCCCGGCAAGCAAGCTCTTAGCAGCCTGCTCCGCCAAGGCATTCACTCGAATCACATCCCTAGAAAATGGCTTGGAGCTGTCCCCATATTTCGCATAGAAATCATGAATCAGCTGATGGCAGTCATTCTCCTGATAATAGCTCGGCATTCTCTTCGCCACCACCTTCATCAGCTCCTCCTCACTCATCACACGAGAAGCGCCAGCGCTCATAATAGCGAGCAGGGAGGAATGCCTGGACCCTATGGTATCGATATTCATCCCCTTCAGTCCCGCAGATTCCTGGAAGAGGTCGAAGGCTATGAGATTCTTCTCACTGGCACTTTCTGCTTCTTGGGCTGCCAGTCCGCCAACTTTCTGAGAACCTCCAGTATGGCTGATATAATCATCATCAGCACGATGGCTATTACCAGGTTGGGCAGGCTGAATAGCAGCGCCAGAAGAAACAGCAGAATGGCTGTCAGTGCCCTGAAATCGATTGTCTTGAACATCGTCATTACTTTGAACTTTGAGATTTGAACTTTGAACTTTATGATTACTATCGCTAGGTATTTGCCCCTGAAAGTCCCCCGCCAGGCGTTCCGGGGATTTGCAATTAGGTACTTGCCCCTGAAAGTCCCCCGCCAGGCGTTCCGGGGATTTGCAATTAGGTATTTGCCCCTGAAAGTCCCCCGCCAGGCGTTCCGGGGATTTGCAATCCCCGGCAAGCAAGCT
>CATXJC010000089.1 GCA_958369755.1 uncultured Prevotella sp.
AAAACAATGGCTCGTTTAAAAGAAAAAATAGCTTATGCATTGGGTGATGCCGCTGCGGGTGGTATTGTATGGAAGGTGATGTCTATCGCTTTTCCTCTGTTTTTTACAAATGTCTTCGGACTCTCGTTTGCGGATGCGGCAGTACTGATGCTCGTAGCCCGCATGTTCGATGTGGTTACTGACCCGCTGATGGGTACTCTTGCCGACCGTACCCAGAGCCGTTTCGGTACCTACCGTCCTTGGCTCATCTATGGTGCCATTCCTTTCGGATTGATATTCGCCTTCTTGCTCTATACTCCAGACTTCGGTCCTGTGGGCAAGCGAATCTATGCTTACGCCCTCTATCTGCTGATGATGGCGGTATATACCATGGTGAATGTGCCTTACGGCTCATTGCTCGGTGTGATGACCGAGGATGATGATGAGAAGAACCAGTTCTCTTCTTTCCGTATGGTGGGTGCTTATGCCATGGGATTCGTTACCCTGCTTTCTTTCCCTTATCTCCAGAAGATGGTAGGTGGAACAGCCGCTCATCAGTATGCTGTCATTGGTGCCGTGCTCGGTATTATTGCAGCTGTGATGACATTGGCTTGCGGACTCCTTACCAAGGAACGTCTGAAGCCGAAGCGCGCTGAGAAGTTCTCTTTCCAGCAGTTTGCCGACCTCGTTCACAACAAGGCTTGGCTCTATATGACAGCCATCGCCGTGTGCACCAACTTCTTCAACGGATTCCGCTATGCCGTTGCCGGCTATATGTTCGATTACTGTCTGCATGGCAATGTAACCATCGAGGGACTGATTATCAACTATACCGTTTTCATGGCATTCGGTGAAGTAACCTGTATGATTTTCGGTGGTGTATCTCCTTGGTTCACCCGTCTGGTAGGCAGCAAGCGCATGGCATTCTTCTGGGCTGCAACTCTCTGTCTGGTACTCTCGGTTGTCTTCTTCTTCATCCCGATGGATCCGTCGTATATCTGGGTGATGATAGCCATCGTTATCCTTACCTCTATGGGTATCGGTATCTATTCGCCATTGATGTGGTCAATGTATGCCGATGTAGCCGACTACCATACCGAGCATTTCGGAACATCAGCTACAGGTCTTATCTTCTCTTCCGGTACGATGAGCCAGAAGTTTGGTACCGCCATTTCCGGTTCTCTCATCGCCCTCTTCCTGGGCTGGGCAGGTGCCAACATGATAACAGATAAGATGGGTAATACGATGATCGACCCAGCCAGTGTTACCGACTCTGTGCTTACGATGGTATGGTCATTGTTCTCACTTTTCCCAGCTGTCATCGCCTTCCTGCTGATGGTGCTTGCCTGGAAGTTCCCTATCCGCAAATAATTGTTTTAACATAACTAATAATCACTATAAAGAATGGAAAAATGGAAAATCTTAAAGAAACGATGCGGGATGTTCTGGAGAACAACATCCTCAGCTATTGGCTAACGAAAGTGAAAGATGAAGAAAACGGTGGCTTTTACGGACGTGTAGACGGTAACGACCAGGTACATCCTGTAGCCGAGAAGGGAGCAGTGATGAATGCCCGTATCCTCTGGGCGTTTTCTGCTGCCTATCGTGTCTTGAAGAAGCCGGAGTATCTTGAGGCTGCCACCTGTGCCAAGGATTATGTGCGCGATTATTTCCTCGACAGGGAATATGGCGGCATCTACTGGAGTGTTGACTATCAGGGTAATCCGATCGATACCAAGAAGCAGACTTACGCCATCGGCTTTGCCATCTATGGTTTCTCGGAGTATGCCCGTGCAACAGGTGACAAGGAGGCGTTGGATATCGCCATCTCCCTGTATCATGACATAGAGAAGCATGCCTTTGATGCCGAGAGCAACGGATATATCGAGGCATTGACCCGTGAGTGGAATCCGATTGCAGACATGCGTCTCTCTGATAAGGATGAGAATGGTTCCCGTACGATGAATACCCATCTGCATATCATCGAGCCATATACCAATCTTTATCGTGTATGGAAAACTCCGGAACTGGAGAAGAGCATCCGCAATTTGCTCGATATCTTCACCGATAAGCTTCTGAACAAGGAGACTTATCATCTCGACCTCTTCTTCAATGACGAGTGGAAGGGCAAGCGCAACATCGAGAGCTACGGTCATGATATCGAGGCTTCCTGGCTGCTCCACGAAACCGCTCTTGTTCTGGGCGATAAGGTATTGCTGCATAAGATAGAGCGCATCATCCGTCGTATAGCCGATGCTGCAGATGAAGGCTTACGTCCGGATGGCAGTATGGTATATGAGCATTGGAAAGATGGAGATAAGTATGATCTCCAGCGCCAGTGGTGGGTGCAGTGCGAGAACATCATCGGCCATATCGACCTCTATCAGTATTTCCGTACCGAAGAACATCTCCAGACTGCCATCGCCTGCTGGAACTATGTAGCCAAGCATCTGCTGGATGCCAAGAACGGTGAGTGGCACTGGGCTATCCTGGAAAATGGTATGGTGAACAAGGAGGATGATAAGGCGGGTTTCTGGAAATGTCCTTACCACAACTCCCGTATGTGTCTCGAACTCATCGAACGTGACTATTAACATACAGATTCCCTGCAAGGCAGGAATAGAATACAAAAATCCAAGCAAATCATATATTTGCTTGGATTTTTTTGTTTATCCCGATTTTTTATTGTACTTTTGCAAAATGTTGAATTGAGGGCGGCATCGCATCAAAAATTCAACATTCAACATTCAATATTAAACATTATAAATAAATGTATATAGCAATAGCAGGAAATATCGGTAGTGGCAAGACAACACTCACCAAGATGCTTTCTAAACATTATGGATGGAAACAGTACTTGGAGCCCGTGGCTGAAAACCCCTATATCGATGACTATTACAAGGATATCTCGCGATGGGCTCTCAATATGGAGGTATTCTATCTGAAGCAGCGATTCAAGAATCTGCTGGAAATCCAACACAGTAAAGAGACGGTCATCCAGGACCGCACCATCTTTGAGGGCGTTTATGTCTTTGCGGCCAACAACCGGAAGATGGGCAACATGGACCAGCGCGACTACGAGACTTATATGGAGCTCTTCGAGTCGATGATGGAAGTGGTGGAGATGCCTGAACTGATGATATATCTCCGTTCTTCAGTTCCTCACCTCGTGAAGAATATCCAGAAGCGCGGTCGTGATTATGAGCAGAAGATGCCTCTGGATTATCTGGAAGGTATCAACAAACTTTACGAAGATTTCATCATGAACAAGTATAAGGGCAAGGTGCTTATCGTAGAAGTTGATAATCTCGATTTCGAGCACAATCCCAAGCAGTTTGGTGAAATCGTAGATAAGATAGATGCCAAGCTCTTCGGGCTGTTCTCTTAA
>CATXJC010000090.1 GCA_958369755.1 uncultured Prevotella sp.
CCTCACTGGTTCAAATTTTACCTATCTATAATATAACAATTTTGCAGTCCTAATAAAAAGGGGCTCTAAAAACTCTAAACTTTATGATATGAAGAACGAGAAGAAAAAACAAAAGGAGAATTTAAGGCTTCTCAGAAGCTATTCTCTGTGTGCGTGTATGCTCTTTTTGGGTGGAATCGCTTTTCCTATGCCTTCAAACGCATCTACTGCAACTGAACTGGCTACCCAGCAGAAAGGCAAGCAGATTTCGGGTACCATAACCGATAGCCATGGTGTGCCTGTGATTGGTGCAACCGTGCTCGAAGTGGGTACAACCAATGCTGCCATCACCGATCTGGACGGTCATTTCACTCTGAATGTACGTCCGGGTGTAAAACTCAAGATTTCCTATATCGGTTTCAAAGACATCCTCGTAACCGTAGGCTCTACCAATGAGTACAACATCGAACTGAAGGAAGATACCGAAGCTATCGAAGAAATCGTAGTTGTAGGTTATGGTACCCAGAAGAAAGTAAACCTCACAGGTGCCATTGCCACCATTTCATCAGATAAGCTGGTCAACCGTACCAGCGCCAACGTAACCAACATGCTGACTGGTCAGATGCCGGGTGTTACCGTTATCCAGAACAGCGGTCAGCCGGGTGCTGACGGCGGTCTGCTGCGTGTCCGTGGTCTCGGAACCATGGGTAATGCCAGTGCTATGGTTGTCATCGACGGTGTGGAATCTACCATGAGCAGCGTGGATCCTAACGATATCGAGAACATCTCTATCCTGAAGGATGCTGCGGCTTCTGCCATCTATGGTGTGCGTGCAGCAAACGGTGTGATTCTGATTACCACCAAGAAGGGTTCACGTGGCCGCGCCATCGTTTCCTACGACGGATACGTAGGTTGGCAGAGTGCAACCCGAATGCCTAAGTTCCTCGATTCTTACGACTATGCAACCCTGATGAACGAAGCATACAGAAACGACGGATTGAACGAGCCTTACAGTCAGGATGCCCTGAAGAAATTCAAGGATGGTTCTGACCCGGATCATTATGCCAACTCCGACTGGTTGGGTACCTTGCTGAGCGAGAACGGTCTCTTCCACAACCATCACCTGAGCATCAAGGGCGGTAGCGACAAGATTACCTACTCTCTGGCTATCAACTACCACGACAAGGATGGTTTGATAGAGAATACCAACTATAACAAGTTCAATGTACGTGCCAACCTGGAGGCTTACATCAACAAGCGCCTGAAGGTTACTACCAACATGGCAGTATATCGCAGCGTGATGACTGCTCCAGCAGAAGGCATCGACAACCTGATGCACTACGCATTCCGCGAGACTCCGGTTACTCCTATCCAGTTCAAGAACGGCAACTATGCCCTGTTCAAGAACGAGCATAACTCTGTAGCGTCTGCCCGAAACGGCGGAACCAGCAAGCAGATCAACAACAACTTCCAGGGTAGCCTGGGAATGGATCTCGACATCATCGACGGCTTGAAGTTGCGTGGTATTGCTGCCACCACATTCAACCTGCTGGATAATCCTACCCATTTATATACCCAGAGTTTCTACACAGCAGATTCAGATACTCCTGTCAAGACTACCCAGAACCAGCTGACAGAGTATGATGCCAAGAAGGTGGAACTGAACCTCCAGGCATACCTGGACTACAACAAGACCTTCGGTAAGCATACCGTAGGCGCATTGCTGGGTTACTCTCAGATTTACAACCAGATGCGCTATCTGCAGGCATCACGAAAGAACCTGCCTAACTCAAATACACTCGACCAGATCAATGCCGGTGAAGTGACCACTCAGACCACTTACGGTACAGAGACAGAATACTCTCTGCGTTCCGTATTCGGCCGTCTGAACTATTCATACGATGACCGTTACCTGTTCGAGGCAAACCTGCGCTATGACGGAACATCCCGTTTCCCAAAGAACAAGCGCTTCGGTGCCTTCCCATCATTCTCTGTAGGATGGAGAATCTCTGAGGAATCCTGGTTTAATGTTTCTTGGGTAGATAACCTGAAGCTCCGCGGTTCATGGGGTCTTCTGGGTAACCAGGATACCGTTAGTTCCAACTATCCTTACCAGACTACCTACGAGTATGGCTACGACTACAGCTTCGGCAACACCCTGTATCCAGGTATTTCCATCGCCAGCACTATGGCTAACCGAGACCTGACCTGGGAGAAGACCAGCCAGTATGACATCGGTATCGATGCCACCTTCCTGGGCAATAAGCTCACCTTCGGCTTCGACTATTTCCATAAGGAAACCCGCGACATTCTCCTGAAGTTGCCTATCCCTTATACACTGGGTGTAGGTGCTCCTATGCAGAATGCAGGAAAGGTTCGCAACTCCGGTTTCGAGGTGCAGGTGGGTCATAACAACCGCATCGGTGACTGGACCTACAATGTAGGCGCCAACTTCAGCCGTGTATCTACCAAGATCCTCGACCTGAAGGGTGGTGACACTCCAGGACAGTCGGTAGGTGATCCATTGTGGGCTTACTATGGCTACGTATGCGATGGCATCTTCAAGGATGAAGCCGACGTAAAGGCTCATGTTCCTCAGGCTACCGGTACTCCAAAACCAGGTGATTTGAAGTATCGCGACCTGGATGGTTCAGGCTCAGTAGATAGCCGCGACCGTAAGGTATTGGGTTCTTACTTCCCAAAGATCAACTTCGGTCTGAACTTCTCTGTTCAGTACAAGGACTTCGACATGAGTGCCTTGCTCCAGGGTGCAGCCGACGTAAAGGGTATGCCAGTGGCAGAAATCAGATATGCATTCTACAATGGCGGTAAGGTGAACGAGATTCACATGGACCGCTGGACCGAGAGCAATCCTAATCCGAATGCCTCTTATCCACGCTTGTCAATGAAGGATTCTCAGAACCGAGTTACTTCCAGCTTCTGGGTTCAGGATGCATCTTATGCCAAGTTGAGAAACCTGCAGGTGGGTTATACCCTTCCTAAGCAGCTGACATCTAAATATGGCATTAGCCGATTGAGAATATACAGTAGTATCGACAACCTGTTTACCATCACCAGCTTCGACGGCGTAGATCCAGAGGCTGTATCAGGCAACTACTATCCTCTTACAAGAAATTATTCATTCGGAATTAATGTAACCTTTTAAAAACGAGTAGATTATGAAATTGAAATATCATTTTTTGAGTGGACTGAT
>CATXJC010000091.1 GCA_958369755.1 uncultured Prevotella sp.
ATATGATGACAGCTAATGAAGTGCGCGAATCCTTCAAGAAATTCTTCGAAGGTAAAGGCCACAAGATTGTTCCATCAGCACCTATGGTTATCAAGGATGACCCAACGCTGATGTTTACAAACGCTGGTATGAACCAGTGGAAAGACATCATCCTCGGTACAAAAGACCCAGGCAAGGATGTTCGTCGTGTTGATACTCAGAAATGTCTCCGTGTAAGCGGTAAGCACAACGACCTCGAAGAGGTGGGTCACGATACTTACCACCACACCATGTTCGAGATGCTCGGTAACTGGAGCTTCGGCGACTACTTTAAGGAGGGTGCCATTGATTTGGCATGGGAGTATCTTACTGAAGTTTTGAAGCTCAACCCTGCCGATCTCTATGTTACCGTATTCGAGGGTAGCAAGGAGGAAGGTCTGGAACGCGACAACGAGGCTGCAGGTTACTGGGCTAAGCACGTGCCAGCCGACCACATCATCAACGGTAACAAGCACGACAACTTCTGGGAGATGGGCGAAACAGGTCCTTGCGGTCCTTGCTCAGAGATTCACGTGGATTCTCGTACTCCAGAGGAGAAGGCTCAGGTGCCAGGCCGTGAGTTGGTAAACAAGGATAACCCTCAGGTCATCGAAATCTGGAACATCGTGTTCATGCAGTACAACCGCAAAGCTGACGGTTCTCTCGAACCTCTCCCAATGCACGTTATCGATACAGGTATGGGCTTCGAGCGCTTGGTTCGCATGTTGCAGGACAAGCACTCTAACTATGATACAGATATCTTCCAGCCAATCATCAAGGAAATTGAGGCTATCTCTGGCAAGAAGTATGGCTTCACTACTCCTACTGGTGAGAATGGCGAGGGCAAGGATGAGCAGGAGAAGATTGACATCGCTATGCGTGTCTGCGCCGACCACCTCCGTGCCGTAGCCTTCTCTATCGCCGACGGTCAGTTGCCAAGCAACGCCAAGGCAGGTTACGTAATCCGACGCATCTTGCGCCGTGCCGTACGTTACGCTTACACATTCCTCGGTCAGAAGCAGGCATTCATGTACAAGCTCGTCAATGTATTGGTAGAGCAGATGGGTGCAGCCTTCCCTGAGTTGCCAGCTCAGCAGGAGCTCATCACCCGCGTGATGAAAGAGGAAGAGGATTCATTCCTCCGCACCTTGGAGAAGGGTATCAACCTCCTCAATGGCGATATGGACGAGCTCAAGGCTCATGGCGAGACTCAGCTTGATGGCGTAAGTGCATTCCGCCTCTTCGATACCTACGGTTTCCCTCTCGACCTTACAGAGCTTATCTGCCGTGAGAATGGTTACACCGTAGATGCTGCAGGCTTCGACGAGGAGATGAAGAAGCAGAAAGAGCGTGCCCGCAATGCTGCTGCCGTAGAGAACGGCGACTGGGAGGTTTTGAAGGAAGGCGACCAGAACTTCGTGGGTTACGACTATACAGAATATGAGTGCCACATCCTGCGCTACCGCAAGGTGACTCAGAAGAAGAACTCTTTCTATGAGTTGGTACTCGACAACACTCCATTCTATGGTGAGATGGGTGGACAGGTTGGCGACAAGGGTGTGCTCGTTAGCGAGGATGAGACCATCCAGGTTATCGACACCAAGCGCGAGAACAACCAGAGCATCCACATCGTAAAGGAGTTGCCAAAGGATGTAAACGCTGATTTCATGGCTTGCGTAGATATCGAGAACCGCGAGGGAAGCGCAGCCAACCATACAGCTACCCACTTGCTCGACTACTGCCTGAAGCAGGTTTTGGGTGACCACGTAGAGCAGAAGGGTTCTTATGTAGACAAGGACACCTTGCGTTTCGACTTCTCTCACTTCCAGAAAGTAACTGATGAGGAGCTCCGCAAGGTAGAGCACATGGTAAACGAGATGATCCGTGCCGACTATCCATTGGATGAGCACCGCGATACTCCTATCGAGGAGGCTAAGGAACTTGGTGCTATCGCCCTCTTCGGCGAGAAGTATGGCGACAAGGTTCGTGTAGTTCGCTTCGGTCCATCAGCCGAGTTCTGTGGTGGTATTCACGCCAAGAGCACCGGTAAGATTGGTTTCTTCAAGATTATCTCTGAGAGCAGCGTAGCAGCCGGCATCCGCCGTATCGAGGCTTTGACAGGCAAGGCTTGCGAGGAGGCTATCTACGGTTTACAGGATACCATCGTAGCCTTGAAGGGCTTGTTCAACAACGCCAAGGATCTCGAAGGTGTCATCAGAAAGTACATCGACGAGCACGATGCCTTGAAGAAGGATGTTGAGAAGTTCCAGGCTCAGGCTGTGGAGCGTGCCAAGGATAAGCTTGTAGAGAATGCAAGAGAAATCAACGGCGTGAAGGTTGTTACAGCCGTATTGCCAATGGAGCCAGCAGCTGCCAAGGATTTGGTATTCAAGGTTCGTGAGGCTTTGCCTGAGAACATGATCTGCGTGGTAGGTTCTGTTTATAACGACAAGCCTATGCTCAGCGTAATGTTCAGCGATGATATGGTAAAGGATCACGGTTTGAATGCTGGTAAGATGATTCGCGAAGCTGCCAAGTTGATTCAGGGTGGCGGTGGCGGTCAGCCTCACTATGCTCAGGCTGGCGGTAAGAACAAGGACGGCTTGAGCGCTGCAGTCGATAAGGTTGTAGAGTTGGCTCAGCTGTAATCAGCTTCCACATTTGAATATATGATAGAGTTATCTTAACTCTTATATATAATAAGGTATAAAGGGTTGCAATCCATCTTTTCGAGGATTGCAACCCTTTTTCTGTAAAATGCTGCG
>CATXJC010000092.1 GCA_958369755.1 uncultured Prevotella sp.
AAACTTCGAGCTTGAAGATGGCAGGAACATCCCGATGCTGTGGATGCTCAGCCAATTGCTTGAAATCTTCGTATGTCATAGGATGGTTATTTTAAAAATTTGTGAAACTTCTTGCCATTTTATTCTTTCTTTTTGGTTATACCTTTATAATATAGTAATATGAAGGGAAAATTTCAAAAAAAAGCGCCAATATTTTGAAAAAAGTATTGGCGCTTGATTATTTAAATGTTGTCAACCATTAGAATTTGGTAAGTTGTAAAATTTATATTATAGTTTATATTCTCTACTCTTTCTGCGCCAAATACATTTGTTCTGTTTCTTGCTCTCTTCTATATCGAGAGCGAAGATTCCAATGAACTTATAGAATTCCATTCCAAGTTCGTCTTTATGACGAAAGAATGTGATGCGTAGTTTATTGTCTTCAATGCAAGTGTCAACATGCTTCTTACGCTTTATCTCATCCTTTTCATTGAATTCTTCGAATGTGTCTTGGTCTTCCGAAAGATGGTTGCTCCACCCGCTGCGGTTATGAATATTAGGATACCAAATTTCCAGTTTCTCTTTGTTGGGTACAGAGGCTGTTCCAACTCTCAAATAGCCATGATACTTCGGCTTAGTGTTGAAAACGGCGCAAATGTCATCTATAGTTCGGAGCTGGTCATTGTCCTCGGCTTTAAACACACCTTTCTGTTTGTGATATTCCACAGAAAGCCATTTGCTCATATCCCACGGCTTTAAGTCTTGAATTTGATTAATGCGCTCCTTGATGAATGCTACACATTGGTCTATTTGCTGATGAATCTCATTTAGACTTAACCATTCGCCGTCTTTGTTTGGATTGCCACAGGAGATGATGAATTGATCGTTTTGAGTTAGTTTTATGATATTCTCATTTCGATAATCGTCTTCTTTCTTCTGAAAGGCATGGAATGGCTCGTTGATTTCGACAAAGATTCCAATTTGTGGAAGATATAAGTCTGCCAAAGCATATCTTCCATTTGGAAGTTCTACTTTCTGTTGTACGACAAATCGAATTCTCATATCATCTAGTTTATCCCAGATTCGATGGATAACATAGCTTTCGGTCTTCTTATGTTTGATGCAGAAGAAGAGGTGCTCCATGTACTCCAATTGGTAATCAATAGGTGCTTTCTTTTGTCTCATAAGCTAATCATTTACTTGTTTGTTATTTCATTCTTAGGCACAAAAAAGGTGCGAACCAATTTCATTCTGTTCTGAAGGTTCTGGACTACCTGTACACAAAGAATGAAAATCAGCTCACACCAATGGGTATATGTTGATACCCATCCCGCCGAAGCGGAATGGATACAATAATACACGGTTGGGTGAACAACTTTTGTCTTCGTTCTTGTGTACAATGAATTGTCCAGATTCTCAGTACGAACCAAGCATGGTTGTTTCCTTAACATGTCTGCTGCTTGTTTAGAACAGCACTGCAAATATACCATTTTTTTTCTAAAGTTGTTCATTGTGAGCTGATTTTTTTGCAAAAATAGGTGTTTTTTCTGCTTTTTCAGCGTTCCATTCCGTTCCAAGTTCAAAATATGAGGTGTTTTTAGTGGAAATATTGGCTTTTTGTGTGTTGGCTGGATTTGTTTCAGTATCTTTGCAGCATGGAACAGATATTACGTGAAATGATAGAAAAAATGGTGGGACGCAAGATGGTTGTGCCCCGCGACTTCGCTTGGTTGAGCGAAAAGGTGGAGGAACGTACCCAGCAAAGGGTGAGTGCCTCTACGCTGCGACGATTCTGGGGATACGTGAGCGAAGGGGTTTCTGCCAGTAAGTTTACCAAGAATGTGCTGGCTAATTTTCTCGGTTATGCAGACTTTGAGGAGTTTGGATTGTCGCAAGGAACGGGAGAGCAGCAGAGTCAGATGGTTATTGGCAAGGAAATATCTTGTGATGATCTTTATGAGGGACAGATGCTCAAACTTTCCTGGCTGCCCGACAGAACCTGCATCATCAGGTATCAGGGAAATGGTAGTTTCAGAGTTCTGTCATCAGCAAATACCAGAATGTCGAAAGATGATACCTTCGAGTGCCATCATTTCATCAACCATGAACCTGCTTATCTTCATGGCTGGAAACATGGAGATAGGGAGCCGGTCACTTATGCCATAGGTAAGAAGAATGGCATTATCGTGGAGCATTATCTGGAAGATTGAAATCCCGACAAGGTGGGTCTTATATATCTCTCAGCGTTATAGGAGGATAGCTCATAGATGATATCTGCCTTGCCAGCGATGTCTCTAGAGAATGTCTGCGGATAAGTCGTTGTGATGAATTCATTACTCTTATCTACAAACTGATAGAATGCTTCGCTCTTTTTCTCAACAGACCGGATGGTGTCTATGCCGGATTCCTTCCACATCTTGTCGATTGTCTTCTTGCCTTCGGATAGGAGTTCGGCGGCTTGTGCCTGTGATGCAGAAGATGGCTCATCAGCTGCTGGCTGCTGGGAATGTTTGCTTTCAGAGAGTGGGGTTGCCTCACCGGCTTGCTGGCGGATAACTGTATCCTTCTTGGCTTCGTGATGTGCCGGGGTGAGGTTAATGCTCTTTTCCTGCTGATGCAGTAAAGGATAACTGATGAAACCAAATAAGATGATACAGACCAAAGCTGCGATTCCGATACGCTTGATACCGGATAGATGCCTGTTTCTGTGAGCCATGAAATCGGCTTTGAGTTCGTCAACATTGGCATATCGCTGGGCTATGGG